>JBMTXX010000001.1:0-43030 GCA_049453935.1 Rubrivivax sp.
CAACGGGGCAGCCCCAGACCGTCGCGCCACGCATGGGCGATGGCGTCGCGCCGCGCGAACCAGACCCCCGACTGGCCCGCCGCATGGGCGAGAAAGGTCTCGAGCCCGCCGATGCGCCCAGGCCGGCCGATCATGCGCAGGTGCAAGCCCACCGACATCATGCGGGGCGCATGCGCGCCTTCGGCATGCAGGCGGTCGAAGGCGTCGATGCAGTAGTCGGCGAAGTCGCTGCCGCGGACGAACCCTCCGCGGTTGAAGAAGCGCATGTCGTTGGTGTCGAAGGCATAGGGCAGGACGACATGCTCCCTGTCCGACACCGTCACCAGATAGGGCATGTCGTCGTCATAGGCGTTGCAGTCGTACAGGAAGCCGCCATGCTCCACGAGCAGACGGCGGGTGTTCACCGATGGCGCAGACCGCGTGTGCCAGCCCACCGGGGGGGCGCCTGCCGAGCGCGTGATGGCGCCCACCGCCCTGGCGATGGCGCGCCGCTCTTCTGGCTCGCCCATCCGGGCGTGCGTCTCCCAGCGATGACCGTGCGCCATGATCTCGTGCCCGTCGGCGACCGCCTCGGCTGCCAGCCAGGGGCTGAACTGCAGCGCGCGTCCGCAGGCGTTCAGCGTGGCCGTCACGCCGAAGCGTTGCAGCGCGCTGCGGATGCGCGGCCAGCCTGCGCGTGTGCCGTACTGGAAGTGGCTCTCCATGCACAGATCTCGCGCGCCGACGACTTCCTCGACCGCCTCGTAGACCGACTCGTTGCGCTCGTCTCCCATGCCCAGCGACAGCTCGGCGCCCTCTTCGATGTTGACGACGATCGACAGGGCCAGACGTGCCCCACCTGGCCATCGAATGTTCGGCGTCGCGTGGCGATACCCGGCGAAGTCCCGATCCGACCCTGCAGCGGCAGGGCCTGGTGTCTCATCTCGCATCGTCGTGGGGCTGCTGAGGCTGGTTGGGCGGCGGGAAGGCGTGACTCACGCCGCCCTTGGCTCGCCGGCGTTGCGGTGCAGGGCCGGCCGTCGGTCTGGCTCGTGTGCGCGGCATCGGACGGGAGGCTCAGAAGTCTGCCAGCCGCTTCAGGCCGACAAGCCGGTCTCCGATGACCATCACCACGACCGCCAGCAGGATCAGGCCGGCCGAGATCGCCGCGATGCGCGGATCGGGGCTCTCCTCGACGAACTGCAGCATCTGGATGGGCAAGGTCTTGGTCCAGGCATCGGTGAAGAAGATAGAGATCGGGTAGTTGTCCATCGACGCGAGGAAGGCGAACATGCCGGAGGTGATGAAGGCCGGCGCCAGCGCCGGCACGAGCACCTTGCGTATGGCTGCGGTGGACGAGCAGCCCAGCATGCGCGCGGCGTCGATCAGCGTGAAGTCGAACAGCGACAGCGCGCCCAGCACGCTGCGCACCACGTACGGCAGGGTGATCACGACGTGCGCGGCCACCAGGCTGCCCCAGGTCGACGTCAGACCCACGTGGCGGAAGGCCTGCAGCATCGCAATGCCGACCACCAGCCCGGGCAGCATCAACGGCGAGACGAGAAAGGTGGTGATGGCCTCGCGCCCGGCACCGCCCCCACGCACCAGAGCGATGGCACAGGCGGTGCCCAGCGCCAGGCTGATCGCAGTGGACAACGCAGCGATCTGCACCGACACCCAGAGCGATGACCACAGGCCGCGGGTGCCGGGCAGAGCCTCATACCAGCGCGTCGACCAGCTTGGTGGCGGCAGCGAGAACACCGTCGAGGAGCCGAAGGACACGGCCACGGTCACCGCCAGGGGTGTCAGGAGGAAGATCACGGCGAACGCGGCCATCGCCCAGACGAGGCCCAGCGTGATGCGGTCGGTACGGCTCATGGCGTGGTCCTCCGGTGTTCAGGTGCGCGCAGCCGCACGGCGCGCCAGCAGGCTCGAGCCCACGACCACGGTCACGGCCAGCACCAGCAGGATCACGGCCGTCGTCGAGCCGAGCTGCTCGTTGCGCATCAACAGGAAGGACCTCCCCGTGAGTGTGGCAAGCGTCTGGAACCGGTCGCCGATGAGCAGCGACGGGATCACGAACATCGAGATGCTCATCGAGAACACGAAGGCGATGCCCGAGATGACGCCGGGCAGGCTCAGTGGCAGCGTCACGTGCATGAAGCGGTACAGCGGCGAGGCGCCGAGCGTGGCGGCGGCCTCGCCCAGCCGGGCGTCGATGAGTTTCACGACCGAGTAGATCGGCAGGATCATGAAGGGCAGGAAGACATTGGCGGCGCCGAGCACCAGCCCGGTCTCGGTGAACAGCAGGCGTTGGGGTTCGTCCCACAGTCCCGAGCCCACCAGGAACTGCGACACCACGCCATCGCGCCGCAGCACGATCTGCCAGGCGAAGGCCTTGACCACGACGCCCACTGACAGCGGCAGGACGATGGCGGTGAACAGCGCCACCTGCGCGAAGCCGCGGGAACGCGCCAGCGCGAAGGCCACCGGATAGCCGATCAGCAGGCACAGCAGGGTCACGAGCAGGGCGATGCGCAGCGTGTTGCCGATCACCCGGAGGTTGAACGGGTCGGCGAAGAACGCGACGTAGGGCTCGAGCGTCAGGCCTTGCGGCCCGACCAGGCTGCGGCCGAGCAGGTAGACGATGGGCGCGGCGTACACCAGGCCGAGGTAGGCCACCGCGGGCAGCGCCAGCCATGAAGTGCGGTCACGTCCGGAAGCGGTCATGGTGGGCATGTGGCAAGGCGGAAACGTCGGCGGGGCGCGCGCACAGGCAGCGGGACTGGCGGCCTCAGCCGACCTGTGCCGCCGCGTAGACGCGCGTGTCCTCGACGGCCCAGTCCACCGACAACATCGTGCCTGGACCGATCGCCTGCACCGGCAGATCGACGGCCTCGACGAGCAGCCTGTCCGCATCGGGACACCCGAAGTGGTACTGCACCTTGGAGCCCTGGAACACCACGTCGGTCACCGGCGCCTGCAGGCTGTTGCCTTGCGACCCCGGCGCCGCCGTCGACACCCCGGCGATGCGCATCCGCTCGGGCCGGATGCCCAGCAGCACCTTCGCCCCTGCGTGGAAGCTGCCGGGCGCGCGCAGCACACCAAAGGCGGTTTCCACCTCGAGCAGCCCACCGCGCTCGGCCAACACCCGTCCCGACAGCCGGCTCGACAGGCCCACGAAGTCGAGCACGAAGCTGCTCGACGGCTGGTGGTAGATGGTCAGCGGGTCGGCGAACTGCTCGATCGCGCCGCGGTTCATCACGGCAATCCTGTCGGACAGGGTCAGGGCCTCGTCCTGGTCATGGGTGACGAAGATCGCCGTGATCTCGAGCTCACGCAACAGGCGCTTGAGTTCGATCTGCATCGTCTCGCGCAGCTTGCGGTCCAGGGCCGAGAAGGGCTCGTCCAGCAGCAGCAGCTTGGGCTGCACGGCCAGGGCACGCGCCACTGCCACACGCTGCTGCTGGCCGCCCGACAGGGCCTTGATCGACCGGTCGGCAAAAGCGCTCATCCGCACCAGCTCGAGATAGCGCGCGACGGTGGCATCGATTTCCTGCCGCGGCCGCTTGCGCGCGGCCAGACCGAAGCCCACGTTGGCCGCCACGTCGAGATGCGGAAACAGCGCGTAGTTCTGGAACACCACGCCGACGTCGCGCAGGTGCGGCGCCTTGCGTCCGATGTCCTGACCGTCAAGCCGTATCGCGCCACGATCGGCCCCCAGCAAGCCCGCCACGATGCGCAGCAGCGTGGTCTTGCCGCAGCCGGACGGACCGAGCAGGCTGACGAACTCGCCGCGGTTGACCTGCAGGTCGACCCCGCCGAGCACGGTGGCCGCGCCGAAGGACTTGTGTGCGCCGGCCACCTCGAGGAAGGCCGGCGCCGAACCGGTGGATCTGCTCACCTGTGCGTCACCCGTGGGGTTCAGATCGCGAGTTCGCGGTCCCAGCGCTGGATCCAGGCGCTGCGGTTGGCTGCCACGTTGGACCAGTCGGTCGGGTGCACCGGAATGCCCTGGGGCAGGTTGGCGGGCGCCTTGGCATTGCGGTTGGTCGGCAGAGAGAAAGTCGGCCCGGCGATGGCCGACTGGTACTCCGCGCCCAGCATCTCGTTGACGTAGGCGAAGGCCAGGTCCTGGTGCGGGCCGTTCTTGACCACGCAGATGCCCGACGGGCTGGCCCAGATGCCTTCTTTCGGTGCGACCAGATCGATCGGCGCCCCTGCGGTCTTGCGCTGCAAGGCGTAGGACGACAGCGCGCCTGCGATCACCCACGCCTCACCCTGCTCGAGCAGGTTGAAGGCTTGCGGCATCTGGGTATAGATGGTCAGCAGGTTGGGCTTGAGGGCGGCGAGCTTGCGGAAGCCCGGGTCGATGTCGAACTGCGCCTTCTCCGGCGGCTGGCCGGTCTCGAGCGAGGAAGCGAGGAACAGGTTGGCGATGCCCTCGGTGTTCTGCAGCGACGGCAGGATCACGCGGCCCTTGAAGCGCGGCTCCCACAACTGCGCCCACGATTGGATGCCGCCCGGCAGCGCCTTCGTGTTGTAGGCGATGCCCTGCCAGGGCTGCACGTAGTTGGCCCACATCCCGTCCATGTGGATGGCGCCGGGGCGGATCATGGTCATGTTGGGCACCTTCGCGGCCGTGATCGGCTCGAGCAGGCCCTCCTTGACGGCCAGGATCATCACCGGGTCGTCCATTTGCACGACGGACAGGTAGGGCTTGGCCTTGTTGCGCTGCATCTTCTCGAGATTGACGAGCGAGCGCGTGCCTTCGTAGACGATCTTGCAGTTGTACTTCTTCTCGAAGGCCGGGATGACCACAGAGTCCATCCAGGGCTTGTGACTGGCGGCGCCGCCGATGACGAACTCCCGGGTCTGCGCGCCCACGAACGCCGGCATGGACAGAACGCTCGCGCCGGCGGCCGCTGCTTTGAGCAGGCCGCGACGGGACATGGAACGGGACGGGCAGGTGGTGGACATTGCAGACTTCCTTCGAATGCGGTGAAAGACAGATCGGCACGGGGGCCGGACGGGCTGGGGCCATCGTTAGCAACTTGCAGGCCATGCGATCGCATGGCGGATCGCAACGGCGGGTGCGGCGCGTGATGCACGATCGTTGTGCGGATGTGGTTGGTTCTGGTGCGCCAGGACGCGGCAGCCGTCCGCTGGTGCGCTGCTGGCGCGAACGTGGTGCGAGGCGCACCAAGCAGATGCACAAGCTGGCACTTCGATTGCTTTTCGATGGGACAGCGAGCCTGATCTGCGGGTTCGCGGCCGTCCAGGAGTCCATGGTGAAACTGCTCGTCGTCAACCCCAACATCAGTGAGTCCGTCACTGCACTCATCCACGCCGAAGCGCAGCGCTCGGCCGGCGCCGGCACTGAACTGACCGTCCTGACCGCGCCTTTCGGGGTGGCTTACATCGAGACGCGTTTCGAGGCCCTGATCGGGGCCTACGCCACGGCCACACTGGGCGCGGCCCATGCCCAGGAGCACGACGCCCTGATCGTGGCTGCCTTCGGGGACCCGGGGCTCACCGCGCTGCGCGAGGCCATGCCGATCCCGGTCGTGGGGCTCACCGAGTCGGCGCTGATGACGGCCTGCCAGCTCGGTCAGCGCTTTTCCATCGTCGCCATTTCGCGGCGCATCACGGCCTGGTACCGCGAGTGCGTCGAAGCCAACGGGCTCATCGGGCGCCTGGTGAGCATCCGCAGCCTCGAACACCCCTTGCGCGACATCGGGTCGGTGCAGCAGGACGACCGCCAGGCCTTGTGTGACCTGATCAGGGATTGCGTTCGCGACGGCGCCGACGTCGTGATCGTCGCTGGCGCCCCTCTGGCCGGCTTGGCGCGACAGGTGTCGAGCGAGGTCCCGGTACCACTGGTCGACGGGATCTCCAGCGCTGTGAGGCAGGCCGAGGCGCTGGTCAGGCTCGGCGCACCGAAGGCCACGGCAGGCAGCTTGGCGCGCCCCCCGGTGAAGCCCCACCGGGGCCTGGACCCGGCGATTGCCCGCTTGCTGGGCTGATCGTGAAGAGGCGGGTGGTAGGCCGTGTTGGGCTCGAACCAACGACCAAAGGATTATGAGTCCTCTGCTCTGACCGACTGAGCTAACGGCCCCCGGCTGGAAGTGTAGCGGGGTGACCGTCGGGCCGTCCTGGGCCGTTTGCCGTCGGGGTCTGCGACACGCCGTCGCCCGGGTTCGGGGCCTCGAAAGAACCGGCCCCAAAGCAAGAAGGCGCCCAAGGGCGCCTTCCGAAGGCAGCTTGGCGCCCGAAGGTGCGCCCGACCGTGCGTCAGCGGCCGGCCTTGAAACTCTGGAACGTGCGGGTTTGCACGCGCAGCGCGTCCTGGGGCAGCGCCTCGGGCACGGCGAGCTTGGCCACGTCAGCCGCAGGCGGGAAGACGATGGGGTTGTTGGCGATGGCAGGCTCGACGAAGGGCTTGGACGCCGCGTTCGGGTTGGCGTAGAACACCGCATTCGTCAACGACGCGTGCACCTGCGGGCGCAGGATGTAGTCGATGAACTTGTGCGCGTTCTCGACGTTCTTCGCGTCCTTGGGGATGGCCATGGTGTCGAGGAACATCGTCGCGCCGCGTGGCGGGATCATGGCCTGGATCTTGTGACCGGTCTTGTTTTCCTCGGCGCGCTGGTTGGCGATGAGGAAGTCACCCGAATAACCCAGAGACAGGCAGATCGTGCCGTTGGCCATGTCGTTGATGGGCCCGGGCGAGTCGATGCGCGTGATGTGCGGGCGTGCCTTCATCAGCACTGCCCGTGCGGCGTCGTAGTCCTTGGCATTGCGGCTCCAGCCGGGCTTGCCGGCGTACAGCATCGCCACGGGGATGACCTCGGAGGCCGAATCGATCACGTGCACGCCGCAGCTCTTGAGCTTGGAGACGTACTTGGGGTCGAACAGCAGGTCCAGTGGGTTCGCGGGCATGGGCTCGCCGCCCAGCGCGGCATTGACCTTGTCGACGTTGATGCCGATCGTCACATAGCCCCACAGCCACACGACCAGGTGCTTGTTGCCCGGGTCGGCCATCGCGACCTTCTTCAGCAGTTCCGGGTCGAGGTTGCCCCAGTTGGTGAGCTTGCTGCGGTCCAGCGGCTGCAGCAGCTTGCCGTCGATCTGGCGCTTGCCGAAGTGCGCGCCCGGCACGACGAGGTCGTAACCCGTCTTGCCGGCCACCAGCTTGGTGTGCAGCGTCTCGTTGGAGTCGAAGTAGTCGTAGCGGACCTTGATGCCGGTTTCCTTCTCGAAGTTGGCGATCGTGTCCTCGGCGATGTAATCGGCCCAGTTCATGATGTTCAACTCCTTCGACCCCTGCGCCGATGCGGCGGCGGGGAGCAAGGCGGCGGCAGCGAGGGCGCAGGCGGTGAGGGCAGCTCGGAACATGGCAGGCTGTGGAGGGTTGGCGCCGTCACATGACGGCGAGGGGTAGTGTCAAATCCCGCGGATGCCCGCAGGGCCGGCAGGGTCGAAGTCTAGGGGCAAACCTGTTGCGCCCGGGTTTCGGGGTGGCTATTTCTGGCTCAGCGCGTGGCTGACCAGGCGCGACGTGATGTCGACGATCTGGATCATCCGGTCGTAGGCCATGCGCGTGGGCCCGATCACCCCCAGCGTGCCGACGACCTTGCCGTCGACCTCGTAGGGCGCACTGACCACCGAGAGTTCCTCGAACGGCACGACCCGGCTCTCGCCGCCGATGAAGATGCGCACGCCCTCGGCACGGCTCGAGACGTCCAGCAGGCGCATCAGCTCGGTCTTCTGCTCGAACACGCCGAACAGCCGCCGCAGCGCGTTCATGTCGTGGCTGAGCTCGTCGACGCCCAGCAGATTGCGCTCGCCGCTGACCACGACCTGATCGACCGACTCTGCGACGGCCTCGCTGCCCACCTGCACGGCCGCCTGCATCAGCGACGCGATCTCGCCGCGCAACGCTTCGATCTCGGACTTCAGGCGTTCGCGCACCGACTCGATCGTCAGGCCGGCGTAGTGCGCATTCAGATGGTTGGAAGCTTCCAGCAGCTCGGCCTGGCTGTGGTCGCGCATCGTGAAGATCACGCGGTTCTGCACATCCCCGTCGGGTGCGACCAGGATCACCAGTACGCGTCGCTCTCCCAGGCGCAGGAACTCGATGTGCCGGAAGACGCTCACCTTGCGCGGCGCCGTGACCACACCGACGAAGTGCGACAGGCTGGACAGCAACTGCGCGGCTTGGGCGATGACCCGTTGCGGTTGGTCCGGGTGCAATTGCTCCCGCGCAGCCGCCAGATCCGGCGGCGGTTGCTCCATGTCGACCGGGCGTGCGGTGAGCATGGTGTCGACGAACAGCCGGTAGCCGCGTGCCGTGGGGATGCGCCCGGCGCTGGTGTGCGGGCTGGCGATCAGGCCGAGTTCTTCCAGATCGCTCATCACGTTGCGTATCGTCGCCGGTGACAGGTCCAGACCCGAGGCGCGCGACAGCGTGCGCGAGCCTACCGGCTGGCCTTCGGCGATGTAGCGTTCGACCAGGATCTTCAGCAGGGTGCGTGCGCGGTGATCCAGCATGTGTCGATTCTATGAAGACCCCCTGCGCGCTGCGGCCCGGATGGCGCTTTCCAGGAGGCGCTATGGTGTAATCAATTGCATGTCTGCCCGGTTCCGCCATGCCGCAATCGTCGGCAAGTACCAGGCCCGCGGCATCCAGCACGTGCTGGAGGACGTGGCCCAGTTTCTGGCCGACCAGGGGCTGGACGTCTCCATGGACGAGGAAACCGCCAGCGGCGCCGGTCTCTCCCGATTCGACGTCATTCGCCGCGACAGGCTTGGCACCCAGTGCGACGTGGTGGTGGTGGTCGGCGGCGACGGCACCATGCTGGGGATCGCGCGCGAGATTGCGCGCCACGACGTCCCGCTGATCGGCATCAACCAGGGGCGGCTGGGTTTCATCACCGACGTGTCGATCGACCGCTTCCGCGAGGCGCTGGCGCCGATGCTGGCGGGCGAATACGAGGAAGACCGCCGCACCATGCTCGACGGCAGTGTCTGGCGCGACGGAGACCGCATCTTCGAAGGCCTGTCGATGAACGACGTGGTCGTCAGCCGCGGCGCCACCGCGAGCATGGTCGAACTGCGCGTCACGATCGACGGTGACTTCGTCGCCAATCTGAGGGCCGACGGGCTGATCGTGGCGTCACCGACCGGCGCCACGGCCTACGCGCTGTCCGCGGGCGGGCCCATCCTGCACCCCCGTATCGCGGGATGGGTGCTGGTGCCCATCGCTTCTCATACCTTGTCCAACCGGCCGATCGTGCTGCCCGACCAGGGCGAGATCCGCATCGAGATCGTCGCCGGGCGCGACGCGTCGGCCAACTTCGACATGCAGGCACTGACCAGTCTGCTGCACGGTGACGAGGTGCGTGTGCGGCGCTCGCAGCACAAGGTGCGCTTCCTGCACCCGAAAGGCTGGAGCTACTACGCCACGCTGCGGCGCAAGCTGCGCTGGTATCAGGACGTGGTGTAGAGGGTTTCGGGGACGGGGCGACGCGATGCTCAGACGCCTGGTGCTCAAGGATTACGCCATCGTGCGTGCGCTCGAGGTCGATCTGGCCGCGGGCTTTACCGTGCTCACCGGCGAGACCGGGGCGGGCAAGTCCATCCTGATCGACGCCTTGCAACTGGCCCTCGGGGAGCGCGCCGACGCGCGTGCCGTGCGGGAGGGTGCGCCACGTGCCGAGGTCGTGGCCGAGTTCGACCTGCCGCAGGCCGTGCAAGTCTGGCTGATCGAAGCGGGCTTCGATCTCGTGGACGAGGGGCTGCTCCTGCGCCGCGTGATCGACGCCCAGGGGCGCAGCCGCGCCTGGATCAACGGCGGCGTTGCCACGGTGGCGCAGTTGCGCGAACTGGCCGATCACCTCGTCGAGATCCACGGACAGCATGCCTGGCAGAGCCTCACGCGCCCCGCCGCCGTGCGGGCGCTCCTTGATGCGCAGGCCGGCGTCGACACGCAGGCCTTGCAGGCGGCGTGGGCGGCCTGGCGTGATGCGCAGGCGGCGCTGAGCCGTGCGCGCTCCGAGCAGTCGGCGATGCTGCGCGAGCGTGAGCGTCTGCAATGGCAGTTGTCGGAGCTGGATCCGCTGGCACCCCAGCCCGACGAGTGGGCACAGCTCGATGCGGAACACACGCGGCTGGCGCATGCGCAGGCGCTGCTCGAGGCCGCCGCCGGCGCCCTGCAGGCCACCTCCGAGGCCGAGCCGTCAGCCGATGCGCTGGCCGGCCGCGCGGCGGAGGCGCTCGAGGCTGTCGCACGCTACGACCCGCAGCTCGAGGAGGTCGTGCAGGTGTTGCAGTCGGCCCAGGCCCAGTTGCAGGACGCGGCGCACACGCTGCGTGCCTATCTGGCGCATCACGACCCCGATCCTGGACGCCTGGCCGAACTGGACCGCCGCATGTCGACGTGGTTGCAACTGGCGCGTCGGCACCGCCGCGCGCCGGCCGAGTTGCCGGCACTTTGGCAGGAATGGCAGGCGCAGTTGCAGCGCCTGGATGCCATTGCGGACGAACAGACGCTCGCACATGCAGAGCAACAGGCGCGGCTGTCTTTCGAGGCGGTCGCCCGTCAGGTGTCGGCGGCGCGTCAGGCCCGGGCCCCGTTGCTGGCGGCCGCCATCACGCAGGCGATGCAGCAGCTGGGCATGGCTGGTGGACGTTTCGAGATCCACCTGCCCGCGCTGGATGCGCCCGCAGCCCATGGCCTGGAGGAAGTGGAGTTTCGCGTCGCCGGCCATGCCGGTGCAAGCCCGCAGCCGCTGGCAAGGGTGGCCTCCGGCGGCGAGCTCTCTCGTCTGGCCTTGGCCATCGCGGCGACCACCGCGCGGGGTCGTCGTGGCGCGGACACCCGGGCCACGCTGATCTTCGACGAGATCGACGCCGGTGTCGGTGGCGCGGTCGGCGATGCCGTCGGGCGGATGATGAAGCAGCTCGGCGCCGATGCGCAGGTGCTGGCCGTCACACACCTGGCGCAGGTGGCGGCCTGTGCCGATGCGCACCTGGTTGTGGCCAAGACCGTGGACGACGGCCGCGTGTCGAGCAGCGTGCGCGCGGTCCTGGGCGAGGCGAGGGTGGCCGAGGTGGCGCGCATGCTCGGCGGCGAGCGGTTGGCCGACACCAGTCGCGCCCATGCCCAGGCCTTGCTCGGAGGGGCCGCATGACCGCATCAAAGCGTGCCCGCATGCCCGGCTTGCATCGATCGTTGCGGAGGTCGGTCCGATGAGCGCCACCCAGGTGTTGCTGCTCAGCGGCATGTCGGGCTCCGGCAAGTCGGTGGCGTTGCATGCGCTGGAAGACGCGGGCTTCTTCTGCGTCGACAACCTCCCGCCTGAACTGCTGCCTGAATTCGTCCGTCTCGAGGGCGAGCGGCGCACGGGCCGGGTGGCTGTGGCGGTCGATGTGCGTGCAGCCGGCTCGCTGCCGGCGCTGCCGCAGTTGATCGACGCGCTGCAGACCGATGGCGTGCCGATCCGCTCGATCTTCCTGGATGCGCTGACCCCGGCGCTGGTACGACGGTTTTCTGAAACGCGTCGCCCCCATCCGTTGGCCATGCCATCCGGCAACTCCGCAGGCGCACCGGCCTTGATCGAGGCCATCGAGCACGAGCGAGCGCTGCTGGCCGCCCTGCGCGACCGATCGACCGTGGTCGACACCAGCCAGTTGCGCCCGGCGCAGTTGCGCACGTGGATGCGCGACCTGGTGGGTGCGCGGGACGCGACCTTGACCCTGGTGTTCCAGTCCTTCGCCTACAAGAACGGGGTGCCGCTGGATGCCGACTTCGTCTTCGATCTGAGGGTGCTCCCCAACCCCTTCTACGTGCGCAACCTCAGACCGCTGACCGGGCGTGACGAACCTGTGGCCACCTACCTCGACGCGCAGCCCGAGGTGGCAGAGTTGCTCGGGCAGATCGAGACCTTCCTCGAGCGCTGGGTCCCCGGCTTCGAGGCGGGACAGCGCAGCTACCTGACTGTGGCCTTGGGCTGCACGGGCGGGCAGCACCGCTCGGTCTTTGCGGCCGAGCGCTTGACGTCGCGTTTCGCGCAGCGCAGGGCGGTGCTGTTGCGCCACCGCGAGTTGGAGGTCTCCGAATGACGGCTGCCGATGCCCTGATGCCTGATCCCTTGCCGCTGTTTCCTCTGCAGACGGTGCTGTTTCCCGGCGGCGTGCTCCCGCTGAAAGTCTTCGAGGCTCGTTACCTCGACCTGATGAGCCACTGCCTGCGCACGCGCGAGCCTTTCGGTGTGGCCTGCATCATCCGCGGCAACGAGGCTGGCGCGGCGGCCGACGGCATGCGCATCGAGGCCGTAGGCGTGCTGGCGCATCTGCAGGAGGTCGATGCGGAGCAGGCCGGCATTCTCAAGGTCTCCTGCATCGGAGGGTCGCGTTTTCGCTTGCTGCAGGCGCCGGTGCAACGCCCCGACGGCCTGTGGGTGGGCACGGCCAGGGGGATGCCTGCCGATGATGTGGTGGCGCCTGACGCGGCGTTTTCCCAGACCGTTCAGGCGCTGAAGGAAGCCGCAGATGCGCTCGTGTCGCAGGACGTGCGCGCCATTGCCGAACCCTATCGATGGGATGACGCGGGCTGGGTGGCCAACCGCTGGAGCGAGTTGCTTCCCGTGTCGCTGGTGGCCAAGCAGCGGCTGATGGAGCTTGAAGACCCGGTGGCGCGCCTGCGTCTGGTGGATGAATTCCTTCGCAGCAGGCGCGTTCACCCTTCCTGAGGACAGGGCGGGCAGTCACGCGCTGCGGATCGTCGCCTGACCGGGCCACCCGACATCGCAATGGAGTCAGGGGCTGCGGCTGCCATCCATCCTGTGTGTCTGTTCCTGCAGCATCGTGATTTGGTCCGCCCAGTGGTTGGGTGACCCGAAATCAGGGAAGGCGCGCGAGAAGGCGGGGTCCTGCCAGCGCAGGGCGATCCAGGCGCTGTGACGCAGCAAGCGCAAGGTCCGCAGGGGCTCGATCAGGCGCAACTCGGCATCGTCGAAGTCTGCAAAGTCTTCATAGCCCCGCAGCAGGGCGTCGAGTTGCCGGCGTCGGCTCTCGCCGTCCTGGCCGTCCAGGAACAGCCAGAGGTCCTGCATCGCCGGGCCGGTGCAGGCATCGTCGAAGTCCACCAGGTGCAGCACCTCGTCGCGCTCGAGCAGGTTGCCGCGGTGGGCGTCGCCGTGCAGCCTGATCGTGCGGAGTCCGTCGCCGCCGGCGGCGCGGTCGAAGGCGCGCTGCACGGCCTCCATCGCCCTTCGGGCCGCGCTGGTCCATCCCGCTTGCAGGGACGGATCGATGACTTCCAGCGCCAGCAGGGTGTCGACGGCTTCCGTGCCACGCTCCGGGGTCAACGCCGTGCGATGCTCGAAGGCCTGCCGGCCACCCAAGGCGTGCACCCGACCGATCAGGCGTCCCAGGCGCTCGAAGGCCTGAGGCGTCTCGACGCTGGGGTCGCGGCCTCCCAGCCACGGGCTGGCGGCCATGCGCAGTGATGCACCGTCGGGGGTCTGCTCTGACGCGACACCATCGTCAGCGCGGACCGGCCAGTGCAGCAGGGTATGCCGATCGCCGACCACGCACGCGCCCGATGGCGCGTCAGATCGCAGTTGCAGGCTGAGCGGTGTGAGCACCGGCAGTTCGGCGCGTGCGAGCTCCGCGATGAAGCCGTGTTCCTCCAGGATCTGTGCGTCGCTCCAGCGGCCAGGCCGGTACACCTTGGTGGCCACCGCACCGGTCTCCTCGAGCATCACCCTGAACACCCGGTTCTCGTAGGAGTTCAGCTGCAGCAGCCGGCCGTCACCGGGCAGGTCTACGGCTTCCATCGCGCTCAGCACGGTCTGGGGTCGCAAGTCCGCGAAAACGGGCAGGGCAGTTCGGCGTGTGGGCATGCTGGGTGAGGCAGCTTCCGGGTCTGTGCGCAGCGGTGATCGCCGGGGCGGACCACGGATCTAGGTCACCCGGTGGAGGCGGATCGAGGCCTTGGAAGCAGGAGCAGCTATACTAACCGGCTTTCCCGAAATCGGCGGGGAGGTTTGTCTGGCGTGATCTGGCTGCGTCCTGTGTGATGCGGTCGGAGCTGCAGCCAGCCCGAGAGGCCACCGGACGAGTGGTTCCGAGGGCGGGTGGACGGGCCGTACAGCCGTGTTGCGGCGCGCAGGCCTTCAGCTTGCGACGCCTTCTGAAAGACCCTCATGAAAACCTTCAGCGCCAAGCCGGCCGAGGTGACGCACGAGTGGTTTGTGATTGACGCCACCGACAAGGTGCTCGGACGTGTCGCCAGCGAAGTGGCACACCGTTTGCGCGGCAAGCACAAGGCCATCTACACGCCTCACGTCGACACCGGTGACTTCATCGTCATCGTCAACGCCGACAAGATCCGCGTCACGGGCTCCAAGGCCACGGACAAGATCTACTACCGCCACTCCGGATACCCGGGCGGCATCACCGCGACCCCTTTCAAGGACATGCAGGCCCGGCATCCCGGCCGCGCGATCGAGAAAGCCGTCAAGGGCATGCTCCCCAAGGGCCCGTTGGGCTACGCGATGATCAAGAAGCTGAAGGTGTACGCGGGCGCCACGCATCCGCACACCGCACAGCAACCCAAACCGCTCGAGATCTGAGGTCGGCCATGATCGGACAATGGAATTACGGCACGGGTCGGCGCAAGTCGTCGGTGGCGCGTGTGTTCATCAAGCGCGGCACCGGGCAGATCATCGTCAACGGCAAGCCACTGGACCAGTACTTCGGCCGGCAGACCTCGATCATGATCGTGCAGCAGCCCTTGCTGCTGACGTCGAATGCGCAGGTGTTCGACATCAAGGTCAACGTCCACGGCGGCGGTGAGTCGGGCCAGGCCGGTGCGGTGCGCCACGGCATCACGCGGGCGCTGATCGATTACGACGCGGCGCTCAAGCCCGAGCTGAGCCAGGCGGGTTTCGTCACGCGTGACGCCCGCGAGGTCGAGCGCAAGAAGGTGGGCTTGCACAGCGCCCGCCGTCGCAAGCAGTTCAGCAAGCGCTGATCTGCCGCCACCCGTCTTGCGGCCGCATGGGCTGCAAGGGTGGTTTGCAGCATCAAGAGACGTCTCCCGGCTTTGCATGGCTGGGGGACGTTTTTCATTTCAGCATGGCTGGGTGCCTGCCACGACCAAGCCTTGTCGTGCACCGAAAAGCGCCCCAGTAGTATGCTCGGGCTTTCGGGGTCGGCATGCGGATCAGGCCTCGATTGGTGACCAGACCATGATGGCGGCGTGCCCGCATGCCGCGTTTCCGGAGGAAAGACCATGAATGCTCTTGCAGAACCCCTGCAGCCCGTCGTCGAGGAGATGCCGGCGCCGCTGATCTTCACTGACAGCGCCGCGGCCAAGGTGAAGGACCTCGTCGACGAGGAGGGCAATCCCGACCTGAAACTGCGCGTGTTCGTCCAGGGGGGCGGATGTTCGGGATTCCAGTACGGGTTCACCTTCGACGAAGTCGTCAACGAGGACGACACGCCGATGTCGAAGAACGGCGTCACCCTGCTGATCGACGCGATGAGCCTGCAGTACCTGATGGGTGCCGAGATCGACTACAAGGAAGACTTGCAGGGCGCGCAGTTCGTGATCAAGAACCCGAACGCGACCACGACCTGCGGTTGCGGCTCGTCCTTCTCGGTCTGAGTTTCACGCGGGTCTGCCTCCAGACCCTGAGGCAGACGGCGTTCGTTTTCGACGCCTCGGCGCTCGTCAGTGCGCCGGGTGCAGACAGCCCAGCCGGCGAGGGCCCCGCGCACCCGTGACGGCGGGCACGTTGCCTGGCAGGCTTGTCAGATGCGCATGGGCCAGCCAGGCAAAGGCCAGCGCTTCGACCTGGTCGACAGGTACCTGATGACTCTGCTGTGTCGTGACCACCTGTGCACGCGGCAACAGGCGCGACAGTCGGCCCATCAGGTCTTGGTTGCAGGCGCCGCCTCCGCAGACGTGCAGCATGTCGGTCTGCGACGCGTGCCGATCGATGGCCTGTGCGGCGGCACTGGCGGTGTATGCGGCCAGCGTTGCCTGCACATCCTGAGGTGATGGTCTGTCGTGGCCCCGCATGGCCTGCAGTTTGGCCTCCAGCCAACCCAGACTGAACAGGTCGCGTCCTGTGCTCTTCGGCGGGCGCCGATCGAGATAGGGCTCTTTCATCAGCACACCGAGCAGCCCGTCGTGCACTTGGCCCGCTGCGGCCCACCGTCCGTCCCGGTCGAAGGGCAAGCCGGTGTGACGTTCGCACCAGCCGTCGAGCAGCACATTCCCAGGCCCGCAATCGAATCCGCTGACCTCGCCTTCGTGGGGGCCGAGCAGGGTCAGGTTGGCGATGCCGCCCAGATTGAGCACCGCCGTGTGCCGGCCGGGACGGAAGAACACGCTGGCGTGGAATGCCGGAACAAGGGGAGCGCCTTGGCCTCCGGCGGCCAGATCGCGGCTTCTGAAGTCGCACACCACATCGATGCCGCTGAGTTCCGCGAGCAGTGCACCGTTGAGCAACTGCACGGTGTAGCCTGTACCGTCGAACTCCAGCGGACGGTGCCGGATCGTCTGCCCGTGTGCCCCGATCGCCCGCACCTGCTGACCTTCGACCCCCGCCTTGACCAGAACGGCGGCCACAATGTCGGCGTAGGACCTGGCCACCGCATTGGCCGCCAGCGCACCCCGGCGGATCTCGTCCGGCCCGGACGCGTTCAGCGCCAGGAGTTCCTGGCGCAGGCATAGATCGTAGGGCTGGTGGACGTGCGCCACGACCCGTGTGCCTTGTGCAGAGAAATCCACCAGGACACCGTCGACGCCGTCGAGCGATGTGCCTGACATCAGGCCGATGACCCGCAATGCGTGCCTGCCTCAGACGACGCAGCGGATCATTCGAAACGCAGCGGCCCGCTGATGGACTCAGCGGCTTCGAGCTTGGCCTGCACTACGCGAGCCACTTCCTCGAAGCGTGGGCGAGCCCGGGAGTCCAGACGTATCGTCTCGGCAGATTTGGCGATCTTCAACGGGTCCTGGTGGACGCCACCCACGCGGAACTCGAAATGCAGATGAGGACCTGTGGCCCACCCAGTGGCGCCTACGGCACCGATCAGGTCGCCCTGCTCAACACGCTGACCCTTGCGGACGCTCACCCGACTCAGATGCGCATACACGGTCGTACGACGGGCATCATGCCGTATGAAGACCACTTTGCCGAAACCGTTCTGCCAACCCGCGAAGTCGACCGTGCCGCCACCCACCGTGCGTACCGGCGTACCGCTGGGCGCAGCGTAATCCACGCCGTTGTGGGCACGCATGCGTCTGAGGATCGGGTGCATGCGCATCGCAAAACCCGACGTGATGCGTGAGAACTCGACCGGACTGGCAAGGAAGACGCGCTTGCGGCTGCGCCCGCTGGGGTCGAAGTAGGCGCCGCGGCCCCCGCTCTCGAACCAGATCGCCTGGTGCACGGTGCCGGCGTTCACGAACTCTGCCGCCAACACGCGGCCCGCACCCTCGTTCCAGGGCACAGGTTCCCCATCGGCCGTCAGTGCCTCGTACACCAGGCTGAAGGTGTCGCCTTTGCGCAATTCGCGGTGGAAATCGATGTCGACCGCGAAGATCTCCGCGAGTTGGGCGGCGACTTTGTCGGGGATCCGGGCTTCGTCCGTGGCTGCGAACAGTGAACTGCTGATGGTGCCGCTGGCCAGTCGCGTTTCCGTGGCCACCGGCACGGTCGTCGTGTCGCGGATCCAGGCGTCACCCTGAGCCCGCAGGCGAGTCCGCGTGAAATGCGTGCTCGTCAGCTGGGGGCGCTCCGCAGGGGACCGGATGATGAGCTCGATCAGGCCACCCGAGCCGTCGGAGCGCACTTGCACGATACGCGGGCTGCGGCCGTCGAGGGCCTTGCGCACGGCGGCGTCGCGGGCGACCAGACGCAGCGCTTTGGCGTCGGTGACGCCCAGGCGCCGGAGTTCGGTCGTCAGCGACATGCCTGGGCGCGTGACGATGGTCTGCGAGAGTTCGAGCGAGTGGCCGGCCAGCGCTTCGAGCTGAGGCTCGATCTGGACCGTGGCGACTTCCTCCGACACGATGGACTGCGGCAGATCGGCCGCATCCGGGGCCAACGGCGCAACGGCGAAAGCCACCACGCCGAAAGTCGCGAGGCACGCCACCAGAGCCCAGGATGCCGCACGGCCGTAACGCTGACGCCATCGGACCGCGCGCCCGTTCCAGTCTCGAACAGTATGGGGGATGGACTTCAATGCCTCGGGTCCTGCCAACCTGGCCTTGAAATACCCCCCGGTACAGGGGGCGCGTGGTCGACGCCATCGGCGCCTGGCTTGGTCCCGTGACCGGCGCCTAGAATCCCTTGCTGGTCGAAGCCAACGCTTCGGCAGGATGGGACAAAGTCGCGAATGAGCCCGGGGCTGCAAGTATATCAAGCAGCGAGATCCCCCCGGCAGACGAATTGCACCGGAAATCTCGCCATGATCGAACCCCAGGCTGGGACCAGCCGCAACGGTTTTCCTATCGACGACCGTATCGAGCACGCGCTGGCCGTGACCCAGCGTGGCTGCGAGGAACTTCTGCCCGAGGCCGACTGGTTGCGCAAGCTCGCGCGATCGCAGGCCACCGGTGTGCCGCTGCGCATCAAGCTCGGCCTGGATCCGACGGCGCCTGACATCCACCTCGGCCACACGGTGGTGCTGAACAAGATGCGCCAGTTGCAGGATCTGGGGCACCAGGTGATCTTCCTGATCGGCGACTTCACCTCGATGATCGGTGACCCGTCCGGGCGCAACGCCACGCGGCCGCCGCTGACGCGCGAGCAGATCGAGGCCAATGCGCAGACCTACTATCGCCAGGCCAGTCTGGTGCTGGACCCCGCCCGCACCGAGATCCGCTACAACAGCGAGTGGAGCGATCCGCTGGGCGCGCGCGGCATGATCCAGCTCGCTGCACGCTACACCGTGGCGCGCATGATGGAGCGGGACGATTTCTCCAAGCGGTTCAAGGCGGGTACGCCGATTTCGGTGCACGAATTTCTTTACCCGCTGATGCAGGGCTACGACTCGGTGGCGCTGAAGTCCGACCTCGAACTCGGCGGCACCGATCAGAAGTTCAACCTGCTGGTGGGCCGGGCGCTGCAGTCCGAGTACGGGCAGGAGCCCCAGTGCATCCTGACCATGCCCTTGCTCGAGGGCCTCGACGGTGTCGAGAAGATGAGCAAGAGCAAGCAGAACTACATCGGCATCACCGAGCCCGCGAACTCGATGTACGCCAAGCTGCTGTCCATCAGTGATGACTTGATGTGGCGCTACTACACCTTGCTGAGTTTCCTCCCCGAGCCGCAGATCGAGGCGCTGCGGGCAGAAGTCGAAGCCGGACGCAATCCGAAGGACGCCAAGGTGATGCTGGCCCGAGAGATCACCACCCGTTTCCATGGGGGAGCAGCGGCCGAGGCGGCGCAGCAGGACTTCCAGAATCGTGCAGCCGGTGGCATTCCTGACGAGATCCCTGAAGTGACGCTTTCCGGCGCGCCGTTGTCGATCGGCCCTCTTCTGAAGCAGGCGGGTCTTGTGGCCTCCACCGGCGAGGCGCTGCGTCTGGTCGAGCAGGGCGGCGTGCGCATCGACGGCGCGCCGGTGTCCGACAAGGCGCTGAAGCTCGCCGCGGGGACCTTCGTCGTTCAGGTCGGCAAGCGCAAGTTCGCCCGGCTGACGCTGTGCTGAGTCGCCAGGACTGCCGTTTCCGATCGGGCGTGCCCGCCGCCGATGCGGCGCGCCGCTGAAGGCGGGTGATGCAGGTTCGCACCTACCTGCAACTGTCCGTGGCCGTCGCGGTCGCCACGATCGCACTGAAGACGGGGGCCTGGTGGGTCAGCGGCTCCGTCAGCCTGTTGTCCGATGCGATGGAGTCGCTGGTCAACCTGGCTGGCGCGCTTTTCGCGTTGGCGATGGTGACCGTTGCCGCGCGTCCACCTGACGAGGATCATCCTTACGGGCACCACAAGGCCGAGTACTTTTCCAGCGGCTTCGAGGGCGTGCTCATCCTCGTGGCGGCGCTCGCGATCATCGGTGCGGCGTTGCACCGGCTGTGGGACCCGCAGCCGCTGGAGCAACTGGGCTTGGGGTTGGCGCTGTCTGTCGTGAGTTCGGTGCTCAACGGGGTGCTCGCCTGGGCCATGTTGCGCAAGGCGCGTGAGCATCGCTCCATGGCGCTCGAGGCCGATGCGCGTCATCTGTTCACCGACGTCTGGACGTCCGCAGGTGTCGTCGGTGGGCTCGTCGCGGTCGGGCTCACCGGCTGGCTCTGGCTCGATGCAGTCCTCGCGATCGCGGTCGCGCTGAACATCCTGCGCGAGGGTGTTTCACTCGTGAGACGGTCTGCCGACGGATTGATGGACCGCGCGGTTGAGCCCGAGGTCCTTCAGGACATCGAGCGCACGCTCGAAGGGTTTCGGCATGCAGCCATCCGCTTCGATCACATCGTCACGCGTCGCGCCGGTCGCCGCCGCTTCGTCGAACTGCACATGCACATGCCGTCCGGTTGGTCGTTGGGTCGCGCCGCGGCGCTGCGCACCTCCGTGGAGCAGGCACTGATGAGTGTCGTTCCGGGGCTGCGAGCGACGATCCAGCTCCTGCCGATGGACGTCGAGGCGGGTCATCACGACGACGGGGATCCGCTTTGAGCGCCGATGGGCGCCGCTGCAGGCAACCGAGGGTCCGACGATGATCGGTGTGCTGCAGCGCGTCCGTCAGGCACGGGTGGAGATCCAGGGGGAGGTGGTCGGCGCCATCGATCACGGGCTGCTCGTGCTGGTGTGCGCGCAGCCTTCGGACACCCCGGCCACCGCGGCACGGTTCGTCGACAAGGTGCTGAAGCTGCGTGTCTTCGCCGACCAGGACGGACGCATGAACCGCAGTGTGGTCGATGTCGGGGGTGGGCTGCTCGTGGTGTCGCAGTTCACGCTGGCGGCCGACACGCGCAGTGGAAACCGCCCGGGCTTTTCGGGCGCAGCCCCGCCGGCACAGGGTCAGGCGCTCTACGAGCACGTGCTGCGTATCGCGCGCGAGCGGCATGCGCCGGTGGCCAGCGGCCGCTTCGGCGCCGACATGCAGGTGCATCTGGTCAACGACGGCCCGGTGACGATTCCGCTGCAGGTCGCGGATCCCGACTGAAAGACAAAGGGCCGGCGAGGCCGGCCCTTTTCGTCACGCAGCCTCGTCCGATCAGTCGGCGTACTGGCCTGCGGCCTTGATGGCGACGCCCCACTTGTCGATCTCGGCAGCCACGAACTTCTTGTGGCCAGCCGGCGACAGCCTGTCGTCGTTGACGATCACCGCGCCCAGCGCTTCTTGTTTCTTCACGAACTCAGGTTCTTTCAGCGCCGCACGCAAGGCGGTGTTGATCGCTCCCGTCACCGCAGCGGGCGTGCCCTTGGGCGCATACAGACCGTGCCAGACCGAGACGTTGAAGCCCTTGAGGCCTTGGCTGTCCATCGTGGGAAGCTTGGACAACGCCGGCGTCGTCAGCGGTTGCAGGGTCGAGACTGCATAAGCCTTGACCTTTCCTGCGGCGATCTGGCCCGTCGTGTTCGTGGTCTGGTCGCACATCAGGTCGACCTGACCGCCGAGAAGGTCGGTCATGGCAGGCGCGGTGCCCTTGTAGGGCACCGTGGTCATGTCCACAGCCACGCTCTGCTGGAACAGCAGGCCACACAGGTGAGACGCTGCGCCCAGGCCGGCGTTGGCGAGGTTGATCTTGCCCTTGTTGTCATCGAGCCACTTCTTCAACTCGGCAAAGTTGTTGGCTGGCAAGCTTGGGCGACCGATCAGGGTCATCGGGACTTCATTGACCATCCCGAGATATTCGAAGTCTTCCAGGGCCTTGAATGGAAGCTTGCGATACAGCGAAGCCGAGGTGGCCATGCCGATGTGGTAAAGCAGCAAGGTGTGCCCGTCGGCCGCGGCCTTGGCGACTTTGTTGGCCCCCAGCGTGCCGCCGGCGCCGCCGACGTTCTCGATCACGACCGTCTGGTTGTTCAGCCCCTTGCTGAGGACCACAGCCAGATCGCGCGCGACCTTGTCGGTCGGCCCGCCGGCAGCGAACGGCACGACGATGGTCACGGGCTTTTCCGGGTACGCGGCCAGCACGGCGGCGCTCAGGGTCGCAAGGGTGATGGCGGTGAGCGTCTTCTTCATCGCGGAATCTCCAGGAAGTCAGGGGGAATGAAAAGGAAATACCCGTAGGTTGGCGGAATATAGAGGCAACCGGGTCGGGTCGTGTGGCGGAAAACACGTATCCACATGCAGTACTGGCGGGCCGGCGGGCCGGTGAGCCTGCCGTTCTCAAGCGTACTTGCGTGCGTCCTCGATCACCTTGCCGTCGTTGGGCAGCGTCCCCGGCCCCACCAGCCGGACCTCGCAGCGCAGCTTGGTCACGTCGCGCACCGATGCCGCCAGCGCGTCCCGCAGGTGATCGCCCGGCGCAGGCGTCTCGGCATGCAGCGTCATGCGGTCGTTGGCCATCTCGCCTTCGACCACCAGCCGCGCGCGTCCGACGTCCGGGTGACGGCGCAGCACGTCTGCGACCTGACTCGGGTGGACGAACATCCCGCGGACCTTGGCCGTCTGGTCGGCTCGGCCCATCCAGCCCTTGATCCGCAGGTTGGTTCGGCCGGTCGGACAGGTGCCCGGCAACACCGCAGACAGATCACCGGTGCCGAAGCGCACGAGCGGGTAGTCGTGCTGGAGCACGGTGACCACGACCTCGCCGACCTCGCCATCAGGCACCGGTTCGCCCGTGCCCGGGCGCACGATCTCGACGATCACCCCTTCGTCGACGACCAAGCCTTCGCGCGATGCGGTTTCGTAGGCGATGAGTCCGACATCGGCCGTGGCGTAGGCCTGGTAGCCCTGGATGCCGCGCTCGGCCAGCCAGTCGCGCAGCGACGGGGGGAAGGCCTCGCCGCTGACCAGTGCCTTGCGCAGCGAGGGCAGCGCAAGGCCCGCTTCCTGGGCTTTTTCCAGCAGGATGCGCAGGAAGCTCGGTGTGCCGCAATAGCCGTCGGGGCGCAGATCGGAGATCGCCTGCAACTGCAGCTCGGTGTTGCCCACGCCGCCAGGAAACACGGTGCAACCCAGCGCCTGCGCACCCGACTCCATCATCCATGCGCCGGGCGTCAGGTGGTAGCTGAAACTGTTGTGGATCAGGTCGCCCGGCCCGAAACCCGCCGCAGCCAGCGCGCGCGCGATGCGCCAGTAGTCGCCAGACCCGCCTTCGGGCTCGTAGATGGGCCCGGGGGACTGGTAGACGCGCCGGGCACCGGACAGGCCGCGCAGGCCACGCCAGCCGATGGCCGAGTACCCGCCGAAGGGGTCGATCGCGCGTTGCGCCTGCTGCTGCTCGAGCAGCACCGGCTTGCGGGTCACGGGCAAGGTGGCCAGCGCAGCACGGCTGTGCACGCGCGTCGCGTCCACACCTGCCAGAGATCGCGCCTGCGCGGGGGTGCGCTGCGCTGCGGCGATCACGCCCGGCAGCGCTGCCGCCAGGGCCCTCTGCCTGTCCTGAGGCGAACGGGTTTCCAGGTCGTCCAGAAACCCCGGGGCTGGGGCAGTCGGCGCTTCAATCATCACGGTCGCTCCACATGGCGAGCTTCTTCTTCAGATCCTGGGTGAATTCGCGCACGTCGGCGCCGTTGCGCAGCGCCCGGCGCTGCCATTCCGGCCCGGCTCGCAGCGGGCGCTTGACGACGGCGGCGTCGAGCGTGTGCTCGTCGTCGAGTGCCACACGCGCGATGGCCAGGCCGCGGCGCTCGAACGTCCCGGCACGCTCTGACAGGCCCATCTCGCGCAAGGCGCGCCGCAGGCCCTGCAAAGCCTCATCGGGCCTGAACGGCGGCGGCGTGAAACCGAAGGCGTCGTCTTCGGCCATGCGCTTCAGGCCAGCCAGCGCTTGCGGCGCTTGTAGCTCTTGACGTCCTTGAAGCTCTTGCGATCACCCCCGCCCATGCCGAGGTAGAACTCCTTGACGTCCTCGTTCTCGCGCAACGACTTCGCCTCGCCGTCCATCACGACGCGGCCGTTCTCGAGGATGTAGCCGTAGTCGGCGTAGCGCAGCGCCATGTTGGTGTTCTGCTCGGCCAGCAGGAAGGTCACGCGTTCCTTGGTGTTGAGGTCCTTGACGATCTCGAACACCTCTTCGACGATCTGCGGCGCCAGCCCCATCGACGGCTCGTCGAGCAGCACCATCTTCGGGTTGGCCATCAGCGCGCGGCCGATGGCGCACATCTGCTGCTCGCCACCGGAGGTGTAGGCGGCCTGCGAGGACCGTCGTGTCTTCAGCCGAGGAAAGTAGTTGTAGACCTTCTCCAGCGTTTGCGCCACGGCTGCCTTGCCGTCCTTGCGCGTGTAGGCGCCGGTCATCAGGTTCTCCTCGATGGTCAGATGCGCGAAGCAGTGTCGCCCTTCCATCACCTGGATCACGCCTCGCTCGACCATGTCGGCGGTGGTGAGCTTCTCGATGCGCTCGCCACGCAATTCGATCGACCCCTTGGTGACCTCGCCGCGTTCCCCGGCGAGCAGGTTGCTGACCGCGCGCAGCGTGGTCGTCTTGCCCGCGCCGTTGCCCCCGAGCAGGGCGACGACGCCGCCTTCGCGCACTTGCAAGGACACGCCCTTCAGCACGAGGATCACATGGCTGTAGATGACCTCGATGCCGTTGACGTTCAGGAGGATGTTGCTCATGGTCGCTTCCGGTGGCTCCTGCAGAGGCGGCACGCCGCACCTGCAGCAGGGCACCCCAGGGTGCCTCGATCCGGGCCCATGCGACGGTGGGGGGTGCGCGTCGCCGGGTCTGTCGACGCCGGGCCGCGGGGCCCGACGTCCTTGCACATCAGCGCATCAGGATTGGCAGTCCGACGCGGGACGGCGCTCGATCTTCTTCTCGGCGGCGTACTTGTCAGCAGCGGCCTTGATCATCGGGTTGATGACCGCGGCGTCTGACTGGTACCAGTCGGAGGTGAAGTTCCACTTGCTGCCGTCCCAGGTGTGCACACGCGCCCATGTCGAGCCGCGGTGGTCGCTGCAGCTCGTCGTCACCGGCCTCATCACGCCCGCGAAGCCCAGCGCGTCGAGCTTGTCCTGCGTGAGATTCAGGTTCTCGATGCCCCAGCGCACCTGCTCTCCGGTCATGACCTTGCCCTTGCCGAAACGCTCCTGCGCGCGACGCACGCCTTCGACGCCGAGCATGGCGGAGATCATGCCGCGCATGTACAGCACTTGGCCGACGTCCTCGCGCGGGCCGGTGCCCTGGCCCTTGTCATGCACGGAGCTCAACACCTCCTTGATGACGGCGGCGTTGGGTTCGGCACCATGCTGCATCGCCAGTGCGTTGTAGCCCTTGGCGCCCATGCCGACGTCCTTGACATCGGGCTCTGCGCCAGCCCACCACACGCCGTAGATCTTCTCGCGCGGGTAGCCCGTGGCCTGGGCCTCCTTCAGGGCGGTGGAGTTCATCACGCCCCAGCCCCACAGCAGCACGTAGTCGGGGCGCTGCTGCCGCACTTGCAGCCAGGCCGCCTTCTGCTCGACACCCGGGTGGGTGACAGGGATCATCGAGGCCTGGAAGCCGTGCAGCTTGCTGCGCGCTTCCACCAGCGGGATCGGCTCCTTGCCATAGGGGCTGTCGTGGTAGACCAGCGCGATCTTCTTGCCCTTGAGCTTGTCCCAGCCGCCTTCTTTCTTCGCGATGTGCTGCAGCAGGATGTCCGCGGCGTCCCAGTAGGTGCCCAGCAGCGGGAAGTTCCACTTGAAGACCATGCCGTCCACGCTCTCGCTGCGCCCGTAGCCGGCCGTGATCAGCGGGATCTTGTCGCCGGGGGCTTTTTCGGTCAGCGCAAACGTGATGCCCGTGGACAGCGGCTGGAAGACGGTGGCGCCGCCGTTCTTGCCCTTCAGGCGCTCGTAGCACTCGACGCCTCGGTCGGTGGCGTAGCCGGTCTCGCACTCCTCGAAGCTGACCTTCACGCCGTTGATGCCGCCTCTGGCGTTGATGAGCTTGAGGTAGTCGACATAACCGTTGGCGAACGGCACGCCGTTCGGGGCATAGGCACCCGTGCGGTAGACCAGCACCGGGAAGAACTGCTCTGCCGGCTGCGCAAAGCTGGGCGTGGCGGTGACCAGGCTGGCCACGGCGGCGACCGAGGCGGCCGCCACCGCAAAGGGTTTCGCAAGGGATTTCAGTCGCATCACAAGTCTCCTGGTGGGTTGCACATCGCTGTGCGGGGAAGAAAGGAAAGGCCGAAGCGCGGGCGCGCTCAGTGCGGGAACGGCCACAGGCGCAACTTCTCCTTGGCCGTGGTCCACAGGCGCGCCAGCCCGTGCGGCTCGACGATGAGGAAGAAGACGATCAGCGCGCCGAAGATCATGAACTCCGTGTGCGCGACCGCCGCCGTGCTCACCGTCACGCCGACCAGGCTGCCCAGCCAGGGCAGGAACTGGTTCAGGAACACTGGCAGGATCACGATGAAGGCTGCACCGAAGAAGCTGCCCATGATCGAGCCCAGCCCGCCGATGATGATCATGAACAGCAGTTGGAAAGAGCGCTCGATCGAGAAGGCCGCGGGCTCCCACGAGCTCAGGTGCACAAAGCCCCACAACGCGCCGGCCACACCGACGATGAACGAACTCACCGCGAACGCGGTGAGCTTGGCATAGACGGGACGGATTCCGATCACCGCCGCGGCCACGTCCATGTCGCGGATCGCCATCCACTCCCGACCGATGTGGCTGCGCACGAGGTTCTTCGCCAGCCAGGCAAAGATGACCAGGATGGCCAGGCACAGCAGGTACTTCTCCATCGGGGTGTTCACCGAGATCCCGAACACCTCCAGGCCGGACACGGAGACCGATCCCGACGACGAGTTGTTGGTGAACCACTTGATGCGCAGGAAGGCCCACTCGACGAAGAACTGTGCGGCCAGCGTGGCCACCGCCAGGTACAGCCCCTTGATGCGCAGCGACGGGATGCCGAAGGCCACGCCGACGATCGTGGCGAACACGCCACCGATGAGCAGCGCGGCCAGCAGCGGCATGCCCTCGACACGCACGAAGGCGTTGTAGGCCGCATAGGCCCCCACGGCCATGAAGGCGCCGGTGCCCAGCGAGATCTGCCCGCAGTAGCCCACCAGGATGTTCAGCCCGAGGGCAGCCAGCGACAGGATCAGGAAGGGGATCAGGATCGCGCGGAACAGGTACTCGTCGGCGAGCAGCGGCACGCCCACGAAGGCAAATGCCAGCAGCAAGACGATGAAGACCCGGTCCTGTGCGATCGGGAAGATGCCCAAATCCTTCGGGTAGCTGGTCTTGAACTGACCGTTCTCGCGGTAGATCATGCGCCGACCCTCCCTGTGCGCGGTGTCGTGTTCGTCGTGCCCGAGCCGCGGCCGCGCCGGGCGTGCCGCAGCGGCACGCAGCCGTCTGCGGAGGTGGTGTCGGTTTCGAAATCGTGGCGTGGCATGGTCTTCACACCCGGTCGATGATCTTCTCGCCGAACAGCCCCTGCGGCCGCACCAGCAGCACGAACAGCACCAGCACGTAGCCGAACCAGATCTCGATACCGCCGCCGATGTGCTGTCCGATGTACACCTCGGACAGCTTTTCGCCCACGCCGATGATGAGCCCGCCGATGATGGCGCCAGGCACCGAGGTCAAGCCGCCCAGGATCACCACCGGCAGCGCCTTCAGCGCCACCAGCGACAGCGAGAACTGCACCCCGAGTTTGCTGCCCCAGATCACACCTGCCACCAGCGCGACAAAGCCCGCCACGCTCCAGACGATCACCCAGATGCGGTTCAGCGGGATGCCGATCGACTGTGCGGCCTGGTGGTCGTCGGCCACCGCGCGCAGCGCGCGACCGGTGCTGGTGTACTGGAAGAACAACGACAGCACGATGACCAGCGCCGCGGCGATCACGGCCGCGTAGAGGTCTTCCTTGCTGATCAGCACACCGCCGTCGAACACGCTCTCCAGCAGGAAGATCGGGTCCTTGGGCAGCCCGACATCGATCTTGTAGATGTCGCTGCCGAACAGGGTCTGGCCAAAGCCGTCGAGAAAATACGTGATGCCCAGCGTGGCCATCAGCAGCGTGATGCCCTCCTGGTTGACCAGTTTCGACAACGCCAGACGCTCGACCGCCCAGGCGACCGCGATCATGACCGCCATGGCCCCGATGAAGGCCAGCACATTGGCCAGCACCTTGCTGTCGAAACCCATCAGTGCCGGGAACCACTCCGAGAAGCGTGCCATCGCCAGCGCGGCGAACAACACCATCGCGCCCTGGGCGAAGTTGAAGACGCCGCTGGCCTTGAAGATCAGCACGAAGCCCAGTGCGATCAACGAGTACAGCATGCCGGCCATCAGGCCGCCGAACAAGGTCTCGAGGAAGAATCCCATGGCGTGCGTCCCTGCTCAGTGGCTGGTGCCGAGGTAGGCGTTGATCACGTCCGGGTTGGCGCGCACCTCGGCCGGCGTGCCGTCGCCGATCTTCTTGCCGTAGTCGAGCACGACCACGCGGTCGGAGATGTCCATCACCACGCCCATGTCGTGCTCGATCAGCACGATGGTGGTGCCGAACTCGTCGTTGACGTCGAGCACGAAGCGGCACATGTCCTGCTTTTCCTCGACGTTCATGCCGGCCATCGGCTCGTCCAGCAGCAGCACCTGCGGCTCCATCGCCAGCGCCCGTCCCAGGTCCACGCGTTTCTGCAGGCCGTAGGGCAGGCGGCCCACGGGTGTCTTGCGCCACGCCTGGATCTCGAGGAAGTCGATGATGCGTTCGACGAAGCGCCGGTGTTCGCTTTCCTCGCGCTCGGCGGCACCGAAACGGATGGCCTGCTGGAACAGGTTGGTCTTCATCCGCAGGTTGCGCCCGGTCATGATGTTGTCGAGCACGCTCATGCCCTTGAACAGCGCCAGGTTCTGGAAGGTCCGCGCCACCCCCATCTCCGCGACCTGACGGCTGTTCATGTGGCTGAAGGTCTGCCCGCGAAAGCGGATCGAGCCTTGTTGCGGCGTGTAGACGCCGTTGATGCAGTTCAGCATCGAGCTCTTGCCCGCGCCATTCGGGCCGATGATGGCGCGGACCTCGTGTTCACGCACATCGAAGCTGATGTCGGTCAGCGCCTTGACGCCGCCGAAACTCAGCGAGATGTTCTTCACCTCGAGGATGACGTCGCCGATCTTGCGTTCTGTCATGTCGCGTCCCCGGGTCCTCAGGCGGCCTGGCGCAGCGCGCCGAAGGTCTTGGCGTCGACGATCTTCAGCGTCGCGCTGACACTGCCGCTGCGACCATCTTCGAACTTCACCGCGGTCTCGATGAACTGCTCGCTGCGGCCGCCGTACATCGCGTCCACCAGCACCTGGTACTTGTCACCGATGTAGCCCCGGCGCACCTTGCGCGTGCGCGTGAGCTCGCCGTCGTCGGCGTCCAGTTCCTTGTGCAGCACGAGGAAGCGGCTGATCTGGCTGCCGGCGAGCTTGTCGTCCTGGGCCAGGTCGGCGTTGACCTTCTCGACGCATTCGCGGATGAGCTCGAGCACTTCGGGCTTGCCCGCCAGATCGGTGTAGCCGGCGTAGGGCAGGTTGCGCCGCTCCGCCCAGTTGCCCACCGCCTCGAAGTCGATGTTGAGGAAGGCGCAGACCTGATCGCGCTTGTCGCCGAAGGCCACCGCTTCCTTGATGTGGGGGAAGAACTTCAGCTTGTTCTCGACGTACTTGGGCGCGAACATCGCACCGTCGTTGGCGCCGCCCATCAGGCGGCCGACATCCTTGGCGCGGTCGATGATCTTCAGGTGGCCGTGGCTGTCGAGGAAGCCGGCGTCGCCGGTGTGGTACCAGCCCTCGGGGGTCAGCACCTCGGCGGTGGCCTGCGGGTTCTTGTAGTAGGCCTTGAGCAGCCCGGCGCTGCGCACCAGGATCTCGCCGTTGTCGGCGAGCTTGATCTCCACACCCGAGATCGGCACGCCCACCGTGTCGGCGCGTGCCTCGTGATCGGGCTGCAGGCAGACGAACACAGCGGTCTCGGTCGAGCCGTAGAGCTGCTTGAGGTTGATGCCGATCGAGCGGTAGAAGGTGAACAGGTCGGGGCCGATGGCTTCACCGGCGGTGTAGGCCACGCGCACGCGCGACAGGCCCAGGGTGTTGCGCAGCGGACCGTAGATGAACAGGTTGCCCAGACGCCACTTCAGATCGTCGACGAAAGACAGCCGCTTGCCGTCCATGCGGTCGGGCCCGACACGGCGTGCCACGGCCATGCAGGTCTTGAACAGCCATTTCTTCAGTCCACCGGCGTCTTCCATGCGGATCGTGACGCTGGTCAGCAGGCCTTCGAAGACGCGGGGCGGGGCGAAGTAGTAGGTGGGCCCGATCTCCTTCATGTCGATCGAGACCGTGGCGGCCGACTCGGGGCAGTTGACGATGTAGCCGCAGGCCAGCCACTGCGCATAGCTGAAGATGTTCTGGCCGATCCAGGCCGGCGGCAGGTAGGCCAGCACTTCCTCGGCATGGGTCAGCTTGTCGAAGTCGGCGCCCGCACGGGCCCGGTCCAGCAGCGTGCGGTGGGTGTGCACCACGCCCTTGGGGTTGCCGGTCGTGCCGGAGGTGAAGAACATCGCCGCCACGTCATCGGGCTTGACGCGGGCGACCGCCTCATCGAAGAAGCCCGGCTGACGCTGCAGTCGCGCGCGGCCGACCTCCAGCAGCGTGTCGAGGTCTTCCAGCCCGGGTTCCTCGTAGTTGCGCAGTCCGCGTGGGTCGTCGTACCAGATGCGGGTCAGTTGCGGACACTGTTCGCGGATTTCCAGCAGCTTGTCGACCTGCTCCTGGTCTTCGACGATGGCGTGCGTCACCTCCGCGTTGTTGATCGGGAAGACCATCTCCGTGGCGACGGCATCCTGGTACAGCGGCACAGGGATGGCCCCCAGGGACTGTGCCGCCAGCATGCAGGCGTACAGCCGCGGCCGGTTGTCGCCGACCACCACCAGGTGCTGACCAGCGGTCAGTCCGCTGTCGGCCAGCCCGGCAGCGATGGCCTGGACCTCCGCGACCAGTTCACGCCACGACGTCGTCTGCCAGATGCCGTATTCCTTCTCGCGCAGCGCTGCGGCGTCGGGTCGGGCCCTGGCATGCTCGAGCATCAGGCGGGGGAAGGTCGTCTCCAAAGCGGTTCTCCTGTGACCAGGGGCTGCGCTGAAGAAACACGGCGCGCGTCAGGCGCTGGCCCTGCGCGGCACGGTCTCCACAACAATGCCTGTGCATGGTAGGACGCTGTTTGACGTCATGTTGTCCTTCTGGCGACAATCCTAGGGTTGCCACCAAGGGGACTTTCCCGGGGGAGCCGTCCTTGATGAACAGCCCGGTGCTGGGGCGGGCGCAGCCCGCGACCGCGAGCGAACTCCAAGGCATCGCCTGGCTGCCCTTGCTGTCGAAGGCCGACCGAGATTCGGCGATCGCGGCGCTGCGGGTGTCCACGGCCCGCCCGGGTGAGCGCATCGTGCGATTCGGCCGCGCGCCCACGTTCTGGTTCGGCGTGGTCGACGGCTTGCTCAAGATGAGCAACGACACCGCCTCCGGTGGCACCATCACCTACACCGGTCTGCCCCCGGGCGCCTGGTTCGGCGAGGGCACGCTGCTCAAGCGGGAGCCCTACCGCTACAACATCGAGCCCTTGCGACAGAGCACGGTGGCGGGTCTGCCGATCGACGACTTCCACGCGTTGCTGGACCGCAGCATTCCCTTCAACCGCTACGTGATGAGCCTGCTCAACGAGCGTCTGGGCCAGTTCATCGCCGCGCGCGAGATCGACCGTCAGACCGAGCCCGAGACGCGTGTGGCCGCCAGCCTCGCGCAACTGTTCCACCCGGTGCTGTATCCCGGCGTGGGCAGCCTGCTGCGGATCACGCAGCAGGAATTGGGCTACCTGGCGGGCCTTTCGCGCCAGCGTGTCAACGAGGCACTGGCGGTGCTGCAGTGCCGCTCCCTGATCCGGGTCGAGTACGGAGGCGTGCGGGTGCTCGATCTGGCGGGTCTTCGGGCGTTTCGTGGCGGCGCCACGCAGACCGCGGTGTGCCTGGACAAGGGGCCCCCTGTCCGGGAGTGATGCCTTTATGTCGACGTCATGTCGACGTCAGGGCTGCACCCAGCGTGCGCCCGTGTGGTCGAAGATGGCGCGCCGATGACCATCGGCGTGGAGCTCCAGCCAGTCGAGGGCCTCGACCTGACCCTCCAGGATCGCGAAGTGCTCCCGCGCGCCACTTTCGTGACCCGGCTCCGACAGGGTCTGGCCCGGTGCCAGCGGGGACATGTAGTCCTGGGCCCCAGGCGTCATCTGCAGTCGCGACCAGCGCAGGCGGGTGGCCGCGGTCTGGGACTCGATCGACAAGCGTGTGTGCAGCCGGACCTGCCACGACAGAGCCGCACACCAGCCGACCGCCGTGCCCCGCGGATGCGCCTGGATCTGAGCGACCTTGGGTGAACGCGTGTCGGTGTAGAAAAGGAGCCGGCGTCGCGTGGCGTCCACCTCTCTGAGCACGACCGAGCGGGCATCGGCGCGGTCGCCGTCGATCGTGGCCAGCGTCATGACGCGCCAGCCGTGGCCGCGTTCACGCACGGCGGTGGCCAACTCCTGCCAGCAGGCTGTCTCGATCAGTCGCAGCGACTCGATACGGCTGCGCAGCCGTGGTCGCGAGACGGACGCGTCGACAGAAGCGGGCGCGTGCGCCTGTTCCAGGCTGGGCGGCATCTGTGCGTGGGCGGGTGTCGGAAGTGGCCCGTGGCGATGCCCGGTGCCCGGTGCGTCTGCCGCGACGAGCCGATCGCCCGTGGATGACGGCATCCGACGCCGTTCGGTTTTCATGTCGAGGGCATGGGCGTCGGGTCGGATACCGCCTGGGCCGCGCCGAGGGGGGCGTCGGCTGCGCCTGCCGCGGATGCCGGATGCGATGGCGCTTCCCGGCGCAGTGCAGGAAACAAGATCACGTCTCGGATGCTCGGGCTGTCGGTCAACAGCATCACCAGGCGGTCGATGCCCACTCCGCAGCCACCCGTGGGTGGCATGCCGTACTCCAGCGCCCGCACGAAGTCGGCGTCGTAGACCATCGCCTCGTCGTCGCCCGCATCCTTGGCGCGTGCCTGCGCGGCAAAGCGCGCCGCCTGGTCTTCTGCGTCGTTGAGCTCGGAGAAGCCGTTGGCGATCTCGCGCCCGGTGATGAAGAGCTCGAAGCGCTCGGTGACCGTTGGATCCGCGTCGGAGGCCCGCGCCAGTGGCGAGACCTCGACGGGGTAGTCGATGATGAACGTGGGGGCCCAGAGCTGTGCCTCCACCTCGGCCTCGAACAGGCCGAACTGCAGTTCGGCCAGGCTCCAGTGCGCAGGCGGCTCCTCGCCCAGCGCCTTGAGGCGGGCGTGCAGCACGTCCGCGTCGCGTGCCTGTCCCTCGCTGAGCCCGGCATGGCGCACCAGCGCCTGCGTCACCGTCAGCCGCGCAAACGGCTGGGAAAGATCGACCGTGCGGTCGCCGTAGCGCAGCGTCGCCGACCCTGTGGCCTGGCGCGCTGCGTGCCGCAGCAACTGCTCGGTGAAGTCCATCAGGTCGTGGTGGTTCCAGTAGGCCGCATAGAACTCCATCATCGTGAACTCCGGGTTGTGCCGGACGCTGATGCCTTCGTTGCGGAAGTTGCGATTGATCTCGAAGACGCGTTCGAAGCCGCCAACCACCAGACGCTTCAGGTAGAGCTCGGGGGCGATGCGCAGGAACATGGCCTGGTCGAGCGCGTTGTGGTGCGTGACAAAAGGCCGGGCGTTGGCCCCCCCGGGGATGGGGTGCAGCATCGGCGTCTCGACCTCGAGAAAGCCGTGCTCGATCATGAAGTGCCGGATCGAGCTGACGGCCTTGCTGCGCGCGACGAACCGCTGGCGCGCTTGTTCGTCGGTGATCAGGTCAAGATGTCGTTGGCGGTATTTCTGCTCCTGATCGCTCATGCCATGGAACTTGTCCGGCAAGGGCCGCAGGCTCTTCGTCAACAGCCGCACTTGCGCGGCGCGTATGGACAACTCGCCGGCACGGGTACGGAACAGCGTCCCCGTGCACGCCACGATGTCGCCGAGATCCCAGTGTTTGAACGCATCGAGCGCCGGCGCGCCCACGCCGTCGAGGGTGACGTAGACCTGCAGCCGGCCGCTGCCGTCCTGCAACGTGCCGAAGCAGGCCTTGCCCATGATCCGCTTGAGCATCAGCCGACCCGCCACGGCAACGGTGATCTGTTGCGGCTCCAGTTCCTCGTTGGGGACCGCGCCGTGCCGTTGGTGCAGGTCCTGGGCCTGATGCGTGGGCTTGAAGTCGTTGGGGAAGACCGCCTGGCCGTTGGCGCGGGCCTGCTCACGCAACACCGAGAGTTTTTCACGCCGCTCGGTGACCAGAGGGGAATCGTCGGCGTGCTGGGGGTGCTGGGTCATGGTGCGTAGGCGCAAGGAGCCCGACAGACGGTCAGGGCGGTGACGGTGGTCCGGCCGACCGCGGCCGAGCCTTGAGCCCAGCCCTGCAGGGTGGGCGGCGGTGCACGTGGCGTCGACCGCTGCGTTGAATTCTATGGGGGCCACCGAGGGCCCGGTGGCTGGACGTCGCACCCGTCCTGACGCCCCCTTCCCGGCTTGCGTGTTCAGGGCAAGAGTGTTGGCGGTGCCTTGGGCTGTTGTCGCAACAGACGTCTGCGCGTGGTGTGCAGCCACCCTGGCGATCGGAAGCGCACGATGCGCCAGTACAACGCCAGGTAAGACAACACGAACAGGCCGACGAACGTCCCGACCAGCGGCGTGTGGTTCCAGAAGAGCATGGCCGGGATCACACTGAGCATGCAGACGAACCACAGGTACGGGGCCGTCATCGAGTTGCGCAGAGTCATCGCCCGGGCGCTGCGGTCCGGCACGGCCCATCGCAGCACGCGGCGATAGATCAGCGTGTGCAGATGGATGCCGTCGGGCATGCCGGGCGAGGTGCCGCGCAGGCGTCGTCGGTAGATGGAGAACAGGGTCTCGAAGACCGGATAGATACAGATCAGAAGCGGCGTCAGCGGCGAAACCTCGCCGGGGTTGCGCACCAGCAGCAGCACCGACAACTCGGCAAACCAGAAGCCGATGAAGTAGGCGCCGCCGTCCCCGAGGAACACCAGCCCGGCCGGGAAGTTCCAGACGAAGAAGCCCAGGACCGCGCCGATCATCGCCAGTGCGAGCGTCATCACCACCGTGTCGCCGACCTGGAAGGCCACGTAGGCCAGCGCGCCGAGCATGATCACGGTGCACATCGACGCCAGACCGTTGAACCCATCGATGATGTTCACGGCGTTCGAGATGCCGGCCACGGCGAATGCGGTCAGCGCGATCGAGCCGACGGCGCTGGCGACCAGCAGGTCCAGCAGCGGAATGCCCGTGGCCTGGAGGCTCGCGCCCAGCAGCCACGCTGCCAGCAATGCCGAGCCGATGCTGGCGGACAAGCGGACGGCCGGGCCGACCCTCTTGGTGAGGTCCTCGGCCAGTCCAGCAACGAAGACCGGGGCGGCGCACAACAGCAGCCACCACCCAGGGCCCGCGGCCTCGTGGTGCTGGAAGGAGACGAGCAACAACGCGACGACCAGACCCCAGACGATCCCGAGTCCCCCTGTGCGCGGCACCGGGGCAGCGTGGAATTTCTGCGGCCCGTCCATCTGACCATCCATCGCGGATGTCCAGCCGCTGCCGGGCATGGCGCCGCGTACGATCAGCAGCGTGGTGACCAGCGCTACGGCAAAGGCGACGAGCAGGGTCAGCAACGCAAGGGGTCCAAAGTACTTTGCCGCATTGTAGGCAGGCAGATGTCGACTGACGGAATGAAACGCTCCGTCGAAACCGATCGTTGCATTCAGGCGGCTTCTTCGCTGGGGGCTTCCGCGATTTCGTCCTCACGCACCGCGCGCAAGGCCGCCACCGCCACCGGCAGTGTGGTTTGCTTGCTCAGCAACTCGATCAACACCATGGCGCGGGCTTCGCCGTCGCTCATGTCGAACACCGCACGCAGACCCACGAAGGGGCCGGTCAGGATCTGCACGACCTGCCCGCGCTCGAACTTCGGCCTCACCGGTGCTTCGCGCCGTGCAGCCTCTTCTGCGCGAAGCAACTCCATGACCGCAGGTGGCACGCGTGCCGGCAAGCCGCCGAAGCGCACGATGGTTGTCACGCCCAGTGTGCTGCGCACGGGCGCCCAGTTGATGCCGGGCGGCAGGTGGATGAACAGATACCGTGGAAACAGCGGCTCGTCGACCACGGTGAGCTTGCGCTGGCGTACCTTTTCCACTCGCAACTGCGGCAGCCAGCACTCATAGCCCTGGTTGAAGAGGTTGTCGAGCGCGCGGCGCTCCTGGCGGGGCTTGGTCAGGACGAGATACCAGCTCATGGTGTGCGCGGCGATCTGGGCCGGTGTGCAGGTTGTCTGAAGGCGGTGCGAGTTGCCGTAGCAGGTATGGCCGACGCCGATGTGGGGGCAGAGTCGATCAAGGGCGATCCGGTCGCAGCGCGAGCCATGCTTCGCGCAGCCGGGGCAGATGCCGCGCCACATAGCCGGCGCCGTGCCGCCCGGCGTCCAAGCTGTGGAACTCGATGTCCCAGGCGGAAGAAAAATCGCGGACGATGCCCGGTTCGACCCAGTTGCCGCCGCCGCTGGCCGCATCGGTGATGCGGGTACGCAACCCGGTGCGCCACTGCGAAGCGCCCAGGATCTGCACCGGACCGACCTGCGGCGCGGCGCGCGGGGTCAGCGGCAGCGACAGTTCCAGCCCGGCGTACTGCCGCACCCCGCCTTTGCGGTAGGTGAGGTGTGCGCCGAAATCGCCCCACCAGCGACTGACGGTGACCATCGGCCCTGTGCTCTGGTCCGGGTAGCGCTGCAATCCGACTTCGACCCAGGTGTCGCGCGCCCAACCCTCGAACGACGGTGCCCAGCGGTAGCTGGCCCACTGCTGAAACTGTCCGCCTGCCGGCATCCCCGGCCGGCGCTCGAGTTGGCGTCCGCGCAGGCGGACGACGTCGTCCCGGCCCGGTACGAACAGCAGTGCCTCGCCTTCCACGCCGGGCGCGTCGTATTCGAAGACGCCGATGGCTCCGCCGACCACGGCATGACGTCCGAGCCAAAGCGTCTGGTGCAAGGCCAGGGCCTGCAGGCCCTGAGGTTGCCGCAGCGAGGCAAAGACGCCACCGTCTCTGGCCTGATCCGAGACGGAGATGCGCTGCTGCAAGTTGGCGATGACCTGCGCGCCAGGCCACAGCGGCGCGGTGGCCGCCAGACGCAGCGCCAGCGAGTAGTCGAAGGCGCCGAATTCCGTGCCCACGGTGTAGGCCAGGTTCGGGCTCAGGCGCAGTTGCAAGCGTGTTGCCGGGCCGGGCCTGTCCGAGAGCCAGTCGACTCGGCGCGGATCGAAGCCACTGCCGCGCTGCACCTGGAGTGAATCGCGCAGGGCTCCGATCCGGCCGTCATGGACAAAATCCCGCCAGGCCCGCGCAGCCACGCTGAGTGTCATCACCGGCTGCCCGGTCTTGAGCGTGCTGACGACGATACGCTCGACCTCGGCCGGTGCGGCCTGCGCGGTCAGCCCGAGCACCAGGCCGACGGCGTCAAGTTCATGATGTCCGTAGCGGTGATTCTGGTACTCGACGACCCAGTGCCCGTCCAGGCGCCCCACCCGCACCCGTTCCAACCCCTGGCGAACGAGGGCCTCTTTCAGGCGTCCCAGACGTGCCGATGCGCTTTCGGATGCGGCTTCCGGCTGTACCACCGACGGGGAGGCGGCCTTCACGCTTGCGTCGGCTGAGCGCGCCTGTGTCGATTGCGCATCGGTCGTACCGAAGCGTTCGCCGAAAGGGAGGGTCAGGAACAGGCCGACCGCCGTGTGACCTGGCATCGCACCGCTTGCAAGCGTGCGGTGTGCGCTCGCGCTGACGCGTCCGCTCGCAAGCAGCGGCAGCGCGGAAGACATCCAGCGTGCCCCAGCCAGCGGTTGCCTGCCGTCATGCTCGGCAGACAGTGTCAAGGTGCCGGGCAGCAGTCCGGCAGGCAGGCGGTAATCGATGCCCCCGAACAGGCCGTCGAGCGGTTGGCGCGTGCCTGCCAGCGGCTGTTCGCGTCCGGTGCCCGCTCCGATGGTGGCGCTCCAGGGCCCCCAAGGCTGGGTGACCACGGCATAGGCGGCACGGAACATTGCCGCGCCGCCGGCGATGTCGTTGACGCCCGCGGCCACACGCGTGGCTTGTGCGCCGCCCTGCAGGGGTAGCGAAAACTTGACGTTGGCCGACAGGTCGCTGCGACCGCCGAGGATAAAGCCGTCGGCGCGGCGGTCGGCGTATTCGGCGAATCGCCCGACCACGTCGAGCCCAGGCGCCAGACCCACGCCCAGCACGTGGGACACGCTGCGCGCAGACTGTGTCACCGACTGGGGTTCGAGCGGGTTCCCCAGCCCGAAGGCCAAGGTTCCGTTGCCCAGTGCATGTGCCTGCGGGATGGACAGGCCTCCGACCACGCCGGTGGCGTTCAGTGACTGCGGCAACGCCTCGCCGGTGGCGCTCGCCAGAGCCAAGCTCAGAACGAGTGGATGCGTGATCGTGGGAGAGCGGGTCATGGGGCGACAGGCCGAACTGAGATGAAGAGTCTATCCCTCTCAGCCCCGAGCGGCTTCTTCACAGGAGTTCAAATCTCTTCGAGGTGAACCCCCTGCGGTATAGACCTTTCGGTTCGTGTGTCCACCGGCCTGGCATCGACGGCGCATGCCCATCGACCGTGTCGCGGATAATCCGGTAGTGGAAAAAGACCCTCATGACGCCTCTCCTCCCCAGGAGCAGGCTCCCGCCCCGGCTGAGCCCGGCCCTCGATTCGATACGCTGCCACTGGACGCCAAGTTGCTGCGCGCCGTCGCCGACAGTGGCTACACGGCGATGACGCCCATCCAGGCCAAGGCCATTCCCATCGTGCTCGCTGGGCAGGATGTGATGGGTGCGGCGCAGACTGGCACCGGCAAGACCGCGGCTTTCACCTTGCCCTTGTTGCAGCGGATGTTGCGTCACGAGAACGCCAGCGCGTCTCCGGCTCGGCATCCGGTGCGCGCCCTGGTGCTGGCGCCCACGCGCGAACTTGCAGATCAGGTGGCGAACAACGTCAAGACCTACGCCAAGCACACGCAGCTGCGCTCGACCGTGGTCTTCGGTGGCATCGACATGAAGCCACAGACGGCCGTGCTGAAGGCCGGTGTCGAGGTGCTGATCGCCACGCCCGGGCGGCTGCTCGATCACATCGAGGCGAAGAATTGCGTGCTCAATCAGGTCGAGTATGTCGTGCTCGATGAGGCCGACCGCATGCTCGACATCGGCTTTCTGCCCGATCTGCAGCGCATCCTGTCCTTCCTGCCGAAGCAGCGTCAGACGCTGTTGTTCTCTGCCACGTTCTCGCCCGAGATCCGCCGCCTGGCGCAGAGCTATCTGCAGGCGCCGATCACGGTGGAGGTCGCGCGGCCCAACGCCACGGCGTCGACCGTCGAGCAGCGCTTCTACAGCGTGTCCGACGACGACAAGCGCGCGGCGGTCCGACAGCTGCTGCGCGAGCGCGAGCTGTCGCAGGCCATCATTTTCGTCAACAGCAAGCTGGGTGCGGCGCGTCTGGCGCGCGCCTTCGAGCGCGACGGTCTGCGCACCGCGGCGCTGCATGGCGACAAGAGCCAGGACGAGCGTTTGAAGTCCCTGGCGGCTTTCAAGGCCGGCGAGGTCGATCTGCTCGTGGCCACCGATGTGGCCGCGCGGGGTCTGGACATCGCCGACCTGCCGGCGGTCTTCAACTTCGACGTGCCCTTCAACGCCGAGGACTACGTGCACCGCATCGGCCGCACCGGGCGCGCCGGCGCTTCCGGCCTGGCGGTCACGCTGGTGTCGCGTGGCGACGAGCGGTTGATGGCCGAGATCGAGAAATTGATACGGCGCAAGCTCGAGGTCGAGGCGCTGGAACTTGACGACGATCGGCCCAGACGGTTGGCCAGGCGTCGGGATGACGACGAATCGGGACACGCACATTCTCGACCTCCGGTGCCCACTGCCCGTTGGGCTGCGTCCAAAGTCGTCGACCCCCTCTTCGACCAACCTTATGAGCCACCTGCTCCAACGGTTGCTGACCTGGGCACGATTGAGCAGATGACATCGTTGCAGTCCAAGAACGCTTCGTCTGCCAACATCAGACCGCGTCGCAAGGTGGCTGCGTTGCTGGGAGGCAAGAACTGAGTTTGCTGTGCATGTTTGAAAACGCATAAAAAAAGCCGCATCATCGATGCGGCTTTTTTGCTCGGCGGAACGGATTCCGCATGGAGTTGACCCTTCTCAGAACGTCGCGCCTGTCGCTCCCGTCACACGCGTGAATGTGAGCGTGACTGTCAGAGGGGGGGATGCACTCTCGACCCCGTCTGACACGCTGATGATGTAGGTACCGGTGCCGGCGGCCGTCGGCGTGCCCGAGATGACGCCGGTCGTCGGGTTGAAGGTGAGGCCCGGCGGAATGGCTTTGCTGCCCGTGATCGACAGCGTCAGGATGTCAGACGAATCGGCATCGGCAACGATCGGGGTGTAAGTGAAGGCCACTCCGACCGAACCTGAAGCCGAAGCTGCGCCGGTGATCGTCGGCGCTTGGTTCGGTGGTGGAGGAACAACGACGTCCGCTGCGGTGACTGCAGCCGTCGTCGAGGCATCCGAAGTCGATTCCTGGATTGCCGCTACGGCATCCGCGACGACGACAGCCTCGGCCTTGATCGACGCTGCATCTGTGCCGAGAGAACCACCAGCGGTGGTTTGAATCGCCGTCACAATGTCCGATACGCTGGTGGCTACTTGCGTAGCGATTGTCGCCGCGGTGGCTGCCACGGTCAGTCCGCCCGAAGGCGCTTCCCCGCTCACCAGCCGGCCCACTGCGGTTGTCGTGGCCGTCTCGGTGACCGCGGCGACTTTGGCTGGACTGTCAAGCTCGGCAGCTGTCTTGCCAGCCAGGTTGCTCGCCAGTTGGGTCAGCAACTCCGTCTGCACAGCCTTCACGGCTGTTGTCGGGATCTTTTGCACGGCTTCGCTGCCGCCAGCAGCACTGTTGAGCACCGCGACGACCTGCGAGGCCGTCGTGGTCACAGCTTTGACCAGGGCAGCCGCTGCTGGCGTGATTCCTTCGTCAATCTTGGCCTTGTAATCCACGCCCAGCGCTGCGATCGTCTGCTTCATGGCCTCGCGTTGCGCTGGTGGCGTCACAGCCACCAGGGTGGTCAGTGGTGTCAGCACATTTGTTGTCACTGCGCTGCCCCCGGCACCACCCTCCGCACGCATCGTGATGGCAGGCCTATTCGTGATCTTGTCGACGCCGCCTACGCTGACCAGTTCATACGCGTACGGCGGAACAGACGAAATCTGGAAAGTACCGTCGGCTCCAGTGGTGGCCGAGTAGGGCTTTTCAGCATCGTCGAGAACACCCACCGTGCCCGCGTTCACCTGATCGGCGAACACGATTGCTCCTTCGACGGGACCCTGCACCACCGCACCCGCGGGCAGCACGACCACCGGTACCGGGTCATCCCCGCACCCCACCACCATCGCGGCCGCCGCAGCCACCATCGTCCATCGGGCCCAAGCCTTCAGTTCCACTTTGCGCATCTTTCTACCCCTTTGGTCAGCTGATCCTGATCGGCACCTTCCGGCCCTTGCAGTGTGGCAAAGACGCGGGTCACAGCGTCCGTCAGGCGTAAAAACAACCTGCCCATACGACGTTGCGAAAGTTCAATCATAGCTTCTAAGCGACTCTTCGGCCAGGGGTCGGTGGGCTCGTATGAGTGACGGTTTGTGCATCATCCGACGGGGGCGCGGCTGCCCGCTGCCTGCTCGATCAGGCCGATCAGCGTCGCAGGCGCAACGGGCTTGATCTGCACCTGTAGCCCGGGCTGCGATTGCCGTACGGCCTGTGCAGCACGCACGTCGCCGGTCATCATCACCGCATGCAGACGTTGGTCTGGCCAAGCCCTGCGCAGCAGGGTCAGCGCGGTCAGCCCCTGGCCCGCGCGACCGAGGTGGTAATCGACGACACACAGGTCAGGCAACGGGCCGGGCCGTGAGCTCAGCCACTCGTCGAGGGTCTCCAGGCCGCCGAAGGCCAGCACCTCGGCGCCCCAGGCGTCCAGCAGCATCTTCAGGCTCTGCCGCGCAGCCGGATCGTCGTCGACGATCACCACGCGCGTTGCGCGCGCTGCGGCGGTGTGGCCGGAGCTGGACGCACGCTGCGCGGCAGAAGCGGCGCTTGGGCAGGCGTTGCCCAGTGGCCCGTCACCCAGGTCAAGACCTGAGCCTGAGCCTGAGCCCGATGCCGAGATGCCTGGGCTTTCGCATGCCGTTCCCTGCGCGCCAGAATCTGACGTCATGACCACAGTGGCACCCGATCCCGCTTGCGCAGCGCTCGGCCGGTCGAGCGCAGTGAGTTCTGCAAACAGGCTTTCGAGTGCCGCCTCCATCGCCGAGGCCGATGCTGCGATCCCGTCGACCAGGCCCTGGGCCTGTGCCGGGACCCCCGCACTGCGCAGCGCGGCGCAGAACAGGCCGATGGCGTGCAGGGGCTGGCGCAAGGCGTGGTGATCTGCTGACCAGTCGCCCGGCGTCGGCGGCGTGCGGGCAGGCTCCACAGCGGATGGGGTCTGAGGGTCGCCGTCGGTGTCTTCCGGTCCGGGAGGCCTGCGCCACCCTGGGATGTCTGCCGTCATCGCCGCCGCCCCGGCCGCCAGCCGAAGCTGCCCGGCTGGCCGTTGAGCAGCGGTGCGATGGCCAGCACGGCCTGGGTACGCGAGGTCACGTGAAGGGAACGCAGCACCGACTGCACGTGGTCCTTGACGGTTTCGACCGACAGGTCGAGCTCACGCGCGATCATTTTGTTCGGCAGGCCGCGCAGGATGCCCTTGAGCACCTCGCC
>JBMTXX010000002.1:0-41641 GCA_049453935.1 Rubrivivax sp.
CTGCGACGGGCCACAGCAGCGCCAGCGCGCAGGTCAGCAGACTGTCCACGCGGGGTGGGGGCGCGCGCGGCGCCAGTGCGGCACGCACCGCGGCCGCACTGCCCAGATGGCGAAGCACGTGGAACGCCAAGGCCTGTACCCCGGGGCGCAGTCCGTCGTCGAGCGCAGGCAGGAGGTCGTTGAGAGACCGCCCTGACCGCACCGCAGCCACCACGTCCGCGCAGGACGTCAACTGGCGCGACAAGGGGATCGACGCGTACACTGTTTGCACCGGGGCAGTCTAGTGCACTCGTCGTGGACAGACCGCCCACGAGGATCCCCGGCGGGTCGATGCCTGTGGATCGGCGGCTCGATGGGTCGCTGGCTTGCGTGTCTGGGTTCGCCGGCGTGCGCGCTGCCCGCTTTCCAGGGGGAACACCATGAAACCGCCACATGCCGCCGATGCCGCCGACGCGAGCCGTTCGGGTCGCCTGCTGCGCACCGAGGAAGAGCTCGCCTCGATGAGCGCGTCCGAGCGCATCCGCTACCGCCTCGTCACCGCGGACCAGCGCTTCCACGCCAACGACAACATCGCCGCCTTCATCCGTGAAGGTGAGATGGCCGAGCTCAAGGCCGAGGTGCAGGCCAAGCTGCACGAGGTGCTGCGCGCGCTGGTGATCGACACCGACAGCGACCACAACACCCAGGACACCGCCAAGCGCGTGGCGAAGATGTACCTGGAAGAGGTCTTCGGCGGCCGGTACCGGCCGATCCCGGCCGTCACCGAGTTCCCCAACGCCGAACGCCTGAACGAGTTGCTGATCGTCGGCCCGATCACTGTGCGCAGCGCCTGCTCGCACCACCTGTGCCCGATCATCGGCAAGGTGTGGATCGGGCTGCTGCCCAACGAGCACTCCAATCTCATCGGGCTGTCGAAATACGCCCGCATCTGCGACTGGATCATGAGCCGGCCGCAGATCCAGGAAGAAGCCGTGACCATGCTGGCCAACGAACTGCAGGATCGGGTGCGGCCCGATGGCCTGGCCATCGTGATGGAGGCCGACCACTTCTGCATGCACTGGCGCGGTGTCAAGGACAGCGAGTCGGCGATGGTCAACAGCATGATGCGAGGCGCCTTCCTCAAGGATGCCAATCTGCGGCGCGAATTCCTCGCGCTGCTGCCCAACCGCCGTGGAGCCTGAAGATGCTGGTGCGTTTGCTGTACGCGAGTCGCGCGGTCCCCGCGGTCGATCAGGAAGAACTGGCTGCCATCCTGCGGCAGAGCAAGTCCCACAACCCGGCGGTGGGCGTCACCGGGGTGCTGTGCTTCTCGGGCGGGATCTTCCTGCAGGTGCTCGAAGGCGGGCGCAGTGCAGTCAATCGGCTGTACAACCGCATCGTGACCGACCCTCGTCACACCGATGTCGAACTGCTCAGCTACCAGGAGATCGACGAACGCCGCTTTGCCGGCTGGTCGATGGGGCAGGTCAACATGGCCCGGCTCAACCCTGCGCTGTTGCTGAAGTATTCGGAGACCGCACGCCTGGACCCCTACGCGGTCTCGGGTACGGTGTCGCTGGCGCTGTTCGAGGAGCTGGTGGCCACTGCGGCGGTCATGGGGCACCCTTGAACGACGCGCGTGGTCGGCACTGACGCCGGCCTCTGCGACTGGTTGCGCATCTTCGCCTGACCCTTCCCTGACTCAGGCGCCGAAATGTCACTAGGGGTTTCCCCGATGCGCATCGGCGTTTGAATATTCATACTTGCTTATATCCAGAACAAATCGACTCCTTCGGAGGGAATGTCGTGTCCGATCCCCAGCCCTTGCAGGGGCGCCTGGTCAAGGCGCCAGAGAACTTCCTGAGCCCGCAAGGCGTCAAGACTGTCTTCGCCGAGGCGAAGACGGGGCGACGCCACTTCATACGCAACGCCTTTGCGGCCGCCGCCGCCGCAGGCGGTGCGGCTGCAGTGCACGCCCAGGCCAACCCCGTACCGGCCGCAGGGGGGGATGCCAACATCCTGCAACTGCCCGCCCACACCACCGGGCTGGGGCAGCCTGTGGTCACCGACGGCTACGGCAGCCCGTCCAAGTACGAGTCCAACGTCCAGCGGCGCCAGAGCCCGGGCTTGACGCAGACGGCACAGGCCTCGGTCTCGTTTGCGCCGCTGCAAAGCCTGTTCGGCATCGTCACGCCCAGCGGCCTGCATTTCGAGCGTCACCACCAGGGCTGGTGGGACGTCGACCCCTCCAAGCACCGTCTGATGGTCAACGGCTCGGACGACAAGATCGTCAAGACCCCGAAGGTCTTCACGATGGACGAGGTCATGCGTCTGCCGGCCGTGAGCCGCTTTCACTTCATCGAGTGCGGTGCCAACACCGGCATGGAGTGGGGCAATGTCGCGGTGCCGACCTGCCAGTACACCCACGGCATGATCAGCTGCAGCGAGTTCACGGGCGTGCCCCTGAAGATGGTGCTCGACATGTGCGGCGTCGACTACAAGCGTGGCCGCTATGTGCTGGCCGAGGGGGCCGACGGCTCGTCGATGACGCGCACCATCCCGATGGAGCTCATCGAGAGCGGCGAGGTCATCGTGGCCTACGGCCAGAACGGCGAGATGCTGCGCCCTGAGAACGGCTACCCGCTGCGCCTGGTCGTGCCGGGCGTGCAGGGGGTGAGCTGGGTCAAGTACCTGCGCCGCATCGAGGTCGGTGATCAGCCGTACGGCGCCAAGGACGAGGTCCTGCACTACGTCGACCTGATGCCCAACGGCTTGCACCGCCAGTACTCGAGCATCCAGGAGTGCAAGAGTGTGATCACGACCCCGTCCGGGGGGCAGGTCCTGCTCGACCGCGGGTTCTACAACATCACCGGACTGGCGTGGTCGGGCCGCGGCAAGATCAAGCGGGTGGATGTCTCGGTGGACGGTGGCGCGAACTGGCGCACCGCCCGGCTCGAGACGCCGGTGCTGTCCAAGTGCCTGACCCGCTTCAACATCGACTGGGTCTGGGACGGGCGTCCGGCGCTGATCCAGAGCCGCGCCATCGACGACACCAACTACGTGCAGCCCACCTACCGTCAGTTGCGCGCGGTCCGCGGCACGCGGTCGATCTATCACAACAATGCCATCCAGACCTGGCTCGTGCAGGAAAGCGGGGAGGTGAAGAATGTCCAGCTCTCGTGAAACGGGTCGTCGTTCAGGCCGTCCCATGCGTCAAGCTCTCGTCACCCTCGCGCTGGCCGCAGTCGCCGGCGCCGTGTCCGCCCAGGCGGTCAGCACACCCTTCCCCGGCATCGGCCGGGCGGCCACGGCCAAGGAGGTCACGGCCTGGGACATCGATGTCCGTCCTGACTTCAAGGGGCTGCCCGCCGGCAGTGGTTCGGTCGAGAAGGGCATGGAAGTCTGGGAAGCCAAGTGCGCTTCCTGCCACGGCGTCTTCGGCGAGAGCAACGAGGTGTTCTCGCCGCTGATCGGCGGCACGACCAAGGAGGACGTCAAGAGCGGCCGTGTTGCCCGCTTGACCGATGCCGGATTCCCCGGGCGCACCACGATGATGAAGCTCTCCAGCGTGGGCACGCTGTGGGACTACATCAACCGGGCCATGCCCTGGAATGCGCCAAAGTCGCTGTCGACCGAGGAGGTCTACGCCGTCACCGCCTACCTGCTCAACCTGGGCGGGGTGCTGGCCGACGACTTCGTGCTGTCGGACAAGAACATCGCGCAGGTCCAGGACATGCTGCCCAACCGCAAGGGCATGACCACCGACCACGGCATGTGGCCCGGCAAGGGCATGGGCAACGGTGGCAAGCCCGATGTCAAGGCGGCCGCCTGCATGAAGGACTGTGTCGTCGAGGCGAAGGTCGCTTCCTTCCTGCCCGACCACGCACGCAATGCGCACGGCAACCTGGCCGAGCAGAACCGCCTGGTCGGCGCGCAGTTGGGTGCCGACACGACGCGGCCGCCCGCGGCGGCGCCCGAGCGGCCGGTCGCGCAGGTGTCGCCTGTCCGTCCGGCAGCGCCTGCTGCGGCGGCGGCCGCGTCCGGTGGGGCATCTGGCGCGGCTGCCGTGGCGTTGTTCGGCAAGCACAACTGCACCGCCTGCCACGCCGTGGACCGCAAGGTCCTCGGCCCGTCGATGCAGGACGTTGCCAAGAAGTACGCGGCGCGGGCCGACCGTGTCGAGTACCTCAGCGGCAAGATCCTCGGCGGCGCGGCCGGCACGTGGGGTGCCATACCCATGCCGGCGCAGAACATCCCCAAGGCCGACGCGCAAGCGCTGGCGGCGTGGATTGCCGCGGGCGCGGCCAAGTGAGGCATCTGAGCTGACCTGCCTCACGCCAGAACACGGGCCGCGGCCGGGCATCGGGGATTCCCCGCTGGTCAAGCGGCCCGATTTTGACCACCATACGCTTCAACCACTTTCGACAAGGAGTCCTTCATGAACACTGCACGACGCGACATGCTTTCGCGCAGCGCCGCGCTGCTGGGCCTGATGGCCGGCGCCGGCCTGCTGCCCCAGGCCGCCTTGGCCGCCTGGAACAAGTCCGCCTTCGAGGCGAAGAATCTCGCAGACGCCGTCAAGGCCATGGGCGGCAGCGCCCCGGTCGAGGGCGCGGACATCAAGCTTGGCGGGCCTGACATCGCCGAGAACGGCGCGGTGGTGCCCGTGACGGTGTCCTCGACCATGCCCGGCGTCAAGCGCCTGGCGGTGCTGGTCGAGAAGAACCCGAACGCCCTGGCCGCTGTCTTCGAGTGCAGCGACGCGGTCGAGCCTTCGTTTGCCTGCCGCATCAAGATGGGCCAGTCGTCCAATGTCTACGCCGTGGCGATGATGGAGGACGGCCGCGTGATGTACGGCATGAAGGAGATCAAGGTCACGCTCGGCGGCTGCGGCGGCTGAAGCGGCTTCGATCCACTCATCCAGATTCAACGCATTCAAGGAGAAAGACATGGCAGACCCGATGCGCATTCGCGCCCAGGCTCGCGACGGCAAGGCGACCGTGCGCGTGCTGATGAGCCACGAGATGGAGACCGGCCAGCGCAAGGACTCGGCTGGCAAGGTCATCCCGGCCTGGTTCATCCAGGAAGTCACCGCGACGCACAACGGCAAGCAGGTGTTGCGCGCCGAGTGGAGCCCCTCGGTGGCCAAGAACCCGTACATGCAGTTTGTCGTCAAGGACGCCAAGGCGGGTGACAAGGTGTCGATCACCTGGGTCGACAACAAGGGCGACACACGGACCGACACGGCCACCGTCAGCTGACGTCCCGACGCCATCGCCCCCGCAGCCTTGCGGGGCGCGCATGTTTCATGCCCCTTCCAGAACACAGACAGAGGAGATCCATGAAAAAAGTCCTGTTGATCGCGACGGCCCTGACGGTCGCCTGTGGCGCCGCATGGTCGCAGGCCCGCTCAGCGTCCGATGGCATCGCCGAATACCGCAAGATGCTCGAGGACGGCAACCCCGCCGAACTCTATGAGGCCAAGGGTGAGGATCTCTGGTCCAAGAAGCGCGGCCCCAAGAATGCGTCTCTTGAAGCTTGTGATCTCGGCAAGGGCCCAGGCGTCGTCAAGGGCGCCTTCGTCGAACTGCCCCGCTTCTTTGCCGACACCGGCCGGGTCATGGACCTCGAGACGCGCCTGGTGCACTGCATGGAGACGCTGCAGGGCTTCAACGGGGCCGAGATCGCCAAGACGCCGTTCCGCCAAGGCGAGCAGGCCAATGTGACGGCCTTGGCCACCTGGATCGCCTCGATGTCGCGCGGCATGCGCTTCAACCTGCCGCAGGACCACGCGGAGGAGAAGCGCTCCTACGAGATCGGCAAGCGGGTGTTCTTCTTCCGTGGCGGCACGCACGACTTCTCCTGCGCGTCATGCCATTCGGCCGACGGCCAGCGCATTCGCCTGCAGGACTTGCCCAACCTGACCAAGAACCCGGGTGACGGCATCGGCTTCGCGGCCTGGCCCGCCTACCGGGTCAGCAACGGCCAGATGTGGAGCATGCAGTTGCGTCTGAACGACTGCTACCGTCAGCAGCGCTTCCCCTACCCCGGCTTCGGCTCGGAGGTCACGATCGCGTTGGGCACCTACATGGGTGTGAACGCCAAGGGTGCCGAGTCGATCGCACCGGCCATCAAGCGCTGAAGGGGAGACCGAAGATGAACCTCAACACGACGATGCTGGCTGCTGTGGGCGTTGCAGCCTCGGTCCTGGTGTCTGGCTGCGCCACCGCGCAGCAGTCCGCGGCAGAACTGGACAAGCAGGCGCTTGCCGCCATCAAGGCGTCTTTCCGCGACCAGGGCATTGCCAAGGTGGATCGCCTGAACCAGGATCTGGGTCAGGCCGCCTGCTCCAGTGACAAGGAAATCGCCGACGATGTCGCCGAGCGTGTCCGCAAGGAGGCGATGGCCACGGTCAAGTGGCCCACCGGTGGCCAGTATTTCGGCGATTGGGTGGCCGGTGAGCGTCTGGCGCAGAGCGGCCGGGGCATGACGTGGACCGATGCGTCCGCCGACCCCAAGGCCAACGGCGGCAACTGCTACAACTGCCACCAGATCGACAAGAAGGAAGTGTCCTACGGCACGATCGGCCCTTCGCTGTGGAACTACGGCAAGAACCGCGGCATCACCGACGTCACGTCTGCGACGGCCGAGCCCATCGTGCAGTACACCTGGGTGAAGCTCTGGAACAGCAAGGCCTATGCCGCCTGCTCGAACATGCCGCGTTTCGGGCATGCCGGGCTGCTGAACGAGCAGCAACTGCGTGACCTGATGTCGCTGTTGCTCGACCCGCGCTCCCCGGTCAACCAGTAAATCTGAACGGCCTTCCGCAACAGCCCGGCACGTCCGGGCTTTTCCTGCACCTGAACATAAGCAGTCACTGATGGTCAGCCTGAGCAAGCGCGAATTCCTCCAGGTCCTGGCGGCGGCCTCCGCGGCCGGTATGGGTCTGGCCCGTCATGCCGATGCGGACGCAGCCACCGCCGAGGAGGCGCTGTACGACGTTCCGCCGCTCGGCCAGGGGCCGGGTCATGTCAGCTTCCTGCACATGACCGACTGCCATGCGCAGCTCAAGCCCATCCACTTCCGTGAGCCCAGCGTCAACCTGGGCATCGGGTCCATGCAGGGACAGCTCCCGCACCTCGTCGGTGAGCACCTGTTGAAGGCGGCCGGCGTGCCGGCCGGTTCTGCGCTGGCCCATGCCTACACCTACCTCGATTTCGAGGCAGCGGCGAGGCGCTTCGGGAAGGTCGGGGGCTTTGCCCACCTGGCCACGCTGGTCAAGCGCCTGAAGGCGTCCCGCCCGGGCGCCTTGCTGCTGGACGGTGGCGACACCTGGCAGGGCTCTGCCACGGCGCTGTGGACCAACGCCCAGGACATGGTCGACGCCTGCAAGGCGCTGACGGTGGACGTGATGACCGGCCACTGGGAGTTCACCTACGGCATGAAGCGGGTCAAGGAAATCGTCGAGCGCGATTTCAAGGGCCACATCGACTTCGTCGCCCAGAACGTCAAGACCACCGATTTCGGCGATCCGGTCTTCCAGCCTTTCGTGCTGAAGGACATCAACGGGGTCAAGGTCGCCATCGTGGGCCAGGCCTTTCCCTACACGCCGATCGCCAACCCGCGGTACATGGTTGCAGACTGGGCGTTCGGCATCCGCGACGAGGACATGCAGACGGCGGTCGACGAGGCCCGTGACCAGGGTGCGCAGGTGGTCGTCGTGATCTCGCACAACGGCATGGACGTCGATCTGAAGATGGCCAGCCGGGTGCGTGGCATCGACGCGATCTTCGGCGGTCACACGCACGACGGCGTGCCGGTGGCCGTGCCTGTGAAGAACCCGGGCGGCACCACGCTCGTCACCAACGCCGGCAGCAACGGCAAGTTCCTCGGCGTGATGGACTTCGAGGTCAAGGCTGGCAAGGTCGCCGACTACCGCTGGCGCTTGCTGCCGGTGTTCAGCGACGTGCTGAAGGCCGATCCGCAGATGGACGCCTTGATCACGAAGATCCGCGCGCCCTACGAGTCCAAGCTGAACGAGACGCTGGCCGTCACGGACGGTCTGCTGTACCGCCGAGGCAACTTCAACGGCAGCTGGGACCAACTGGTGTGTGACGCCCTGATGGAGGTTCAGGGCGCCGAAATCGCCTTCAGCCCGGGGTTCCGCTGGGGCACGTCGCTGCTGCCCGGGCAGGCGATCACGCGTGAGCTGATGATGGACCAGCTGGCGATCACCTACCCCTACGCCACCGTCACCCCGATGAGCGGCGAGATGATCAAGACCGTCCTCGAGGACGTCGCCGACAACCTCTTCAACCCCGACCCTTACTACCAGCAAGGCGGGGACATGGTTCGCGTGGGCGGTCTCGAGTACACGATCACGCCGGGCGAGAAGGCCGGAGCCCGCATCTCCGACATGCGGCTGGCCGGGCGTCCGATCGAGGCCAGCAAGACCTACCGGGTGGCTGGCTGGGCACCGGTGTCCGAGGACGCGGCGCGTGCGGGCAACAAGCCGGTGTGGGACGTGGTCGAGACCTGGCTCAAGGCTCGCCCGGGCGGACGGGTCACTCCAAGGTCCGTCAACACGCCCCGTCTGATCGGCGTGGATGGCAATCCTGGCATCGCCCTTTGATTGCGTGTGACCGCTTGCCGCTAGCCCGGCGGCAAGTTGTGTCGGCGTGAATACATCGCCGTACAAGATTGGAGACTGACATGATTTGGAGCAAAGTTCTGGCCCGGACAGCCGTTGTGACGGCGATGGTCATCGGGGCTGGTGGCGCGCACGCGCAGGACGCTGTCGTCTATCACATCGATGACGCCAAGGTGCAGGCTGTCAAGGCGTTGCGCAACATCCGCAATCACATCGAGACCGACACGTCGGCCAAGATCACCGTGGTCACACACGCCAACGGCGTCGACTTCCTGATGGAAGGGGCCAAGGATCCGGCGGGCGGCGACTTTGCAGGGCCGGTGGCTGCTTTGGTGTCCCGCGGCGTCAAATTCGAGATCTGTGAAATCACGCTGAAGAACAGGAAGCTGGCCCGCGAGCAATTCCTGCAGGAGGCTGGCTTCACTCCTTCTGGCGTCGTGCGGCTTGCAAGGTTGCAGCAATCAGGTGCGGCGTACATCAAGCCGTGAAATCCAGTTGGGTCCACAGGGGATGAGGATGTCTATCAACCACCGTGCGGCCAGGGCGGTTGCCGCATTGACGTTGACCGCGGCGGCGGCGGCCTCTGCTCAGGCGGCGGACCTCGCCCGCGCCGAGGAAATCGTCCAGGGTCAGTGTTTCATCTGTCACGGCATGGAGGGCGAGAGCTCGAGCCCGGTGTTTCCTCGCCTGGCTGGACAGCACGCCGCCTACATCGAGCGTCAGTTGCGTGACTACAAGTCTGGCCGGCGCGTCAGCAGCGCGATGCAGCCCATGGTGGCCGACTTGAATGCGTCGGACTTCAAGGCGCTGGGCGCGTGGTTCGCTTCGCGTCAGCCCCAGCCGCACGACGTCGAGGACAAGGCACTCGCCCAGGTGGGCCAGTTCATCTATACCCGTGGCAACCCCTATTCGGGTGTTGCGGCCTGCGCGGCCTGCCACGGGCCGCAAGCCCACGGCACCGAGCAGCTTCCGCGCTTGGCGGGGCAGCATGCGCAGTACACGGAAAACCAGCTGAAGGCCTTCAACAAGCGTCAGCGCACGAACGACAACGCGGTCATGCACACGGTTGCCAGCAAGCTGACCGAGCTGGAGATGAAAGCCGTGGCCGCCTACCTCAGCGGCAAGCCCTGAGCGCTTGAGTGGGCGTGCCGTTGTGTGACGGCACGCGATCCACCGGCTGATCGTTGGCCACAAATTCCCCGCAGGCGTCGGGGCGATTGCGGCGCGTCCGACAGGCCGCAGACCCGTCGGACGCCACACTCCGAGCTCAGACCGCGAGCATGTCGGCCCAGATGTTGTTGGCCCAGCTCAGCGCGTAACGGCCTTCGATCTGGTTGGCCGCGGCAGACAGCCCACCCGACCCCGGTACGGTCTTGAAGGTCTTGTCCTTCGCGTCGTACTGGTGCACCGAAGCCACGTGCACGACATCTCGCGCGGTGACGAAGCTGTAGCAGGTGTTCATCACCACCGGCGTCTGGTTGACAGCCTCACCCTTGAACAGGCTGATGATGGCCGCGGCCGCCACCTTGGCGTGCTGGTTGGCCATGTGACCGGACTTCGGCATCGCCGGGCCGGGGAAGGTGGCGTCGCCGATCACGTGGATGCCAGGCGCAGCCGTCGACTCCATCGTCAGCCAGTTCACGCCGACCCAGCGGTTGTTGACGTTCACCAGCCCCGCTGCGCGGGCGATGTCGCCGGCGCGCTGGGTGGGGATGACGTTCAGCACGTCGGCCTTGACATCCTCGAATTCCAGCCTGGCCGTCAGGCCCGAGACCTCGCGAAGTTCCGCGTTGGCACGGTATTCGATGAGCCCCTTGTAGTGCTGGTCCCAGGCCTTCATGAACAGGCCCTTCTTGCTCTGGATGTCCGGGTTGGCATCCAGGATCAGGACCTTGGACTTGGGCTTGGCGGTCTTGAAGTAGCTCGCGACCATGCAGGCCCGCTCGTAAGGGCCGGGCGGGCAGCGGTAAGGCGACTTCGGGATGGCCAGTGCGTAGACGCCGCCGTCCGGCATGGCCTCGAGCTGCTTGCGCAGGGCCACGGTCTGCGCGCCGGCCTTCCAGCTGTGCGTGACCCGACCGCTGTCGATCGCAGCCTGCAGACCGCCGACCTGGTCGTACAGGAAGTCGATGCCCGGGGCGACGATCGCACGGTCGTAGGCGAGTTCAGCGCCGCCGGCGAGCTTGACCAGCTTCTTGCCGGCGTCGATGGCGGTGACCTCGCCCTGCACCACCTTGACGCCGATGGCTTTCAGGCCGTCGTAGCCGCGGGTGATGTCGGCCATCTGCTTGTGGCCGCCGAGCACGAGGTTGCTGATCGGGCAGGAGATGAATTCCGGGTTGCGTTCGACGAGCGTCACGTCGACATTGCCGCCCCACATCTTCAGGTAGTGGGCCGCCGTGGCGCCACCGAAGCCGCCGCCGACGATCACCACGCGCCCGATCGACGGACCGCCCGCGCCAGTGGTGGCGCAGCCGCCCAGCGCCAAGCCAGACAACGCGACGCCGGCGCCCAGCAGACGGCGGCGAGAGAGTTCGAGATGTTGTGTCATGTGTCGTTCCCTCACTTCTTGGCGGGCTGCGCGGCAAAGTAGGCCGCGATCAACTTGATCTGCTCGTCGGTGTAGCCCTTGGCGATCTGGTGCATGATCGTGGCGGGCTGGTTGCCGCTCTTGTAGTCGGCCATCATCGCCGTGATCTTCTCGGCGGAAACCCCGGCGAGTTGCTTCATGTCACCACGGGCCTGCCCGTTGGTGCCGTGGCAGTTGGCGCAAGTGGCTGCCAGATTGCGCCCCAGATGGGGGTTGGGGGCGGCAGCGGCCTGGGCGAAGGCGGTGCTGGTGACGGCCCCGGCGACGGTCAGGGCCGCCAGACTCGCCAGATGGCGGGCAGGAAATGGCATGGGTTTCTCCTCGGTCTCGGAAAACGGTGCATCCTCCGGTTCTACAGACTTCCGCTAGGCGGGAGGCCCGCGCCGGTTCGGTTCACACCCTTATTGGACGTCATCACGGACGATTCGTCACCCTTCGACACATCCGCAATTGCCCTAGGTCGAAAGTCGAGAGACGCGTCGGCTCGCGCGACGTCAACAGCACCCGGTGATCACACCGGGAAGCAGCAATATCGTAATATCAACACATGCTGATGGACAGGTGTTTTTCCTCCTCGTTTGCCCGAATGTCGCGGGCGGATGCGGCGGTTGCAGACGTGTGCGCAGGTCATCCACGGCGCCGCGATGTGCTGCGGGGGTTGGGCGCTTCGGCGCTGGCGGGGGCGCTGCCTGGCGCAGCCCGGGCGGCGCCCGCAGGCATCGGGGAGCTGGTCCGCTGGCCGGAGGTGACGCTGCTCGACGGGCGTCGCTGGGGCGCCGCACAGGCCAGCGGCAAGACCGTCGTCGTGGTGTTCTGGTCCACCACCTGCCCCTTCTGCCTGCGGCACAACGCACACATCGAGAAGTTGCGCCGCGCGGCGGCGGGCCGCCCGCTTGAGATCGTGACCGTTGCGCGTGACAAGGACGCTGCGGCGGTGCGCAACTACCTCGAGCGGCATGCCTACGGTTTTGGTGTGACGCTCGATCAAGGCCCCATGTCCGCGGCGCTGAGCACGAGGCGTGTGATCCCGCTGACCGCGGTGATCGAGCCTTCCGGCCGTCTGCGGCAGCTGATCCCGGGCGAGATGTTCGAGGACGATGTGATGGAGTGGCTGCCGCCAGCCTGAGGTGGGCCGTCCCACCCGCCCCGTGGGGGTGGTGGTCTGCAGTGCGGTCTGGAGGATTTCAAGGAGTGTCGAAGATGCGCAGATCGGTTCTCGCGGCAGGTTTTGCGGTGCTGGTGCCGTTGTCGGCAGGCGCACAGGTGCCGGCGATCTTCGCCGAGGCCGACCTGGATCTGGGGCGTCAGATGATCGCCGAGCACAACTGCACGGCCTGTCATGTCCGCAAGGTCGGGGGTGACGGCAGTGCGATCTACCGGCCTCAGGGGCGCATCAACTCGCCGGGCGCGCTGCGCACCATGGTCGAGATGTGCAACACCGAGCTGAACCTGGGCATGTTCCCTGAGGAGGTGACCTCGGTGGCCGCGGTGCTCGAGCGTGACCACTACCGATTCGGAACCTCGAAGCCCGGGCGATGAACGCGGCGAACGCGATTTCCCGTTTTGAGCGAAGATGTCTGCAGTCCGCAACCGTTTGCCAGACGCACACTGCATGAAATCGCCCCAGGACGAATCCGAAGCCGTGTTCGCCAGCGCCGCCGAGCTCTTCGGCCTGCTGTCCACGCCGATCCGGCTGCGCATCATCAGTGCGCTCTGCCAGGGTGAGAAGAACGTCTCCCAGTTGCTGGCCGAGATCGACACGACACAGCCGAACATGAGCCAGCACCTGTCGACGCTCTACCGCGCTGGCGTGCTGGGCAAGCGCCGCGATTCAACCCAGATCTACTACCGCATCGTCAACGAGCAGGCCGCTGCGATCTGCCGCAGCGTGTGCATGCAGATCGCCCTGAACATCGACGAGCAAGCCTACGCCTGATCCATTGGCGCGCCCATCGCCTCGAGGTGGGAGGCATCGTTCCAGCCCACGAGCGAAAAACCCTGGCCGGTCCACAACAGCCGGCTGACGGTGGCGTTGTCGATCTGCCAGGTGCGCGGGGCCTGCAGGTCCAGCAGCGTGGCCGCGCGGTACAGGCAGTCCAGCACACCGCCATGGGCCACCAGCGCGATCGACTGTCCGGGGTGTCTGGTGGCCAGCCGGGTGGCGGTGTCGACGCAGCGGCGGTGGAAGTCCCACAGCGTCTCCCCGCCTTCCGGGCCGTAGTGCGGATCCCGCTGGCGCCAGCGCCGGGCCTGATCGGGCCAGCGCGCCTCGATCTCACCAAAAGTCATGCCCTCGAAACAGCCGAAATGGCGTTCGCGCAGCGACACCTCCTGGCGCAGCTCGGCCCCGCAGGCGCGCGCCAGTTCGGCGGCTGTGTCGTACGCACGGCTCAGGTCGCTGGCATAGACAGCGTCCAGCGTTTCGTCGCCCAAGCTCAGGCCCAGGCGGCGCGCCTGTTCCCGGCCTCGTGGGTTCAGCGGGATGTCGGTGTGGCCCTGGATCCGAAGACCGACGTTCCAGTCGGTCTCGCCATGACGCACCAGCATCAGGCGGGTGATCATCGGCTCGCCGCTCGCGGCGTCGGCACCGGTCTGCGAGGTGGCCGCGGGCGGTGGCGGCCTGGCGCCGGCGGTGTGGCTCATTTGACGAGACGCTGGTTGAGTGTGTAGGTGCCGGACCAGGTGGCCGTGTCGAGCGTGCAGGCAGCCAGAGCCGTCCTGACCTGCCCCCCGTTGAACGCCCCTTCCAGCGGCAGCCGCGGCACCGAGACGGCGTACAGCGTGAAGACGTAGTGGTGGACCAGTGAGTCGTTGAACGGGGGGAAGGGCCCGTCGTAGCCGAAGTACTGTCCCGCCATCGACGCGTCCGAGGCGAACCAGCCGGTGTAGTCGTTCAGTCCCTGGCGGGCGCCGCGCAGCGCTTGCGGGCCGGGCTTGCCTTTGGCCGTGAACCCCCGGCTGAACTCGCCTTCGGCGATCTCGGCCGGCGAGGCGGGCAGGTCGATCAGCACCCAATGGAAGAAATCCACGCGTGGCAGATCGGCCGGCACCTCCCGGTCGTGGCGGTTGACGTCGTCGCCGAGGCTCGGGACGTCGAAGTCGTGGCAGATGAGCGCCAGCGATCTCGTGCCCGGTGGCAGTTCGCTCCAGGCCAGGTGCGGGTTGAGGTTGTCGGAGAAGGCGACCTCGCCATCCTCGGCCAGCCGTCCCGCGGCGAAGCGTGACGGGATCGTTTCCCCGTTCAACCAACTCCGGCTGTCCAGTTTCATCCGGTCTCCAGGCGCGTCCTGCGAAGTTCGGCTGATCAGACGCCCCAGACGATGGGCGCGTCTTCCGCGTGGCAGCGCCGCAGCATCTCGACCATCGGCCACCAGCGACCCCGCAGTGGCACCGGGTCACGCCCTGCGGCCAGTGCGGCGGCTTCGCGCTGCGCGTCGTCGGACGGCATGCGTGCGCGTGCCTGCTCGTCCAGTTCGATGGCCGCGCGCAGCTTGGCCAGCGCGTCGGGCATCGCGGCGGGCTCGATGATGCCCTGGGCCGAGGGCTCACGGCCCAGAGCCTTCAGCAGCCCCTCGGCCTGCGGCTCCAGCATCAGGACGTCTGCGCTGGCCTTGCTGCGAAATCGGTAGAGCATCGGTCGGGGCCCGCGGTGTGAAAGGCCGATTGTGCCGCTGTCGTCGCGCCAAACCCAAGCGTCGTGCCCGGCGCGGCCTCTTGCCTGCTGCGCAGGCTCAGAAATGGCCTGTCGGACACCGGTGTGTGGCGGGCAGGGCTCTCGCGTCGGTCAGCGTCGGGCAGCCCTGGCGCAGCGGAATCCGATGTACACCACGGTCGTGTCGGGCGGTTTGCCCTGCAGGTGGTCGGCGCGCATCTGCGCCGCGCCATACCACCAGGAGCCGCCCCGGGTGCGGCGGTCGACGTCGCCGGAGACGGCGCCCTCGGGCTCGTCCACCCACTCCCAGACATTGGCCCCCATGTCGTGCAGGCCGTTCACCCCGGCCGGCGTGCGCCCGGCCGTGGCGTGACCGTCGCCCCGCCAAAGCGATGCGCCATGGCTGACGGCGCGCCCGGCGGCCGCGGGGCCGCAGTCGCCCAGGCACTGCGCGCCGGTGGGGCGGTCACCGGTCGGCCAGGGGTAGGTGCGCCCGCGCTGAAAAGGCGCTGCAGGCGCGCGTCGTTGCTCGGTGTAGGCGGCCGACACCCACTGGGCGTCGGTCGGCAGATGGCCGCCTGCCCACCGACAGAAGGCGCGCGCCTCGTCGAAGCTCAGGTGCACGGCCGGCTCGTCGTCGGCGGCCTGTCGCACGCCATAAGGCTGCTGCCAGGTCCAGCCGGGCTTGCGGACCCAGCCGGCCTCGTAGACCTGACCGCCGCCGAGCTGCTCAGCCCGCGTCCGCAGCCCGGTGGCTTCGACGTGGCGCCGGAACTGCGCCACCGTGGTCTCGGTGCGGGCGATCTCGAAGCCTTCCAGCGGGACCCAGTCGATGCCTGCCGGGTTGTCGGCGGTCGGGGACGACGCGGCGTGGGGCGTGTGCAGGCCGCTCGCCAGCGCCACACAGGCCAGCGCGGCGGCACGCAGCGGTTTCAGGACAGTGTTCATGGGAAAGTTATAACGCGACCGTCCGTGTGCCGGCTGCGCTATCGTTCCATCCCACCATGCCATCCCGTCCTTTTCCTCGCCTGGCCATCGTCGGTGCCGGCCCCGTCGGGCTCACGTTGGCCTTGCTGGCGGCGCGGCGGCTGCCTCGCGCCGACATCACCGTCTTCGATGCGCGGCCAGCCGACCGTGACGTCCGCGGCGATCCCCGCACGCTGGCGCTGGCGCTGGGCAGCCTCCAGACGCTGCAGCGTCTGGGCGCCTGGGAGGCTGAGGCGGCTTGCCCGATCGACGAGGTGCAGGTGTCGCAGGCGCCCCCGGCCTGGGGGTCGGAGGCCACGGTACGACTGACCGCGCGCGAGCTGGGCGTGCCCATGCTCGGCGCGGTCGTGGCCTACGGGCCCGTGGTCTGCGCGCTGCAAGCGGCGTGGCAGCAACAGGTCCAGGCGCGGCCCGAGCAACTGCGCAGTTGCTGGGGCCAGCCGGTGGCCGCGTTGAAATCCTCGCCCGACGGCGTCTGGATCGGTGAGGCGCAGGCAGCGGGTTTCGACCTCGCCGTCGTCGCCGAGGGTGGCGTGTTCGCCGACCAGCCGCGCAAGGGGCTGCGGCGCGACTACGGGCAGTCGGCCTGGGTCGGCACGGTCGAGTTGTCGGGCGCGCCGGCGGGGACGGCTTTCGAGCGTTTCACGCGCAGCGGTCCTTTGGCCTTGCTGCCTTTGCGGTCACCGCCAGCAGCGCTGCTGCCCGCCGCCGCGCCTGTGCCGGCGCACAGCGGCCCCGGGCCTGCGCGGGCCGCGCTGGTGTGGTGCGTGTCGGCCGACGACGACCCTGTGGAGCCCCTGGATCCGGCGCAGCGCATGGCGCTGCTGAACACGCTGTTGCCGCGACAGGCTGGGCAGGTGCGGGCGATGGGGCCGCTGAACCGATACGCGCTGGGGCTCAATGCCGAGCGCTCGCTGGTGCAGGGCCGCGTGGTGCGCATCGGCAACGCCGCACAGACCCTGCATCCGGTGGCGGGCCAGGGCCTGAACCTCGGCCTGCGCGACGCGCATGCCTTGGTGGACGCGATGCATCGTACGCCGGGCATCGACGCGGCCCTGCGGCGCGTCGAGTGGCAGCGCGCCCCGGACCGCTGGAGCATGATCGCGACGACCGATTTCCTCGCGCGCAGCTTCACCTGGGGCGGGCCGGGCGTGGGGTCGCTGCGGGGCCTGGCGCTGGCGGGCTTGCAGCGTCTGGGCCCGTTGAAGGCCGCTCTGGCCCGGCACCTGATGTACGGGCAGCGCTGAGTCAGTTGCTGTGCGATCGGCCGTTCGCGTGGCCCGGGTGACGCGTGCCGGTCGGGTGTCAGAACCGGTCGCGCAGCGGGGCCGTCGCCGTGGCCGGCGTCAGCCGGTCAGCGGTCAACTGTCACAAGCGCCGATGCCTGAGCGCCGGCAACTGGCTGCGCACGGCCTGCAGCCGCGCGGCATCGACGTCGGCCAGCACCACGCCCTCGCCTTCCGGCAGGCTGGCGAGCACCTGGCCCCAAGGGTCGACGATCATGCTGTGCCCCCAGGTGCGTCGGCCGTTCTCGTGCAGCCCGCCCTGCGCCGGTGCGAGCACGTAGCACTGGTTTTCGATGGCGCGCGCGCGCAGCAGCAACTCCCAGTGGGCTTGCCCCGTGGTGTGGGTGAAGGCGGCCGGTACACACATCAGGTCACAGGGGGCCGCCCCGGGTGACCCGGCCAGGGCCCGGTACAGCTCCGGGAAGCGCAGGTCATAGCACACGCTCAGTCCGACACGGTGCCCGGCGGCCATGAAGTCCGCGGGGGTGTCGCCGGCTTCCAGCACGCGGCCTTCGTCGTACTGCTCACGGCCGTTGTCGAAGGCAAACAGGTGGATCTTGTCGTAACGCGCGACTCTGCGGCCCTGCGGGTCGTGCACGAGACAGGTGTTGTGCAGGCGGTCGGCTCGGCCCGGGATGCTGATGGGCAAGGTGCCGCCGATCAGCCACAGGCCGTGCCGGCGCGCCGTCTGCGCGAGGAAGCGCTGGATCGGGCCGTCGTCCAGCGGCTCGGCGATGGCGAACTTGTCGGTGTCGCGTCGGCCCATCAGGCAGAAATACTCCGGCAGGCCGACCATCTCGGCGCCTTGCGCGGCGGCCTGCGCGATCAGGGCCGCGGCGGCGTCGAGGTTGCGGTCCCGGTCGGGCGTCGAGACCATCTGCACGGCTGCGATCTTGGTCAATGTGGGCCTCCAGATGGGTCGTGAATCCTGGCGGCGACGGTCTTCGACGCCACGGCTGACGAATTGTCGATGCTCAGCGCGGGCAAAGCCCCCTCGCTGCGATCAACCTCCCGATCGGAATACCCTGCGTTCCGGAGAGATCTTGGAACGAAGACTGGAGCCCGACGGATCGACGGGGCAGGCCGCAGAGGACCTTACGCCACAAGTAGGGCCGAGAGGTGGCCGCCCAGACTCGAGGATGTCCTGGTTCGCGGCGCAGTCGCCGCGGGGGCGTCGGGCAGGAGGAGTAGACCGATGGATGCACCACAGGTGTGGGACCGCTGCACGCGCCCACCGTACGGGGCTTGGCGGGAACGCGCGCCCTTTCCAGACCGGCGCCTGCGCCTGCGCACGGGGGGGACGCGATGAGCATCGGCACACCGCAACTGGGCCGGATGCGCTTGACCGGCTCAGGCTCGTCACCGCAGCCCGCGCTGGCATCGCACAGCCGTTTCGTCCAGCGCATCCGTCGGCGTTACGCCGATGATCTTGAGGCACTCCCGTCGGGGGTGCCGGATGCCGAGACGATCAGGGCCACGCTGGAGCGGCTGCAGGCGCGCGGGCGCGACCTGCCGGCGGCGCTGCGCGTGGCGCGGCAACTCGTGCTCGAGCGGCTGGCCTGCCTGGACGTCGAGGCGCAACTGCCGCTGGCGCAGGTCACCGCGGTGATGACCACGCTGGCCGAGGTCACGCTCGAAGCGGCGCTGGCGCGTGCGCGCGCCGAGTGCGATCAGCGGCATGGCCGGCCGCTCGACGACCGGGGGCAGGAGATCGACTTCTGGGTCGTCGGCATGGGCAAGCTCGGCGCGCGCGAGCTCAATGTTTCCTCCGACATCGATCTCGTCTACGTCTACGAGGACGACGGCCACACGTCGGGGCCTGCCGATCCGGCGGCCGTCGTCGGGCGTGGTGGGCCGGTGTCGGCGCATGAATACTTTGCGCTGCTGGCCAAGCGCCTGTATGCGCTGATCGGCGAGACCACCGAGGACGGTTTTGTCTTCCGCATGGATCTCGCGCTGCGGCCCAACGGCAATTCCGGCCCGCCCGTGGTGAGCCTGTCGATGCTGGAAGAGTACTTCCAGGTCCAGGGGCGCGAGTGGGAGCGGTTTGCCTGGCTCAAGAGCCGCGTCGTCGCCCCGCGCGCGGCTGTGGACAGCGGCCGGGCGAACGCCTTGCGTTCGCTCGTCACGCCCTTTGTGTACCGCAAGTACCTGGACTACGGCGTGTTCGAGGGCCTGCGGCAGTTGCACCGCAAGATTCGTGAGGAGGCCCAGCGCCGTGCCGCAGGCCGCCCTGAGCGCGCCAACGACGTCAAGCTGTCCCGCGGCGGCATCCGTGAGATCGAGTTCATCGTGCAGTTGATGCTGGTTGCGCGCGGCGGCCACTTCCCGGAGATCCGCACGCGATCGACCTTGCGTGGGCTGGAGCGTCTGGTGGCGCGCGGCCTGATGAAGCCGGCGACGGCCGAGCGCCTGGGGCAGGCCTACGAGTTGTTGCGCCGCATCGAGCACCGCATCCAGTACCTGGACGACCAGCAAACCCATCTGCTGCCCACGGCCGACGGCGATCTGGACTGGATTGCCCGCGCCCTCGACCCGCTCGGAAGCACCGACGCCTGCGCGCTGCTCGAGCAACTGGGCGAGGCGCGGGAGTTCGTGGCCAACGAGTTCGACGCACTGCTGCGTGACGGCAGCGCTGCGCCGGCGGGCGGCGCCCGCCCCGGGTGCCGCACCTGTGGCCAGGGGCCGCTGCCCATCGACAGCCCGGCGCTGATCGACCGTCTGCCCGACGCGCTGGCCGAACGCGTGCGGCGCTGGGCGGCGCAGCCGCGCGTGGCCGGCCTGCGCGAGGACAGCAAGCTGCGGCTGGGGCGTTTGATCCAGCGCTCCGAGGCCGGCGTGGCCGACGGCAGCTGCACGCTGGACGCGGCGCTGCGATTCGTCGACTGGCTGGAGCCCTTGCTGCGCCGCGAGGCCTACTTCACGCTGCTGGTCGAGCGCCCGGAGGTGCAGAAGCGTCTGCTGCGCCTGTTGGGCCTGGCGCGCTGGCCGATGCAGTACCTGATGCGCCATCCCGGGGTCATCGACGAGCTCGCTGACGAGCGCCTGCTCGGTGAGCGCTTCGACCGCGCGGTCTTCCTCCAGGAACTGGAGGAGCGTCATGCCGCCTGGGTGCGGGGCGGGCAGGCCGACGAGGAGGCCCTGCTCGACACCCTGCGACGTGCGCACCACGCCGAGGTGTTTCGCACGCTGGTGCGCGACGTCGAAGGCCGGCTGAGCGTCGAAGAGGTCGCCGACGAGCTGTCGGCCCTGGCGGACGCCGTGATGGACGCCGTGCTGCGCTGGTCCTGGGCCAACTACCGCCTGCGTCACCGTCCGGCCCCGGCGCTGGCTGTGATCGCCTACGGCAAGCTCGGCGGCAAGGAACTCGGCTACGGCAGCGATCTGGACGTCGTCTTCATCTACGACGACCGCGACGAGCCCGACGCCGACCGCGCGCAGGAGATCTACGCCGGCTTCGTGCGCAAGGTCATCACCTGGCTGACGCTGCGCACCGCGCACGGTGACCTGTACGAGATCGACACCGCCTTGCGTCCGAACGGCAGTTCAGGCCTGCTGGTGACCTCGATCGATGCCTTCGAGCGGTATCAGGTCGGTCGTGGCAGCAACACGGCGTGGACCTGGGAGCATCAGGCGCTGACGCGTGCGCGTTTCTGCGCGGGGCATGAGCCCATTGCCGCGCGGTTCGAGTCGATGCGCACGAAGGTGCTGACCGCCCCGCGCGACGCGCAGGCGCTGGTGGCGCAGGTCGGCGCGATGCGCGAGAAGGTGCGTGCGGCGCATGCGGTACCTGCTGGGCGCTTCGACGTGAAGCACAGCGCCGGGGGGATGATCGACGTGGAGTTCGCGGTCCAGGCTCTGGTCCTCATCCACGGTGCCGATCATCCGGTGCTGACCGCGAACGCAGGCAACATCGCCTTGCTCCGGCGCGCCCAGCAAGTGGGTTTGCTGCCCCCGGGTGTCGGCGACGCGGCGGCCGATGCCTACCGCGCGCTGCGCAGCGCGCCGCCCCGTGCCCGGCTCGACGAGCCGTCCCCCCATTTCGAGGCAGATGCCTTCGCGGTGCCGCGGGACGCGGTCCTTGCGGTGTGGCAGCACGTGTTCGGGCACGTCGCGCCGGCGTTGCCTGCGTCTTGACCGGGCGGGGCGCCGGCGCCGCTGCCGCTGCGCGGCCGTGGGCCTGGCTGTGGTGGGCGCTGGCGGCCGCAGCGCTGGGCGTGGCGCTGGCGTCGTCGTCGTGGTGGCCCGGCGCTGCCACCGCACTCGACTGGCAGCGCCAGCGGGTGTGGCCGCAGCCCTGGCGCCTGTGGACGGCGGCGCTCGTGCATCTCGACACCCTGCACCTGTGGGCCAACGTCCTGGGCTGCGCCGTCCTTGCCTTCGTCGGGAGGGCCGCCAGGGTGTCGGTCCGTGCGCTGTGTGCCTGTTTCCTGGCGTGGCCTGTCACCCATCTGGCTTTGCTGGCGTCGGCCGATCTGCAGCGCTATGCCGGGCTGTCGGGTGTGCTGCACGCCGGGGTGGCGGTGCTGGCCGTCGAACTCGTGGCGACCCGGCGGGGTCGAGACCGAGGCATCGGTCTGGCCCTGGCCGTCGGGTTGGCGCTCAAGCTGGTGCTGGAGCGGGCCTGGGCGGCGCCGGTGAGCATGGATGGCGCCTGGTCTTTTCCGGTGGCCACGGTCGCGCATCTGGCCGGCGCGCTGGCCGGCGGCGCTTGTGCGGTCGCGACGGTGCTGTGGGCTGCGCGGGCCACCGCCGATCCGGCGACACTGTCCAGCCGTTCATCTCTTGCGGAGCGTAGACAGCCATGATCGTCCTGTGCGGATTTCCACTGTCCAATTACTACAACAAGGTCAAGATGGCCATGCTGGAGAAGGGCATCCCCTTCACCGAGGAGCGTGTGGGCACCGGGGGCACCTCGGAGTCGACACTGTCGGCCTCGCCACTGGGCAAGGTCCCGTTCGTGCGCACACCGCAGGGCCCCTTGTGCGAGAGCCAGGTCATCGTCGACTGGCTGGAGGCGGCCTGGCCCGAGCCGCCACTCGTGCCCGCCGACCCTTATGCCGCAGCCAAGGTGCGCGAGCTCGTCACCTTCATCGACCTGCATCTCGAACTGGTCGCGCGCGAGCTGTATCCGCAGGCCTTCTTCGGTGGCACCGTGTCCGACGCAACGAAGGAGCGTGTGCGCAAGTCACTGGAGCGTCACATCGCAGGCTTCAAGCGCCTGGCCCGCTTCTCGCCCTATGTCGCCGGCGAGGTCTTCACGCTCGCCGATTGCTCGGCCTGGACCAACCTGCCCCTGGTCGGCATGGCGACCAAGTCGGTCCTGGGCGAGGACCTGTTGGCCGCCCAAGGCGTGGACTGGAAGGGCTATGCCCGGATGGTGGGCGAACGCCCGAGCGCGGTGAGGATCACCGCAGATCGCAAGGCCGACCCGTCGGTGCCGCGGGCGCAGTGAGCCCCGCGCGCTGCGGCCAGGGGCTTCAGCCCGCGGCCTGCAGGGCGGCCTGGCGCTGGGCCAGGGCCTGGGCCAGTTCCTTGCGGTAGCGGTTGAGCTCCTGCACGCTGCCGAAGCTGCGCTCCATCAGCAGCCCCAGGTTGTGCAGGATGCGCTCGACGACGCGGGTTTCCCAGGCGTGGTCGAACTGGATCTGCTTGTCCAGCCAGCGTTCCAGCCAGGCCGGGTCGGGCAGGCGGCTCTGCACGGTGTCGCGCGGAAACAGGCGCTCGTTGACGTGCAGGTTGGTCGGGTGCAGCGCTTGCGCCGTACGGCGCGCGCTGGCCATCAGCACCCCGACCTTGGCGAAAGCGGCGCGCGCTTCGTCGCCGAAGCGGTGCATTGCGCGCTTCATGTAGCGCAGGTAGGCGCCGCCGTGGCGCGCTTCGTCGCGGGCCAGCGTCTCGTAGATGGATTTGATCACCGGCTCGGTGTGCCACTCGGCCGCCCGCCGGTACCAGTGGTTCAGGCGGATCTCGCCGCAGAAATGCAGCATCAGCGTCTCGAGCGCCGGGGCCGGGTCGAATTCGAAGCGGACCTCGTGCAGCTCGGCTTCGGTGGGCACGAGCTCGGGACGGAAGCGGCGCAGGTATTCCATCAGCACCAGCGAGTGCTTTTGCTCCTCGAAGAACCACACGCTCATGAAGGCCGAGAAGTCGCTGTCGTCGCGGTTGTCGCGCAGAAACATCTCGGTGGCTGGCAGCGCGGCCCACTCGGTGATGGCGTTCATCTTGACGGTGCGGGCCTGCTCGTCACTGAGCCGCCCGGCATCGAAATCGCCCCAGGGAATGTCGGTGTCCATGTTCCAGCGAACAGCCTCGAGCTGCTTGAAGAGTTCCGGGTAGAGCATGGCGCGGCGTCCGTCGTGGGCGTCAGAGTGCCGGTATTTTAGGGATGCGCACTTGCCGCGATCCCGCCAGGGTCGGCGGTGGGGGCGGGTTTCGCACCGCTGCAGCCCTTGAAAACCAAAAAAGAACCCCATTTCGACGGCTGGAGCGCATTTCGGGCTTGCAAAGTCCAGCCAAAGGTTCACAATCGACGTCAAGACAGAGTGACACTTTTGAGTGTATTGAGATCGTGACACTTTGGTATGGCCCCGCGCCGATCGACGCGACCTGCCCCGCGGCCTTCTGGCGGTGCCGACAGGTCAAGCCCGCACCGGTGATCGGTCGAGCCACATTCCGACTGAAGAATTCAAAAGAAAACTCTTGAGTTCAAAAAGTAGACGCGTTAGTATTCATTCATGACTGCTCTCAACCGCTCGCACACCCGCCCCCGCACATCTTGCGGGTCTTCGCGGCCCGTGCGCAGGTCTGTGACGCCCGTCGGGCGTCCGGGCGTGGTTGTGGCGGCCACACCACCTTTTTTTCTGTCGTGCGGACACCCGGTCCCGCCGGCTGCAATCTCCGGGCGTCTCTCCTCCTCCTCCCTCCCTCCCTCGTTCGCCCGGGGGCGCCGCATGACAGGTTTTTCCACTGCCGTCCTCCTTTGTGAGAGCGACGGCGCAGTTCGTGCCCGGGGGCCGCTTGCATGACCCGACGCGTCGCGGTGGTCGGCTCCGGCATCGCGGGGCTGTCGGCCGCATGGTCCCTGGCGCCTGAGTTCCAGGTCACGCTCTTCGAGGCCGACCGGCATTTCGGCGGTCATGCGAACACGGTCGACGTCGAGATCGACGGCGTGGCCCACGGCGTAGACACCGGCTTCCTTGTCTACAACGATCGCACCTACCCCGAACTGGTGCGCCTGTTCGGCCAACTGGGTGTCGAGACCGCTGCGTCGGACATGTCGTTTTCCGTGCAGAGCCTGTCCGACGGGCTCGAGTGGAGCGGTTCGAGCCTGAACACGGTCTTCGCGCAGCGGCGCAACCTGTGGCGTCCGGCTTTCCTGGACATGCTGCGCGAGATCCTGCGCTTCAACCGGCTCGCCTCATCGATCGCGCAGCGCCAGGCCGAGGCCGAGATGGCCGAGCCGATCGGCGATTTCCTCGACAGGCACCGCTTCGGCGAGCGTTTCCGAGACTGGTATTTCCTGCCGATGATCGGCTGCATCTGGTCCTGCCCGACCGAGCAGATGATGCGTTTCCCCGTGGCGACGATGATTCGCTTCTGCCACAACCACGGGCTGATCCAGTTGTCCGACCGTCCGCAGTGGCGGACGGTGCGCGGTGGCTCTCGTCAGTACGTCCGGAAGATGGTCGCCGGACTGCGCGACGCGCGCCTGGGGACCCCGGTGCGTGCCGTAAGCCGCATCCCCGCAGCGCGAGGGTGGGGCGGCGTGCAGGTGTTCACCGATGCCGGTGAGGAGCGTTTCGACGAGGTGGTGCTGGCCTGCCACACCGACCAATCCCTGGCGCTGTTGTCGGATGCCACCCCGCAGGAGCGCCAGTGGCTCGGAGCGATCCGCTACCAGCTGAACAAGGCGGTTTTGCACACCGACGCAACGGTCCTGCCGCGCAGGCGGCTGGCCTGGGCTGCGTGGAACTACGAGCGTGCCTCGCACTGGCAACGCGAGCAGTCGGCCGTCTGCCTTCATTACTGGATCAACAGGCTCCAGCCGTTGCCTTGGTCGGTGCCGGTGGTCGTGTCGCTGAACCCGTCGCGCGACATCCGGCCCGACACCGTCCTGGCCGAGATCGAATACGCGCACCCTGTCTTCGATCAGGCGGCCATCGACGCGCAAGCGCGCCTGCAGGCGTTTCAGGGACAGACGAATGTCTGGTTCTGCGGGGCCTGGACGCGATACGGATTCCACGAGGACGGCTTGATGTCCGGCTTGGCGGTGGCCGACGCGTTGCGAGCACGGGACGCGGCGCGGCGCACGGTGCCGAAGGCGGCATGAGGACGGCGCCGTCGGCGCGGGCTGCGCAGGCAACGGCGGCCGCCGGGCCGGGCGGCTCCGTGGTCGACGAGGGCTCGATGCCTGTGGCGCGCGCAGGGCCGTCAAGCCCTGCGTTGTGGGCGTCCTCCCCGCGTCCGATGCTGGCGCTGGGCGAGGTCCGTCACCTGAGGCTGCGCCCCGCGCGCCACGAATTCGAGTACCCCACCTTCTTCCTGATGTTGCCGATGCGTGCGCTGCGCGCGCAACCCGACCGGCATCTCGCGCGCAACCGCTGGGGCTTGCTCAGTTTTCACGACCGGGACCATGGCGACGGAGGCCCTGACGCCTTGGCCTGGCTCGAAGCGCTGCTGCGGCAGGAGGGCATCGCCGATGCCGACGGCGAGGTCTGGCTGCAGACCTACCCGCGGGTGCTGGGCTACGCTTTCAAGCCCGTGAGCTTCTGGCACTGCCACCGACGGGACGGGTCGCTCGCGGCGCTGGTCGCCGAGGTGAACAACACCTTCGGCGAGCGCCACTGCTACCTGCTCTCTCGCCCGGGCCTGGCCTACGGACAAGAACTCACGGCGTCCAAGGTCTTCCACGTGTCGCCCTTCTGTCGCCTCACGGGTCGCTATCGTTTCCGCTTCATGCGCACGTCCGAGCGCATCGTGGCGCGGGTCGATCACGACGACGATGTCGGGCCGTTGCTGGCCACCAGCTTGTCGGGAAGGCTGCATGTGCTCACCCGGGGCGGTGCGCTGCGGGTCTGTCTGCGCATGCCGATGATGACGCTGGGCGTGATCGCCCGCATCCACTGGCACGCCCTGAGGCTGTGGCTCAAGCGTGTGCCTTTCGTGTCCAAACCCGAGGCGCCAGAGCGCTTCGTCACCCGGGAGTCCGGCCCATGACCTCGACCACCGCCAGTGTCGCCGCGCTGCCCGCCGGCGCTCCGGCGGCCGCACGTACCGTGCTGTCGCTGCTGCGGCGCTTGCGGCGCGGCACGCTCGACCTGCAGCTGCCCGATGGGCAGCAGATGCGCCTGGGCGCCGAGCGCTCGCCGGAGGCTGCTGCGCGTGACCTTGGCGCCTCCAGCGCCGACGGGCCGCTGCCTGCTGGTCCCCACGCCGCCTTGCGCGTGCTGGACTGGGAGGTCTGCGCGGCCGTGTTGCGCAGCGGTGACATCGGATTTGCGGAGTCCTTCATCGCCGGGCACTGGACCACTCCGGACCTGGCCGCCTTGCTGCGGCTGTTCATCGTCAACCGCGACGAGATGGAGTCGGTGATCTACGGCAGTTGGTGGGGCTCGATCGCCTACCGCCTCAAGCACCTGCTGAATCGCAATTCCCGGCGCGGCAGCCGTCGCAACATCCACGCTCATTACGACCTGGGCAACGAGTTCTACCGCCTGTGGCTGGACGAGACGATGAACTACTCGAGCGCGCTGTTCGACGGCGACTTCGCGCGTCCGTCGGCCCAGGCGCAGACGGCCAAGGTGCGCCGCGCGCTCGATCAGTGCGCGCTGGCGCCCGGGGCGAGGTTGTTGGAGATCGGTTGCGGCTGGGGCGCGCTGGCCCAGGAGGCCGCGGCAGGCTATGGCGCGCGCGTGACGGGTGTGACCTTGTCGACCGAGCAACTCGCCCACGGGCGCGAGCGCATGGCGCGCCACGGCCTGGCGGACCGGGTCGACCTGCGGTTGCAGGACTATCGCGATATCGACGACGGGCCCTACGACGCCATCGCATCGATCGAGATGTTCGAAGCCGTCGGCCGGGAGTACTGGGACAGCTACTTCCAGACCGTGCATCGGCTGCTCGCGCCGCAAGGCCGCGCCTGTATCCAGACCATCACGATCCGGGACGACCTGTTCGACCGCTATGTGCGCTCGACCGACTTCATCCAGCAGTACATCTTCCCCGGCGGCCTGCTGCCCAGCACGCAGGTCTTCCGCGCCCATGCCCACCGGGCTGGGCTGGAGGTCGTCGAGGCGCACGCCTTCGGCCCGGACTACGCGGAGACGCTGCGGCGTTGGCGCGCCGACTTCCTGTCGCGCGATGCGCAGGTGCGGCGCCTGGGTTTCGACACGCGGTTCATGCGCATCTGGGAGTTCTATCTGGCCTACTGCGAAGCGGCGTTCGACACCGGCAACACCGACGTGGTGCAGTTCACGTTGCGCCGGCGCTGAAGACACCACGGCAGCGCGGTGCGGCGGTCTGTGGCACCCTGTCGTGCCTGAATCCCCGATGACACGGCCATCCCTTGCAGGCCCCTGCCCATCGGCGACCCTGGAGGCGGCGGCTGCGCGGTCCGCGGGCCTGTGCCGGGTGGCCGACGCTGAAGCTCAGGGCGCCGCCGCAAGGATGGCAAGCCCCGCGTCCGACCAGCCCGGCACCTGTCACCCATGAATCCGAACGACCTGCCTCCTTCCTGCGCGTCCTGGACGCCGGCCTTGCCCGTCGTCTGGTCAAGACGTGCGGTGCTTGCCGGCTGTGCCGCGCTGACGGTCGCTCCCTTCGCGGCGTCGGCTTCGTTGTCCGCCCCGACGGGGCGCGACGATGCCTCGGGGGTCGGGCGTGCGGCAGTCTCGCCGCCGGCCGAACTGCTGCAGTCCTGGCGCCGGCGCCCCCATCTGCAGGGTGAGGGCCGTCTGCGTTTCCTCGGTCTGCTCGTCTACGACGTGCGCCTGTGGACCGAGGGGCCGGGGCTGGCCGCGGACGACTGGACGCGCCAGCCCTTGGCGCTGGAGATCACCTACGCGCGGGGCTTCGACGCGCGCCAGATCGCCGAACGCTCGCTCGGGGAGATGCGGCGGGCTGAAGCCTTGCCCGCAGGGCTGGGCGAGCAGTGGCTGGACGCGATGATCCGGATCTTCCCTGACGTCCGGCAGGGCGACCGGCTGACCGGCGTCCACCAGCCCGCAGGGCCCACGCGCTTCTTCCACAACGGGCGGTTGCGCGGCGAAGTGGCCGACGCCGGCTTCGGCCCCCGGTTCTTCGGCATCTGGCTCGGGCCCAGCAGCTCGCAGCCGGCATTGCGCGAGCAACTGCTGGGGCGTCGGTGAACGGCCTGGGTGCGGGCGACGCGCGCGCGCCCGCGCCCAAGGGCGGCTTGCCGGGTCCGGCGGACGGTCTCGACCGCGCCGGCGAGGCTGCCGCAGCCGGCCGCTGGACGGGGGGCTGGGCGCAGGGCTGGTCTTACGGCGGGCTGGGCCTGCCGCTGGCCTTCGTCGCGCTGCCGCTGTACGTGATCTTGCCCAACCATTACGCCGACACCTTCGGCGTGCCGCTGGCCACGCTGGGGGCGCTGCTGCTCGGCGCGCGGCTGCTCGACGCCTTCGCCGACCCGGTGATCGGGCGCCTGGCCGACCGGTGGCTGGAGGGGTCGATCGCGCGTGTGCTGCGTGTGGCCTGTGTGGCGGCGGTGATTCTGGCGCTCGGCTTCCATGCGCTGTTCTTTCCGCCGGTGCGGGACTTGCAGGCGCTGCTGTGGTGGTGCGGCATCGGCCTGGCCGTCACCTACCTGGCCTACAGCGTGCTCAGCGTGCTGCACCAGGCCTGGGGCGCGCGGCTCGGCGGCGACGAGGGGCAGCGTGCGCGCATCGTCGCCTGGCGCGAGGCGCTTGCGCTGGTGGGCGTGCTGGTGGCCAGCGTGCTGCCCTCGCTGGCCGGGCTGGCCACGGCGGCGGGGGCATTCGCTGTGCTGCTGGCGCTGGGGCTGGTGGGCCTGTGGCGCGCGCCCCGGCCCTTGCCGGCCGCCGCGGCCCCGCCCGTGTTGTCGATGCCCCCGATGCCGGCGGCGTCGCGCACAGGCATGACGCCGGACGGCACCGCGTCGCCCGCGGGCGCGCTGTCGGGGCCCTGGCGGGTCGACGCATTCCGCCGCCTGCTGCTCATCTTTCTGGTCAACGGCATCGCGACCGCGGTCCCCGCCACGCTGGTGCTGTTCTTCATCCGCGACCGGCTGCAGGCGCAGGCCTGGGAGCCGGTGTTCCTGGCGAGCTACTTCGCCGCCGGGGCGCTGTCGATGCCGCTGTGGGTGCGTCTGGTCGGGCGCTGGGGGCTGGCGCGCGCATGGCGCGCCGGCATGATGCTGGCCGTGGTGACCTTTGCCTGGGCGGCCACGCTGGGCAGCGGCGATGTCGCGGCCTACGCCCTGGTGTGCGTGGCCAGCGGCCTGGCCCTGGGCGCCGATCTCGCCCTGCCGGGTGCGCTGCTGGCCGGGGTGATCCAACGCGCCGGGCACGCCGCACGGCTCGAGGGGGCCTATTTCGGCTGGTGGAACTTCGCCACCAAGCTCAACCTCGCGCTGGCCGCCGGCATCGCGCTGCCGCTGCTGGGGCTGTTCGGCTACGCCCCCGGGGCCCAGGACGAGGCGGCCCTGCAGTCGCTGACCGTCGTCTACTGCCTGCTGCCCTGCGCCCTCAAGCTGCTGGCCGCAGGCCTGTTGCACACCCTTTGGATCCGAGGAGAGACCCGATGACCCGACGCCTGATCCTCCAGCGCGGCGCGGCCTTGCTGGCAGCCGGCGCGGTGGCCACGCTCGCTGGCTGCGCGAGCGCGCCCACCCCGGCCGACTACGCCGCCGAAACCCCCGTGCTCGACCTGAAGAGCTACTTCAACGGCGAACTCATCGCCCACGGCATCTTCACCGACCGCGCCGGCAAGGTCGCGCGGCGCTTCACCGTCCAGATGACCGGAACCTGGCAGGGCAACGAAGGCACGCTGGACGAGCGCTTCACCTACAGCGACGGCAAGACCGAGCGTCGCGTCTGGCGCCTGACGGACCTGGGCAACGGCCGTTGGCGCGGCCGTGCCGACGACGTCGTGGGCGAGGCCACAGGCCAGGCCTCCGGCAACGCGCTGAACTGGGCCTACACCTTGCGGCTGCCGGTCGACGACAAGGTGTACGAGGTCCAGTTCGACGACTGGATGTTCCTGATGGACGAGCGCGTGATGCTCAACCGCGCCATCATGAGCAAGTTCGGCATCCGCCTGGGCGAGGTCACGCTGGCCTTTCGCAAGCTCTGAAACGGACCTCTTGGCGCCATGACCTCCTTCCTTGTCGTCCCACAGGCCTTGCCATGCCCTTGAACCCACCGATCGACCGCTGGACCGGGCGCACGGCCTGGTTGCTGGGGGCCTCCAGCGGCATCGGCCGGGCCACGGCCTCCCGGCTGCATGCGCTCGGGGCAACCGTCGTGGTCTCGGCGCGCAGCCAGGCGGCGCTGCAGGAATTCGTGGACGCCCACCCGGGCAGCATGGCTTTGCCGCTGGATGTCGTCGACCGTGGCGCGATGCAGTCCGCAGCCGCTGCGATCCTGCAGGCCCACGGCACGATCGACCTCGCCATGTACTGCGCCGGCGTGTTCAAGCCGCTGCGCGCCACCGCCTTCGACCTCGACGAGGCGCTGCGCCAGTTGCAGATCAACTACACCGGCGCGCTGCATCTGCTGGACGCCGTGCTGCCCGCGCTGCTGCGCCAGGCCGAGGCCGGCCGCGGCGGGCACCTGAGCCTGGTGTCGAGCGTGACCGGCTACCGCGGCCTGCCCACGGCGCTGGGCTACGGGCCCACCAAGGCGGCCCTGATCAATCTGGCCGAGACGCTGTACCTGGACCTGTCGGCACGCGGCATCGGCGTGTCGGTGATCAACCCGGGCTATGTCGACACGCCAGCCACCGCGCAGAACGCCTACACGATGCCGGCGCTGATCAGCGCCGAGCAGGCGGCCCGGGAAATCGTCGACGGCTGGGCCCGCGGGCGGTTCGAGATCCATTTCCCCAAGCGCTTCACGCGTGTGCTCAAGTTCGCGCGATTGCTGGGTGACCGCTTGTACTTCGCCGGCGTGCGCCGCGTCACGGGGCTGTGATGGCGCCGCGGCACGCCGATGCGCGCGTGGCGGCCGTGATCGGCCTGTTCGAGGCGCTGCAGCCGGCAGATCTGGCGCGACTCGACGCCTTCTACACCCCCGACGCCACCTTCAAGGACCCGTTCAACGAGGTCCGTGGCGTGCCGGCCATCCGTGCCGTGTTCGAGCACATGTACGCCAGCCTGGAGGCGCCGCGCTTCGTCGTGCGCGAGGCCATCGCCCAGGGCGACCAGTGCTTCCTGGTGTGGGACTTCCTGTTCAGTTTCCGCCGTCAGGGCGGGGTGGCGCAGTGCATCCGCGGCGGCACGCACCTGCGCTTTGCGCCGGACGGGCGTGTGGCGCTGCACCGGGACTACTGGGATGCGGCGGAGGAACTGTACGAGAAGCTGCCCGTGGTGGGCGGCCTGATGCGCTGGCTCAAGCGCCGCGCGAACAGCTGAAGGTGCCCGCGGCACCACTGGCGCCCCTGCCAGCCCGCTGTCAGCGCTGTCCCTCGCTGAGCAGTTGCACCTGGAACCTGCCCGAGCGGTCCACCAGCCAGACTTCACGCCAGGTCAGGGTGCCGGCGCCCATGCCTGCAGGCACTGGGTAGGGCGCGGCGCGTTCGATCGCCCCGATCACCCAGCGCGGCACGGCCGCCGCCGCGCTGGAGGCCGGCGGGCGCACCACCGATACCCGCAGCACCCGGCCCGCAGCGTCGATCTCGGCTTCGGTCATCAGCACGGCGAACAGGTTCGGCGGCAGCCGTCCACGGTAGACCCGTGACGGGTAGGCGGCGTACAGGTGGCGGCCGACCTCGCGCCGGTAGGCATCGGTGTCGATGTCGGGCGCCAGCACGGCCAGCGTCTTGGCCGGCCGGGGCGGGGGCACCTGGGCGAAGGGGCTGTTCGCATGGGCTTGCGTGGCGACGGTGACCAGCCCCACGCAGAGCCACATCGCGCATGCGCTGCGTGCCGCCAGGCGGTTCAGGTCGCACCAACAGGCTTTGGCCCTGGCCAGGGCCGATCCCGGATCGATCCATCTCATCGCAGCCACCCCTTGCGGCGGAAGTAGACGAAAGGCGCCACCACCGACGCCACCATCAGCGCGATCGCAAACGGATAGCCCCAGGGCTGCTCCAGCTCCGGCATGTAACGAAAGTTCATGCCGTAGATGCTCGCGATCAGGGTCGGCGGCAGCAGCGCGACGCTGGCCACCGAGAAGATCTTGATGATCTTGTTCTGGTTGATGTTGATGAAGCCGACCGTGGCGTCCATCAGGAAGTTGATCTTGTCGAACAGAAAGGCGGTGTGCGAGTCCAGCGAATCGATGTCGCGCAGGATCTGCCGCGCCTGTTCGAACTGCTCGGCGCTGAGCAGACGGCTGCGCATCAGGAAGCTCAGCGCGCGGCGCGTGTCCATCATGTTGCGGCGAATGCGGCCGTTGAGGTCCTCCTCGCGCGCGATGGCCGCCAGGGCCTCGCCGGCGGTGCTGTCGTTGACATCCTCCTTCAGCACCCTGGCGCTGACGCGCTCGAGCTGGTCGTAGATGCTCTCCAGCGCATCGGCCGAGTACTCGGCATCGGCGTCGTAGAGCTTGAGCAGCACGTCCTTGGCGTCGTCGATCAGCGCGGGGATGCGCCGCGCACGCAGGCGCAGCAGGCGGAACACCGGCAGGTCCTCGTCGTGGATCGAGAACAGCACCCCGTCCTTGACGATGAAGGCCACTCGAACGTTGCGTGCCGGTGTGCCGTCGTCGTCGTCGTCGTCGAGCAGGAAGTCCGAGCGGATGTGCAGCTCGCCGTTGTCCTCCTCGTAGAAACGGGCGGATTCCTCCAGGTCCTCGTCGACGGCGTCGTCGGGGATGGCCAGCGCAAAGCGCAGGTTGACCCAGGCCTTTTCCACCGGCGTGGGGGCTTCCAGGTCGACCCACACCGGCGTCAGTCCGGCCAGCGCCGCTTCGGAGCCGATCTCGTGCTGGATCAGCCGGCCGCTGGCGAGGGTGAAGACGTTGAGCATCGTGCCGGGCGCCAGCGGACGAGAGGGCCTCAGGCCGCGGCGAGCTCGCGCCGCATGGCGTCGATGACGGTGCGGTAGTCGGGCTGGCCGAAGATCGCGCTGCCGGCAACGAAGGCATCGGCGCCGGCAGCGGCCACACGGCGGATGTTGTCCACCTTGATGCCGCCGTCGACCTCGAGCCGGATGTCCCGTCCGGTCGCATCGATGAGCCGGCGCACGCGCTCGATCTTGCGCAGCGCGCCGTCGATGAAGCTCTGCCCGCCGAAGCCGGGGTTGACGCTCATGATCAGCACCAGATCCAGCCGATCGATCGTCCACTCCAGCACGTCGAGCGAGGCCGCCGGGTTGAACACCAGCCCGGCCTTGCAGCCTTCGGCGCGGATCAGTTGCAGCGTGCGGTCCACGTGGGGGCTGGCGTCCGGGTGGAAGCTGATCAGGTCAGCCCCGGCGCGCGCAAAAGCCTGTGCCAGCGCGTCCACCGGCTGCACCATCAGGTGCACATCGATCGGCGCCGGCCGCCCGTCCGGGTGCAGCGCGTGCGGCTTGAGTGCCTGACACACCATCGGCCCGAAGGTCAGGTTGGGCACGTAATGGTTGTCCATCACGTCGAAGTGGATCCAGTCGGCCCCGGCGGCCAGCACCGACCGGACTTCCTGCCCCAGACGCGCAAAATCAGCCGACAGGATCGACGGCGCGATGATCATCTCTTGCATGCCGCTATCTTAGACTCGCCACCATGCCGCAAGCCCGCTTCACCTGCACCGTCACGACGCAATACCTGGCCGAGCAGTCCAGCCCGCCCGACGGGCCCTACGCCTTCGCCTACACGGTCAAGGTGGTCAATACCGGCGACGTGAAGGCGCAACTCGTGGCCCGGCAGTGGCTGATCACCGATGCGCACGGCCAGACCGAGGAGGTGCGCGGCCTGGCGGTGGTCGGTCGCCAGCCGGTGCTCGCGCCCACCGAAGCCTTCGAATACACGAGCTGGGTGCGCATCGCCACGCCGCACGGCCGGATGCGTGGCACCTTCTTCTGCATGAGCGAGGATGCGCGCGCCTTCGATGCCGAGGTGCCGCCGTTCGAACTGGTGTTCCCCGGCCTGCTCCACTGACGCGCTGCCGGAGCCTGCGGTTCCCGGGCCGCTGCGCACGGACGTTCACGCCACCGGCCGCGACCGCTCCACCGAACCTGACCTGCCTCCATGGACACCTCCACAGCCCTCGTCCTCATCAGCGTGGCGGTGCTGCTGTCCTACTGGTATCTGCACCTGGGGCGGCAGTTGCGCTTTCCGGCGGTGGTGTTCCTGCTGCTCACGGGGCTGGCGCTGCGCGCCGGCGCCGACTTTGCCGGCTGGCAGGTCGACGTGCCCCCGGGCCTGCTGCCGGTGCTGGGCACGGTCGGGCTGATCCTGATCGTGCTCGAAGGCGCGCTCGACCTGAAGCTCAGCCCAGGGCGCCGGGCTTTCCTGTGGCGTACCTTCGGCGCGGCCGCCCTCGGGGTGGTCGTCACCGCCGCGGCGGTGGCGCTGCCGGTGAAATACCTGTTCGAGCTGTCCTGGATGCACGCGGTGCTGGTGGCCATGCCCTTTGCCGTCATCAGCAGCGCGGTGGCCATCCCGAGCGCGCAGGGCCTGTCACCGCACGACCGGGAGTTCGTCGTCTACGAGAGTTCGTGGTCCGACATCCTGGGGGTGATGCTGTTCAACGCGGCGCTGGTGGCCGTCACGAGCGGACAAGGGTTCACGCTCAACCTGGTGGGCGGTGGGCTGGCGGTGCTGTTGCTCGGGGGCTTGCTGGGGCTGGGCATGATCTGGCTTGTCGGGCACCTGCAGGGCCATGTCAAGTTCCTGCCGCTGATCTTCGCCCTGATCCTGGTGTATGGCGCGGCCAAGGCGCTGAGCCTGTCGCCGCTGCTGATCGTGCTGGTGCTGGGCCTGATGCTGAACAATCCGCAGCTGCTCGAGCAGGTCAAGGGCCTGCGCCAGTTGCACAGCGCGCGCTACGACGCCGAGCTGGACAAGCTGAAACACCTGACGGCCGAGGCGACCTTCCTCGTGCGCACCTTCTTCTTCCTGCTGCTGGGTTTCGGCACGGACCTGCGTTCGCTGGTCGATCTTGGCGCCTGGGGGCTCGCGATCCTGCTGTCAGCGCTGATCTTCGGCTTGCGCTGGCCGCTGATGCGCCTGTTGTCAGGCTCCGGCACGCGCCCGCTGGCCTGGGCGGCGCCGCGAGGGTTGATCACCGTGCTGCTGTTCTTCTCGATCCCGCCGCAACTGGTGCCCGCCGGCTTCCCGGTGGCGGCGCTGATCCTGCTGGTGCTGATCAGTTGCATCGCCATGGCGGTGGGTTTCCGCATCGACGGCCCGCAGCCTGCCAGTGGCCAGGTCGATGCCGCTGCGCCGCCGGGGGACCCAGCAGCCGAGGCCGCGTCGCCCCCTTCCGGGACACGTGCATGAGGCCCGGCGGTGGCCGATCTCACTTTGGGTCTGCGTCGTCCGTGGGGCGTTCGCCCTTGCGCCGTCCCGAGAACATCGTCCACCACACCAGTCCGATGAGCAGCAGCAGCGCGGCCAGCGCCTCGAGGAACAGGAGCCACATGACGGAAGGGCGGGGTGCCGGGTCGGTTCGTTGGATGAGGACTTTGATTCTAGGAAGCCTCGCCGCCACGCTGGTGGCCTGCGCCACGGCGCCCCACGGCGAGTGGGGGTGGCCTTGGCGGGGCGCGTCTGCCGAGATGCCCGTGCCTGCGCCCACGGGGCAGTCGCCCACGGCCGACCCTCCGCCGGCACCCGGCATGGCTGCGCCGGCGAGCGATCGGGCGGTGGCGGTGGACGACGACCCCGAGCACCTTGCGCGCCCGGTGCGCGAGCGTGGTCCGGCGCGCTGGGTGCCGGTGCCGTGGTCGGCGCTGCCGGGGTGGGACCAGGACCAGATGCTGGCCTGGTGGCCGGCGCTGCTGGCGTCCTGTGGGCGGCCGTCGCGCGTCTGGGCCGACGTCTGCGCGCGAGCGCAGCTGGCGGCGCCGGCCGACGATGCACAGGTGCGCGACTTTGTCACCACCTGGCTGCGGCCCTGGCGCCTGGAGGCCCAGGACGGACGCGTCGAAGGCCTGGCCACCGGATACTTCGAGCCCGTGCTGGCTGCCTCGCGCCGGCCAGCGCCGGCGTTCGCCGTGGCGATGCACGCCCCGCCGGCCGACCTGAACACGCGGGTGCCGCACTGGTCGCGCCAGGAGATCGACACCTTGCCCGCGGCGATGGCCTCGGTGCGCGGGCGGGAGATCGCCTACCTTGCACATCCGCTGGACCTGCTGCTGCTGCAGATCCAGGGGTCCGGCCGGCTGCGTGTCACCGAGCCCGACGGCCGTGTGCAGACCGTGCGCGTGGCCTACGCCGGCCACAACGGCCATCCCTACCGGTCGGTCGGCCGCTGGCTGATCGAGCAGGGCGAACTGCGCAGCCACCAGGCGTCGTGGCCGGGCATCCGCGCCTGGGCCGACCGGCGGCCGGAACGGCTGCGCGAGTTGATGTGGGCCAACCCGCGTGTGATCTATTTCCGCGAGGAACCCCTGCCCGACCCCGGGCGTGGGCCCGTGGGGGCCCAGGGTGTGCCGCTCACGCCGGGCCGCTCGGTCGCGGTCGACCCGCGCGCGGTGCCCTACGGCACGCCGCTGTGGATCGACACCACCGAGCCGCTGTCGACGCAGCCGCTGCAGCGCCTGGTGATGGCGCAGGACACCGGCAGTGCCATCGTCGGGCCGGTGCGTGTGGACTATTTCTGGGGCTGGGCAGACGATGCGCTGGAGCAGGCGGGCCGCATGCGCCAGCCGCTGCGCGCCTGGGCGCTGTGGCCGCGAGCAGCGGACGGGCCCTGACCCGACGCGCAGGGCCTGATCGCGTGGCCCTGCGCGCACGGCGTGCTCACTGCCGGGCTGTGCGCCTGAACGGCGGCGCGACCTGCGGATGGCTGGTGCGCCAGGGGTTGATGTCGATGCCGCCGCGCCGCGTGTAGCGTGCCAGCACCGACAGCCGTGTGGGCTGGCAGCGCTGCCAGATCTCGGCATAGATGCGCTCCACGCACTGCTCGTGGAAGCCGGATTCGTTGCGCAGGCTCACCAGGTAGCCGAGCAGCCCGGCGTGGTCGATCTGCGGCCCACGGTAGGCGATCTGCACACTGCCCCAATCGGGCTGGCCGGTGACCGGACACAGGCTGCGCAGCAGGTCGCTGAACAGCAGTTCCTCCACCGGGGCCGCGTCCGCATCCGCGCGCAGCAGCTGCGGCGCCGGCGCGGTGTGCGTGCACTCCAGATCCAGGCGGTCCAGGCTCAGGCCGGCCAGCTCGCCGTGTGCCAGGCTGGCGAACTGCTCGGGCGTGCGCAGCCGCAGTCCGACACGGCCGACGCTGGCCGCCCCCGCCCACAACGCTGCCGACAGCTCGGCGACGATGCGCTCACGCACCGCGGCCGCGTCGGCGTAGCGCTCGTTGGCGTAGCCGTTGAGGTACAGCTTCAGCGATTTGCTCTCCACCAGGTGCGGCGTGTCGCAGGGGACGGTCAGCTCGGCAATGGCGAGCTGCGGCTTGCCCCGCGGGTTCAGCCAGCTCAGCTCGTAGGCCGTCCAGAGGTCGGCACCGACGAAGGGCAGCGCGCCAGGCCAGCCCAGGGCCGCGCGGTGCGGCGCGCGCGGCAGCGGGCACAGGACCGACGGGTCGACGCGGTCGGGGTAGGACGTGGGCTGGCCCAGCGGGCCGGCGGTCGGCACGGGTGTGGTCATGGCGGTGTGGCGGGAAGACGCGGCATCATGCCGGATCGGGCAGCCCCATCATCGCCCGCACCTGACGGTGCAGCGCCTGACGCGGGTCCGCCAGCGCGTCCAGCACCACGCTCAGATGGTCCATGCCGGGCTCCTGCCGATGCTGCACCGGCTGGCCGGCGGCCTCGCAGCGCTGCGCATAGACCTGGTTCTGGCGCAGGAACTCCTCCATCTCCAGCGCTCCGACGGTGGCGATCACGGGCGCGGCCGGCGTGTACGGGCGTCGCAGCGGCGAGAACTCGGCCACCTCCTGCGGCGTCAGGCCGAGGAAGTCGTTCTGGAACGACTGCCGCACCGGCTCCAGGTCGTACAGGCCGCTGAGGGCACAACCACCGGCGGGCAGACCAGCCGGCAGGCCGCGGCGGCGCAACTGCGCGGCGTCCATCAGCTCGGCCACCAGGTGGCCCCCAGCGGAGTTGCCGCTGACGTGGATGCGCTGCGCATCGATGCGGTGGTCGCCGGCGGTGTGGTGCAGGAAGGACAGCGCTGCAAAGCATGCGTCGACCACGTCGGCCATGCGCGCTGCCGGCATCAGCGGGTAGTCGATGACCGCCACGGCCGCGCCCGCGGCGACGAACCCTGGCGCGACAAAGCTGAACAGGTCGGCGTCCAGCGAACGCCAGAAGCCGCCGTGGATGAACATCAGCAGCGGCGTGCCGGCCGTGCCCGCTGCCGCGCTCGCTTCCGGCAGAAAGAGGTTGAGTGTGTGCCCGTCGCCCGGCGCATAGCGCAGTGCGCGCAGGCATGGCGTGTGCGTCAGCGCGTGCTGCGCGGCCTGCGCGCGTCGGCGCATCAGGCCGTCCAGGTCGGTGATGCGGTCCAGGCGGAACTGCGCATCCAGTGCGTTCCGCTCCAGGGCGGCGGTGGCGTCAGGGGCGTGCGACGGCGCGGTGGCGGACGAGGGCATGGAAACCAGGCGATGGCGGCGGGGTGCGCGGATTGTCCGGCAGGCCCTGGCCCTGCTTGCGGTGGCCTGTCGCGCCCGCGTCCCGCTCCGCCGGACGCGGGTTGGCGGTGCCGCTCAAGGCGCCGGTTGCAGCACCTTGTCCACGATGTGGATCACCCCGTTGGCGCCCATCAGATCGGTGCGGACGATCTCGGCCGTGCAGCCGCATTCGTCGGTCACCTGGAGGCGGCCTTCCGTGTCTGCGCCGACGGTGAACGCACGACCGAGCCGTGTGGTCACCGCAACCCCCAGCGGCACTTCCGCGCGCAGCACCCGTGCGTCGACGACGTGGTAGGCCAGCACGCGCGTCAGCAACGCAACGTCGGCCAGCAACTGAGCCGGTGTCATGGCGAGTTGCGCCGCCAGCGCGTCGAAGGCGGCATCCGTCGGGGCGAACAGTGTGTAGGGGCCGGGGCCTGACAGCGCGGCAGCCAGGCCAGTGGCGCCCAGCGCTGCAGCCAGGCGGCGCAGCCCGCCGTCGGCTTGCACCGTCTCGGTCAGGTCGCGGTCGGCGGGCAGCAGCACCCGGTCGATCACGTGCACCAGGCCGTTGGTGGCCGCGATGTCGGTGGCCTGCAGGCGGGCCGTGCGGTTGCGGCCGTCGGTGACGACCAGATCGCTGCCCGACAGGTCGATCTTGAAGAATCCGCCGCCCACGGGCTCAACCGCGCGTCCCGGGGCGATGTCGGCGCGGGCGATGCGCCCGGGCAGGACGTGGTAGGCCAGCACCGTCTGCAACAGGGCCTGGTCGGCGAGCAGTGCCTGCTTCGTCATCCCGAGTTCGGTCAGCAGCGCATCGAAGGCGGCGTTGGTCGGGGCCAGCACGGTGTAAGGCCCGGGGCCAGACAGGGTTGCGCCCAGACCGGCGGCCTCGACCGCCTCGGCCAAGGTCGTCAGTTCGGGCGCACGCTGGGCGAGGGCGGCGATGTCGGTGTCACCTTCCGTGTTGCCGCCGCCGCAGGCGGTGAGCAAGCCCAGCAGCGCGATGGTGGTCATTCGGCGTATCCAGCGGATCATCGGCAGTCATCCTCAGGCAAGGTTGTGGCGTCCGGCGGACGCATCCACGGCGGGTGGGCCGCGCATCAGCACGTCTTGTAGGGGTCTGCGTCCCGCACCCGGCTGCGCGGGCGCAAGTGCCGCAGGCGCGACGACAATGCGGCGCATGGCCGAGCGTCGCCTGTTGCTCTACCTCAACCTGATCCGGTGGGACCGCCCTGCGGGCTGGCTGCTGCTGCTGTGGCCGGGGCTGAGCGCGCTGTGGATGGCCGCGGGCGGCTTTCCGGGCTGGCACCTGCTGGCGGTGTTCGTGCTGGGCACCTTCCTGATGCGCAGCGCCGGCTGCTGCGTCAACGACGTGGCCGACCGCGAGTTCGACCGCCACGTCAAGCGCACCGCGCAGCGCCCGGTGACCTCCGGTGCGGTGTCGGTCAAGGAAGCCCTGGCCGTCGGGGCCCTGCTCGCGCTGACGGCCTTCGCGCTGGTGTTGACCACCAATGCCACGACCATCGCGCTGTCGTTCGCGGCGCTGGCGGTGACGGTGGCCTACCCCTATGCCAAGCGCCTGGTGTCGATGCCGCAGGCGGTGCTTGGGGTGGCTTTCAGCTTCGGCATTCCGATGGCGTTTGCGGCGGTGCGCGGTGGCCCGGGCTGGGCTTGGGGCGACATCGCCGAGGCCGTGCCCTGGCAGGCGTGGGCGCTGCTGGCGTCCAACCTGTTCTGGGTGCTGGCCTACGACACCGAATACGCGATGGTCGACCGCGACGACGACCTGAAGATCGGCATCAAGACCTCGGCGATCACGCTCGGGCGTTTCGATGTCGCGGCGGTGATGGGTTTCTATGCGGCCTACCTCGTCTCCTGGGGGCTGCTCGGCGCCTCGCTCGGCCTGGGGCTGTGGTTCATGCTGGGCCTGGCGGCTGCTGCAGGGCAGGTCGTCTGGCACCACCGACTGATACGTGAGCGCACGCGCGAGGGATGCTTTCGCGCCTTCCGGCTCAACCACTGGCTGGGTTTCGCCGTGTTTGCGGGCGCGGTGGTGGACCTGACGGTGCGTTGATCTGCGCACCCCCGTGTTCTCCCGGTGCAGCGGCGTCAGTGAACTGAGGCAAGATCCGCGCCCTCACAGACCTTCGTTCCATGGAGTTTCCGCACATGAAGATCGCCCGTCGTTACCTTGTTTGCGCCGCTGCCGCGCTTGCCCTGGCCGGCACCGCTGCCCACGCGCAGCAGTTCTTCCGCATCGGCACCGGCGGCACCGCCGGCACCTACTACCCCGTGGGCGGCATGATCGCCAACATCGTCAGCCAGCCCGGCAAGATCGCCGCCACCGCGCAGTCCAGCGCGGGTTCGGTGGCCAACGTCAATGCCGTGATCAGCGGCGCCGCCGAGTCGGGTTTCTCGCAGGCCGACGTCGCGAGCTGGGCCTACACCGCCACCGGCGTGTGGCAGGGCAAGCCGCCGGTCACCGGGCTGCGCCTGATCGCCAACCTGTACCCCGAGAGCGTGCACATCGTCACGCGCAAGGGCTCGGGCATCAAGAGCGTGGCCGACCTGAAGGGCAAGCGCGTGGC
>JBMTXX010000003.1:0-41116 GCA_049453935.1 Rubrivivax sp.
CCGCAGGCCGACCCAGGCCGAACGCACGTCCGGACGCTGTGGCGCGCGCTCCAGCACCTGCGCCGCCTCGCGCAGGATGAAGTCCACCTCCTGCGCCAGCGGCCGCGGCTCCAGCAGCGCCTCCTCGCGCGGGGTGTCGGTGGTGCCGAGCACGGTCTTGCCGAACCAGGGCACCGCGAACAGCACGCGCCCGTCCTCGGTGCGTGGCACGAGCAAAGCCTCGTGGCCCGGCAGGAAGGCCCGGTCCACCACCAGGTGCACGCCCTGGCTGGGCTGGACCAGGGGGGCAACGGTGCCGCCCTCCCCGGCGCGGTCCTGCACACGCAGTGCATCGACCCAGACGCCTGTGGCATTGACGACGCAGCGCGCGCGCACCGAGACGCGCGCCCCTGCGACACCATCGACCACCTCGACCTGCGTCAGCCGTCCTGTACCCGGCCCTGCGGGGCACGGCTGCAGCCCGGCCACACGCGCATGATTGAGCACGCAGGCACCGGCCTGGCGGGCGGCACGGGCCAGCAGCAGCGCGAGCCGGGCATCGTCGAACTGCCCGTCCCAGTACCGCACGCCGCCACACAGGCCGCGGCGGCGCACACCCGGCAAGGCCGACTGCGTCTGCGCCACGTCGAGCCAGCCGGTCGGCCCCAGGCTGCGTCGTCCCGCAAGCCACTGGTAGGCCTTGAGGCCGACGCCGTAGAAGGGCAGGTCCCGCAGGCGATAGGTCGGCACCACGAAGGGCAAGGGTTGCGCCACCTGGGGCGCGTTGGCCATCCACGCTGCGCGCTCCTGCAAGGCCTCGCGCACCAGCGAGACATCCCCCTGCGCCAGATAGCGCACGCCGCCGTGCAGCAACTTGGTGGCGCGCGAGCTCGTCCCCTTGGCGAAGTCCTCGCCCTCGAACAGCGCCACGGACAACCCGCGCAGCGCGGCATCCAGCGCCACCGACAGCCCGGTCGCACCGCCGCCGACCACCACCAGATCCCATTCGCGGACCGCCTCCAGGGCCTGCCAGGCGGCGGCACGGGCCTGGACGGCTGCGCCTGCAGATGCGTGGCGAAGGGGCGGCATCAGGCCGGCAGCCGGGCGAAGTTCACGGGCAGCCCGGGCACGTCCACGCGGCACTGCAGCACCTGCCCGGCCCACGGCTCGCGCGCCAGTTCGTCGTCGGGACGCCCCTGACGCGCCGTGGTCAGGTACAGCGTGCGCAGGTCCGGCCCGCCAAAGCAAGGCATGGTCGGGCAGCGCGCCGGGAGCCGATGCTCGGCCAGCACCTCGCCCTGCGGCGACAGCCGCAGCAGCCGCCCCCCCTCGAACATCGCGACCCAACAGCAGCCCTCGCTGTCCATGGCGGCGCCGTCGGGCCGCCCCCCATAGACCTGCTCCGGGTCACCCGCCACGCGCGCCGCGAACCGCGCGAACACCCGCCGTCGCGACAGGCTGCCGTCGGCCGGATCGAAGTCGAAGGCGAAGATGGTGTGGCTGCGCGTGTCGCTCCACAGCATCGTGCGCCCGTCCGGGCTGAAGGCCAGGCCGTTGCTGACGGTGATGCCGTCGGCGCGCCGGTGCAGCACGCCACCGTCGAAGCAGTGCAGGCTGGCCAGCGCCGGCTCGCGCGGCTCGTAGATCGTGCCCACCCAGAAGCGGCCCTGCGGGTCGGCCTTGCCGTCGTTGAAACGCTCGTGTGCCGGGTCGTAGGGGGGGCCGACGAGAAAGCGGCGTTGCCCGGTGCGCGGATCGAAGCGCCACAAGCCGTCGCGCATGGCCAGCAACAGGTCGCCGCCGGGCAGCGGTGCGCAGCTCCCCGGCTCGGTGTCGAAAGCCCAGTGTTCATGGCGCGCCCTCGAAGGATCGAAGCGGTGCAGCGCGCGCCCCGGGATGTCGCACCACCAGAGGGCTTGCTCGTCCGGGTGCCAGAAGGGCGATTCGCCCAGCAACGAGGCTGGCGCAGGAAGAGGCTGGAAATCGAGGGTTTGCATCGGGGGAAACCATGGAGGCCGCGCGCGACGGGCGTCGCCAGCGGCACACAACCGTCTTCAGACCGGCGACACGTCCAGGCGCATCCACGCTGTGAAGGTCTCGCCCGCGGCCAGCGCGCGCACGCCGTGGCGAGCGGGCTCGGACATGTGGATGGCGTTGGGCACGTGGCTGACCGGCTCGACGCAGAAGTAGTCCTGCTGCGGCGGGGTGTAGACCACCAGGTAGGGCAACGAGGAGGTGATCGCCACGCGCATGCGCTCGTCGCGCACCCGCGCTGCACCCTGCCAGCCCTCGAAACAATGGTCGTAGGACAGGTGCGCCACATCGGCGTCGATGCCCGGCTGCGGCACGCACCGGTTGGGCAGCTCGAACGGGTCGGTCTCCCAGCGGCCGGAGATCTCGGCATGGACCCGGCTGCGCTCGCGGCGCGGAAAGTAGGGGTGCCAGCCCAGCCCGACCGGCGCGGTGACGTCACCGGTGTTGGTGATCGACATCGTCGCGCGCAGCCCCTGGGGGTCGAGCATGAAGCCCTGCGTGGCTTCGAAGGCAAAGGGCCATTCGGCATCGGGCCGGTGCGTCAGCGCCAGCTCGACCGCATCGTCCCCCGACTGCAACACGCGCCACGCGCGCGTCCAGCCCACCCCGTGCAGCGAGTGCGGGTTGTCACCGAAATTCGCGAGCGTCGTGTGGTCGCGCCCCTGCCATCGGAATCGACGGTAGCCGATGCGACCCGAATAAGGCACGAGCGGGAAGTTCGCGCCTTCGCGCGGCTGCGCCAGCGTCAGCGGGTCGGCGCTGCGCCACACCGGCAGATCGCCGTGCCACAGGCCGGCCACGCTGCCGCCGATGTCAGGCCGCAGGGACAGGCGCAACGCGCCCGAACGGATGTCGACAGGGGATGTGTGCATGGTCGTCATCGTATCCGGGCGCAGCCGCCCCTGACCGGCCTTCGGCCCTCAAGCTCGCGCCGCGAAGCGCGCGCCGAGGTCGACCTTCAGGTAGTGCGCACCCGGCACGGGGTTGAAGTAGTAGGGCGGGATCTCGCGGAAACCCAGCGTTTCATACAACTGGCGCGCCGCCTCCATGTCGTCCAGCGTGTCGAGCAGCATCGTCGAATACCCGGCCTCGAAAGCGCGGTCCAGCAGGTGTTCGGCCAGCAGACGGCCCAGACCGAAGCGCCTGAAGGGCCGACGCACGTACAGGCGCTTCATCTCGCAGGCGTCGACGTAATCCGCCTCGGGCAAGGGCCGGAAGGCCCCACACCCGGCCGGCTCACCGTCGACCAATGCCAGCACCAGTTGTCCGGCAGGCCCCGCATAGTCGCCGGGCAAGGCCGCGAGTTCGGCATCGAACCCCTGGAAACACAGGTCCACGCCCAACTGTCCGGCGTATTCCAGGAACAGCGCGCGCGCCTGCTGCAGCAGCGCGGGGGTGTCGGCCACAGCCAACGTGAACGGCACCGGCGGGGCTGGGGCGGTCTGGCCCATGTGACCGCTCAGTGCGTGGCCACCCAGTAGGCGCAGGCCGCGCAGGCCGCCGCCACGAGCAGCGCCAGCAGACGCTGCGGCATGGCATCGGCACTGGCCGGCACGTGCAACGGCAGGCGCTTGTCACCGCTGATCATCGGCGACACCAGGTCGCGACCCCGCACCCAGCGATAGAAGGCAATGGCGACCAGGTGCAGCACCACCAGACCGATGAGCAGCCACTGGCCCCAGGTCTTGTGCCAGCCCGTCATCCAGGACGCGACGGTGCCGCTGACATAGCGGTTCAGCGGCCCGACATTGGCGATCTCGTCGTCGGCCACCAGACCGGAGCCCACCTGGAACGCGAGGACGGCCAACAGTGCGAGCACCGACAGCGCCGCCAGCGGGCTGTGCCCCACCTCCAGGGCCTCCTCGGGCCGATGCCGGCCGCGCAGGTAACGCCACACCGCCGACGGCCCGCGCACGAAGCTGGCAAAACGCGACCAGCGCCCGCCAAACAGCCCCCAGAGCACCCGGAACAGCAGCAGCGCCAGCGCGAGGTAGCCCAACCTGAAATGCAGCACCATCGCATTGCCCCCCACCTTGGCACTGACGATGGAGCCGACGACGCTGGCGGCCAGCACCCAGTGGAACAGGCGCGTGGGCAGATCCCAGACGCGAACAGGCCCTTCGGCCGGGGAGGGAGGCATGGCGGTGTCGTCCGGTGGTCTCGACAAGATCCCGAAGATAACGCGATCGGCGCGCTTGGTCATCGGGGGAAGCGCAAACGCGCGTCGTGCGCCGTCCCTACACTCGAAAGGCGTCGTCGGCAGATGAATCCCGTCTGCCGCGTGACGTCGGGGTCGAGCTCTCTCGTCCGCGTGGCCGCGCATGCCGGTCCAGTGTTCCCGCCCATGCCCTGCTCGTCCTGCGCCACCCTCGTTCCAGTCTTCCCAGGAGCCTTCCGATGAAACGCTTGTTCGCCACCACTGTCGCCATCGCCTGCCTGCATGCCCTGCCCGCCGCAGCGCAGTTCCAGAAGCCCGAAGACGCCATCAAGTACCGTCAGGCCGCGTTCACGCTGATGGGCAACCACTTCAGCCGCATCGGCGGCATGGTGCAGGGGCGGGTGCCCTTCGACGCCAAGGTCGCAGCGGAGAACGCAGCGCTGGTGGCCGCCCTGGCCAAGCTCCCCGGTGCGGCTTTCGGGCCCGGTACCGACAAGGGCCTGCCGACGCGCGCCAAGGCCGAGATCTGGGCCGACACGCCGAAGTTCCTGGCCGCCTACGAGCGACTGCTCGGTGACGTCGCCAAGCTGGACGCCGCGGCCAAGACCGGCAGCCTCGACGCCCTCAAGGGCGCCTTCGGCAGCACCGCGGCCAGTTGCAAGAACTGCCACGACAACTTCCGCTCGAACTGAGCGCCTGAAAAGCGGAGCGGTTTTCGCCTGGCGTCGCGCGTCCTGACGCGCCTTGCGGGCACCTCGAAAGCCTGATCGGCGGCCGGCGGAGGCGCGGCATGGCGGCATTCGACCCCGCGGGTCGAATGCCCATGAGGGCGTTGGCAGAATCCCGCGCCTGATCAGACCACGGGCCTCCACAGGCCATGCCCGCCGTGCAGACCTCCGCACCCACCCCCTCTGACCTGCGCTCCCGCGCAGGCGCCTGGCTGCAGCGCCCGGCCGTCCAGAACGGCATCGTCGCGCTCATCCTGCTGAACGCCGTGGTGCTGGGGCTCGAGACCTCTCCCACCGTGATGGCCGCTGTGGGGCCGCAGCTGGTGCTGCTGGACCGGGCGATGTTGACCGTGTTCGTCGCCGAGATCGCGCTGCGGCTGTGGGTCCACCGCGCAGCGTTCTTCCGCGACCCCTGGAGCGTGTTCGACTTCCTGGTGGTGGCGATCGCGCTGGTGCCAGCCAGCGGGCCTTTCGCGGTGCTGCGCGCGCTGCGCGTGCTGCGGGTGTTGCGCCTGCTGACGGTGGTACCGTCGATGCGCCGCGTGGTGGGTGGGTTGCTGGCGGCCATCCCGGGGTTGTCGTCGATCGCGGCCGTATTGGGCCTGATGTTCTACGTCTTCGCCGTCATCGCGTCCAAGCTGTTCGGCGCCGAGTTCCCGGACTGGTTCGGCAACCTGGGCCGCTCGCTGTACACGCTGTTCCAGGTGATGACGCTGGAGAGCTGGTCCATGGGCATCGTCCGTCCCGTCATGGAGGCCTACCCCTACGCCTGGGCCTTCTTCATCCCCTTCATCCTGATGGCCACATTCACCATGCTGAATCTGTTCATCGGGGTCATCGTCAGCGCGATGCAGAGCTTCGCCGAAGCCGACAAGGCCGAGACCGCCGCCGCGGTCGACCAGGCCCGCGCGCACATCGAGGCCGACCTGCACACCGAGGTGCGCGCGCTGCGCGACGAGATCGTGGCGCTGCGCGCGCAGCTGCGCACCGACAGGACGCCCTGAACGATCGCCCGGCCGGCCGCACACGGCCGGCATCGTCACGGCGCGTCGGCAAACCCCAGCACGACCCTGCGCGTCTGTGCCGACTTCTTCTCGATCTTGGTGACGACGACGGCGCCGACGTCGGCGGTGTTGCCCACATGGGTGCCGCCGCAGGGCTGAAGGTCCACCCCCTCGATCTCGAGCACCCGCACCCGCCCCAGGCCGCGCGGCGGCTGAACGCTCATGCTGCGCACCAGCCCCGGGTTGGCGTCGAGTTCCTCCTCGGTGATCCAGCGATGCCGGATCGGATGCGCGCCGGCCACGAGTCGCGCGATGCCTGCCGTCAGGACGTCCTTGTCCAGCGGCTCGGTCATGTGGAAATCCAGCCGGGCATAGCCGGCCGTGATCGAACAGCCGTCCACCGGATGCGGCACCAACGCGCACAGCAGGTGGGTGGCGGTGTGGAAACGCATGTGGGCGCGGCGCCGGGCGGCGTCGATGCAAGCCGTCACCCGCATGCCAGGGGTGATCGACGCCAGATCGGCATCCGGCGCCATCACATGGGCGATGGCCCCCGGCAGCGCCTTGTGCTTGCGGGTGTCGACGACGACCGCTTCGCGACCGTCGGGCAGGCGCAGCACGCCGGCGTCGCCGGCCTGCCCACCGCCCAGCGGGTAGAAGACGGTGCGATCGAGCACCACGCCCGCGTCGTCGACGGCGACGACGGTGGCCTCGCAGGTCAGCAGGGTGGCGTCTTCTCGGAACAGTTCTTCGGTCATGGGCCTGGGGTCGAAGTTGGATCGGCGCCACCCGGCGGCCGGGCAGCGGCACGAGGAAGGGGCCGAATCAAGTGACGGAGGACAGACACACCTCACCCTTGGGCGTGCGCAGCACGGCTTCGAGCGCCGGGCCGTCGAGCGTCTCGCGCACGTCGACGCCGCGCACGCGCAGCACGGTGGCCGCACGCGCCGGCACACCTCTGAGGGTAAGCGCTTGCAAGGTCACGCCCGAATCCGGCATGGCCTGCGCGGGGTGGCGGCCCTGCCACTGGATCAGCGTGGGCAGCGCACCCGCGCACAGCGGCGCGCCATCCGGGCGCACCAGGATCTCCCAGGCCAGCACGCCCTGCGGCGTGTCCCGGCTGGCCTTGACCGGCTCACCCGGCTGCAGACCGACCTGGATCAGCCCCCAGCGGTGCATGTCGAGTTGGGGGGACCGCGCCACGGCATGCGCCAGATGTGGCCCGTCGCGCTGCAGCCGCTGCTGCAGGCCCGGGTCGTCGAGGCCGAACCAGCGCGGGCGCTGCGGCGCCGCCGCCTGCGGATCGATCGCGATGATCTCGAGGTAAGCGTCCTCGAACACCGGGGTGGCGATCTTCAGCAGGCGGTTGTGGGTGCCGAACAGCGGATGCCTGCCGCCAGGGCCGGGGGTGAGGCCGAGGGTGGACTCGCACCAGGTCACCCCCTGCTCGAGGGTGGCGGCCAGAACGACGAGATGGTCGAGGCGGGTGTTCATGCGGAGGGTTGCGAAGTCGCATCGGCGCCAGGCGCGAAGGTGGACAGGTCGAGCCGACCTTCGATGCAGGCCACCACATCGCCCCCGACCCAAACCTCATTGTCGACGACGCTGACATGCACGCGCCCGGCCCGCCCGAGTACGGCGCCCTGCGCCGCCACATAGCCGGGCGGCGCCAGACCGGCACCGATCAGCCACTGGGCGAGCCCGGCGTTCAGGCTGCCGGTGACCGGGTCCTCGGGCACGCCGAGCGAGCCGACGAAGGCCCTCACCTCGAAGGCGGTGTCGCCCCCGGGGAACTGCGGGCCGACGACGCCGAGCTTCAGGTCGCCGATCTGCGCTGCATCGGGCCGCAGTGCCAGCACCTGCGCTGCCGAGGCCAGCATCACCGCGCACCAGCCCGGGCCGTTGTCCACCCATTGATGGGCGAGGATCTCCTCACGCGCCACGCCCAGGCCGCGGGCGATGCGGTCCACGAGGGCCGGATCCAGCGGCCCGCTGCGGCGCAGCGGCGGCGCGGCGAACGCCAGCCGCGCGCCGTCGCGCCGGATGCGCACCAGGCCGACACCGCACTCCTGCACGATCACGCCCTCACGCCGCGGCCGTCCACCGCCGAGCAACCAGGCCTGACAGCTGCCCAGCGTGGGATGCCCCGCGAAGGGCAGCTCACCGCCTGGCGTGAAGATGCGCACCCGGTAGTCAGCCCCTTCGGCACGCCCGGCCGGCGTGGGCGGCAGCAGGAAGGTGGTCTCCGACAGGTTCGTCCAGCGCGCGAAGGCAGCCATCGTCCGATCGGTCAGGCCCTGGGCGTCGTGCACGACGGCCAGCGGATTGCCCTTCAGCGCCACCGCGCTGAACACGTCGAGCTGGTGGAAGCGGTGCGCCGTCATGCGCGGATCTCCTGCGCGGGCATGCGCTCCAGCGCCTGCGCGAGCACACCACCGAGCAGCCGCACGCCCTCCTCGATGCGGACCGTGTCCACGGTGACGAAGCTCAGGCGCAGCGTGTCGGCGCGCGCATCGGCGCTGTAGAACGCCGCACCCGGCACATAGGCCACCCCGGCGTCCACGGCCTTGGCCAGCAGTGCCGTGGCGTCCAGGCCCGAGGGCAGGGTCAGCCAGAAGAACATGCCACCGGACGGCCGCACCCAGCGGCAGCCGGCGGGCAGCCAGCGATGCATCGCCGCCTCCATCGCGTCGCGCTGCGCGCGGTAACGCCGGCGGATGGTCGGCACGTGCTGCTGCAGAAAGCCCTCTCGCACGACCTCGTGCACGACACGCTGGTTGAAGCTGGGCGTGTGCAGGTCGGCGGCCTGCTTGGCCTGCAGCAGCTTCGGGTACAGCAAGGCTGGCGCCACGAGATAGCCCAGCCGCAAGCCGGGCGCGAGCACCTTGGAGAACGAGCCGAGGTACACCGCCTGGTCGCCCGCTGCTGCGGCCAACGGCGGCGGCGGCGCTTCGTCGTACCAAAGATCCCCATAAGGGTTGTCCTCGACCAGTGGCAGGCCGACCGACGCCGCGGCCTGCACCAGCGCCTCGCGCCGGGCGAGCGGAATGCAGCGGCCGCTCGGGTTCTGGAAGTTCGGCAGCAGGTAGGCAAAGCGGGCATCGGACGCCTCCCGCAGCGCCTGCGGCAGCGGGCCCTCGTCGTCGCCCTGCAACGGCAGGAACTGCGCCTCGTAAGGGGCGAAGGCCTGCAGCGCGCCGAGGTAGGTGGGCTGCTCGACCGCCACCGCACTGCCGGGATCGACGAGCACCTTGCCTACCAGATCCAGCCCCTGCTGCGAACCGGTGGTGATCAGCACCTGAGCGGCCTCGACACGCAGGCCCTGGCCTGCGAGCTCCTGGGCGACCCATTCGCGCAGCGGTCCGTAGCCCTCGCTGGCCGCGTACTGCAGGGCTTCGCGCGGGGCGTCGCGCAGCACCCGCGACGTGGCCTGCGCCATCGCCTCCACCGGAAAGGTCTCGGCCGCAGGCAGGCCGCCGGCCAGCGAGATGATGCCGGGCCGCTCGGTCAGTTTCAGGATCTCGCGGATCGTCGACGGGTTCAGGCGCTGGGCGCGCTGCGCCATGTGCCAGGTCATGGAAGTCCTCCGAAACAGGATGGGATTGGGTGCAAGTGTCGGCGCGTGGAGCATCTCGTCGCGTGCGAGTTCGGCGGACCGGCGGGAAGGGCTGATCGACCGATCAGCGCCCGCGTGGCTGTCCCACCGGCATGCGCCGGCCGACCAGCACGACGGCCAGCACGGCCAGCGCAAAGCCCACGGTCACGGGCTCCAGCGGCTCGCCCAGCACCGGCACCGCAAACAACAAGGCCAGGAATGGCTGCAGCAACTGCACCTGGCTCACGCGCACCAACCCGCCCAGGGCCAGGCCGCGGTACCAGGCGAAGAAGCCCAGCCACATCGAAAACAGAGAGACGTACAGCAGCCCGCCCCAGGCGGCGCCTGAAACAGGGCCTGAGGGCCACCACCACAGCGTCAACGGCAAGGTCAGCGGCAGCGCGCCGACGACGACCCAGCAGATCACCTGCTGGGCCGGCAAGGTGGCCGCCACGCGCGCGCCACCGACGTAACCGAAGGAGGTGCTGAGCACCGCCAGCAGCAGCCAGCCGTCGGCGGCGACCAGACGCCCGCCACCGGCCTGCAGCGCGAAACCGAGGACCAGGCCGCAGCCCCCAAGCGCGCACAGCCAGAAACCTCGCGACGGCCGCTGCCCGAAGGACAGCGCGCCGACGATCGCCGTGCCCAGCGGGATGACGCCGGACACCACGGCGGCGTGGGTGGACTCGACCTCGCGCAACGCGATCGCGATGCACAGGGGGAACCCCACCACGGTCCCGAGCGCGCAGATGGCCAGCGGCTTCAGGTGCTCGCGCGCAGGCCGTCGAGCACCGACCAGACGCAGGTAGACCACGCTGAGCAAGCCGGCCAGTGCGGCACGCGCCGCGGTCACGAATTCCGGGCTGAGCTGAGGACGCGCCGCATCGCCGACCGCCAGGCGCGTCATCGGGAAAGTCATCGCGAAGATGGCCACGCCCAGCAGCCCCAGCATCAGGCCTCGGCGCACGTCGTGCGCAGAGACCGTGCCGCCCGGCGGGACCGTGGCAGGCCGCGCGATGGCATCGGCTGTGGCTGCATGGCCGCGCGACGGCGAAGGTTGCGCCGACGGCTTCACAGCACCGCCATCCAGGCCGCGGTGGCCACCAGCACCGCGGCCAGCACGCGGTTGAACACGAGCAGCCGCCTCCCCTGGGCCAGCCAGTGACGCAGCGCCGAGCCGATCAGCGCATAGGTGAAGTTGCTGGCCAGCCCGTAGGCCATCATCAAAGGCAGCACGACGGCCACGCGCGGGCCGATGGGCTCGGCCACGGTGACCCAGCCGGCGCTGATCATCAGCGCGTTCATCCAGGCCTTGATGTTCAGGAACTGCAGAAGGACGCCCTGTACGAAACCCACGGTCAGACGTTGCCCGGCGGCACCGACCAAACGGTCGGTGCGCGCGAGCTTCCAGGCCAACCACAGCATGTAAGCCAACCCGGCGGCCTTGATCAGCCCGCGCAGAACCGGCGCGGCCTGCACCAGCGTGCCGAGCCCCGCGACGCTGGCCAGCAGCAGCAGACCCCAGCCCACGGGCACCGCGAGGATGAAGCGCAGTGCCTGTCGCATCCCCCCGTTGGCGGCCAGGGCAGCCGACAGGGTCGTGTTCGGCCCCGGCGTGAAGGCGATGGCCGTCGAGAAGACGATCAAGGCGAGCAGTTCCTGGGCGCTCACGGGACGGTGCTCCGGTCGCCGCCGGTGCTGGCGCCCAGCGGCACCCCCGCACCGGTGCGCTCGACGATCAGGCCGTAGTGCTCGGGCCGGCGGTGGCGCGCAAAGTCGAAGATGTGGCGCTGGTAGGTCGCGCAGCGGTCCAGATCGCAGCGCGCAACGACGATCTCGTCCCCGAGGGTGCAGGCCTGCGCGACGATCTCGCCTGAGGGCGCGACGATGCAGCTCTGGCCGATCTGGTCCACGCCCTCCTCCAGCCCGGCCTTGGCCACGCCGACGGCCCAGGTGCCGTTCTGGTACGCGCCGGCCTGCATGGACAGGTGGTTGTGGAAGTTGTTCAGGTCGTCGGTCTCGGGGGTGTTGGGGTTGTGCACCGGGGTGTTGTAGCCGAGCATGACGAGTTCCACCCCTTGCAGGCCGAGCACGCGCCAGGCCTCGGGCCAACGGCGGTCGTTGCAGATCAGCATGCCCAGCCGCCCACCCAGGGCCTGCCACACCGGAAAGCCCAGGTCGCCGACCTCGAAATAGCGCTTCTCCAGGTTCTGGAACGGATGCTCGGGGTGGTGGCGGTCGGTGCCGGGCAGGTGGATCTTGCGGTACTTGCCGATGATGCTGCCCTGACGGTCGACGAGGATGGCGGTGTTGAAGCGCCGCTTGCGCCCGCTGGACAGGTCGAGTTCCGCATAGCCGAGGTGGAAGCCCACGCCCAGACGCCGCGCGGCGTCGAACAGCGGTGCGGTCTCGGGGCCGGGCATCTCGCGCTCGAACCAGGCGTCGAGCTCGGCCTCGCCGTCGATCCACCAGTGCGGGAAGAAGGCCGTCAGCGCCGCCTCCGGGTAGACGACGAGATCGGCGCCCATCTGGCGGGCCTGCTCCATCAGCACGATCATGCGGCCGACGGCGTCACGCCGGGTCTCGCTGCGCGCGATCGGGCCAAGTTGCGCTGCGGCGACGATGAGGGTCCTGGACATCGGCAGAGGTCTCCGTTCGTCAGGCAAGAAGTCCATCAAGGGGTCGGTCGACAGGTCAGGCAGGGCTTCAGCGTAGCGGCTGCACCAGGGCCTTCGACCCGGGTGACGTTTCACCGGCGCCCGCGCTCGGCCAACGCGATGCCCCCCAGCACCAGCGCCAGCGCCAGCGCGTGGAAGGCCGCGAAGTGCTCCCCGAGCATGGTCACGCTGAACGATGCGGCGAAGACCGGCACCAGATTGATGAACACCCCGGCACGCGAGGGCCCGATCAGCTGGACGCCGCGCATGAACATCAGCTGCGCGAGAAACGACGGGAACACGATGACGAAGGCCACCACCGCCCAGCCCGTGACCGAAGCGGGCCCCTGCGCGTGCCCGGATAGCCACTCCCAGGCGGCAAATGGCAGGCTGGCCAAGGCTGCGGCCGCCGCCATCACCCCGAACATCGCCATGCCCGGCACGTCGGGGCGCCGTTGCAAGGCCACGGTGTAGGCGGCATAGACCGCGCAGGCCACCAGCATCAGCAGGTCGCCGGCGTTGAATTCCAGGGCCATCAGCCCGGCCAGATCCCCGCGGCTGGTGACGACCACGACCCCAGCCAGCGTCACCGCAACGCCCGCGACCTGCACCGTGCGGATCGGCGTGCCGTGAAAGAAGCTGCTGCCCAGCAGCACCAGCACGGGCACCGAGCCCTGCAGCACCCCCAGGTTGATGCCGCTGGTGCGGTGTGCCGCCACGTAGTACAGGACGTTGAACAAGGTGAACCCCAGCGCGCCCATGCCGGCCAGATAGGGCAGGTGCCGCCGCAGCACCGGCCACTGCGAAGCGACCGCCCGGCGGGCGAACATCGCCACCAGCAGCACCACGCCGGCCCACCGCAGCAGCGTCAGCAGCATGGGCGACACCTCGCCCACGGCCAGGCGCCCCGCCACGGCATTGCCGCCCCAGCTCATCGCGCACAGCGTCAGCACGACATAGGCGTTGCCGTAGGCGGAGGTCAGCAGCGCAGGCATGGGTGGGGTTCTGGTCAGGGCATGGAAGCACAAGAGGCGACCGGGCCGCCATCCATGGCAGGCGCGCCTGGGGCACGACGCAAGACGTCAGTTCCCCAGGTAGCGCTGCACCAGGCGCGTCCAGTAGGCCGCGCCGGTGGTCAGGATGTCGTCGTTGAAGTCGTACTTCGGGTTGTGCAGCATCGCCCCGTCCTCGCCGTTGCCCAGGCGGAAGAAGCAGCCGGGCCGGTGCTGCAGGAAGTAGGCGAAATCCTCGCTGCCGGTCACGGGTGGGTAGGGCGCGACCACGTGTTCGGGGCCGACGAGTTCTTCGGCGACCGAACGGGCGAAATCGGTCTCGGCCACGGTGTTGACCACCACCGGATAGCCGCGCTCGTAGTCGATCGTCACCTGCCCGCCGTAGCCCGCCACGTGCGCCTCGACGAGCGCGCGGATGCGCTGCTCGAGCAGTTCGCGCACCTGCGGGTCGAAGGAGCGCACCGACAGCGCCATCGTGGCCTCGTCCGGGATGACGTTGGCCGCCGAGCCCGCATGCAACGCGCCGACCGTGACGATCGCCGTCTGGCGCGGGTCGACGTTGCGCGAGACCACGCTCTGCAGCGCCACCACCAGGCTCCCGGCGATCAGCACCGGGTCCACGGTCTGGTGCGGCCGCGCCGCATGGCCGCCGCGGCCGTGCACCGTGATGCGCACGGTGTCGGAGGCCGACATGAAGGCGCCATGCCCGAAGCCGAAGTGCCCGGCCGCCAGCCCGGGCGTGTTGTGCAGGCCGAAGATCGCATCGCAGGGAAAACGCTCGAACAGCCCGTCGGCGATCATGCGCTGCGCGCCGCTGCCCGCGCCGGCCTCCTCGGCCGGCTGGAACACCAGGTGCACGGTGCCGCGGAAGTGCCGGGTGCGCGCCAGTTCCTGGGCGGCGCCCAGCAGCATCGCCGTGTGCCCGTCGTGGCCGCAGGCGTGCATCACGCCGTCGTGCACGCTGCGCCAGGGGCGATCGGTGGCCTCCTGGATGGGCAGCGCGTCCATGTCGGCGCGCAGCGCGATGCGCCGCGAGCCGCCCGGCTGGTGCAGGGTGCCGACCACGCCATGCCCACCCACGCCACGCGTGACCTCCCAGCCCCAGGCCTGCAGACGCCCGGCGACGAGGTCGGCGGTGGCCACCTCGTGGAAGGACAGTTCGGGATGCCGGTGCAGGTGGCGGCGCGTCTGGGCGAGCAAACCCGCCGCCGGCGCCAGGTCCTCCAGCCGGCACAGACAGCGCAGGCGGTCGTTCATCGTGGGCTCTCCTGGGAGCAGCCCACTGTAACAACACGACACCCCCGGAACGACGGATCAGGCACCCGCGACATCCGGGCGATCGCGCACCGGCCCCTCCACGGCTGACTTACGATGCCGAGGTTGCTCCACAAAAAGGATCTACCGGACGGCAGGCCCGCAGGCCGACTGCGCGGCCACGGATCGGCAGGCAAGGAACGGTCATGGCAGGCGCCACCGCATCGACAGTCTTGAAGAACCTGGAACCGCAGGATCGGGAATGCGCGCCCGCCGGCCCCGACGGCACAGGGCCGGGCACCGGAGTCTGCGCGTCTCGCAGAGCCCTGCTGACCGGACTGGCCACCGCCCCACTGGTCACGCTGGAGGCCCTGGCCACACCGCCTCGTCACCCGATCCTGGTGTTGAACTCGCTGGATGCAGATGTGAGCGTGATCGACCCGGTGGACTACACCGAAACGCGACGTCTGCCCACCGGCAAGGAGCCCCATCACCTGTACATGACCCCGGACGAGCGCTCGGTCATCGTGGCCAACGCGGTCAGCAACTCGCTCACCTTCGTCGATCCGGCCACGGCGCAGGTGCAGCGCACGCTGCCCCGCATCCTCGACCCCTACCACCTGTGCTTCTCGCTGGACATGCGCTGGTTCGTGACCGCGGCCAACCGGCTGGACCACGTGGACTTCTACCGCTGGACGCCCGAGGCGCCCAACCCGATGCAACTGGTGCGCCGTCTGCCGGCTGCCAAGACGCCCAGCCATCTGGCGGTGGACCGCGCCAGCCAGGTGCTGTACGTCTCGCTGCAGGACAGCGACGAGATCATGGCCATCGACCTGGTCACCCAGACGCCCCGATGGAAGGTGCGTGTCGGTCGCATGCCGGCCGACCTGTACCTGACGGCGCAGGACCGCCTCCTGCTGGTGGGGCTGACCGGGGACCGATACGTCGAGGCCTGGGACGTGGCATCGAGTCCCCCGGTGCTGGTCAGCCGCATTGCCACGGGCGAAGGCGCCCATGCCTTCCGGGCGCGGGGCGACGGCAGACAGGTCTTCGTCAGCAACCGGGTGGCCGACACGGTCAGCGTGCTGGACCTGCAGACCTTGCAGGTGGTGGACCAGCTGCCCGCGCCGGGCGGGCCGGATTGCATGGAGATGCTGGCAGACGGGCGCACGCTGCTGGTGACCTCGCGCTGGGCGCGGCGGCTGACCTGCATCGACGTGCAGTCGCGCCGCGTCACCCGCCAGGTCAAGGTGGGCCGCTCGCCGCATGGTGTCTGGACGCTCGATCATGCGCCTCGCCGCTGAGCGCCCGGGTCGCAGGGCCTGCGCCTTGGCGCTGGCACTGGGGATCCTGTTCGCACCGGCGGCAGAAGCTGCGGCTCCGGCCCCGGCCTGCGACCGCCCGGTCTACCTCACCTTCGACACCGGCCACATGGGCGTGGCGGGTCTCGTGGCCGACGTGCTGCGGCGGCACAGCGTGCGCGCCACCTTCTTCCTCGCCAACGAGCGCACGCTGTCAGGCGGGTCCAGCCTTGATGAGCAATGGGCCGACTGGTGGCGCGCACGGGCAGCCGAAGGCCATGCCTTCGGCTCGCACACCTGGGATCACGACGTCTGGCGTGCAGACCTGCCCGAGGGCCGGCTGCGCGTGCGACCGACGCAGGGGCCGCACGCCGGACGCGACCGCTTGCTCGACGCCGCAGGCTACTGCGACGCTCTGGCGCAGCCCGCCCGACGCTTCCAGCAGATGACCGGCCAGCCCATGAGCGCGGTGTTCCGGGCACCTGCCGGCAAGGTGTCGGCAGGACTGCTCACCGCCGCCGAGGGCTGTGGCTGGGCCCATGTCGGCTGGAGCCCGGCAGGCTTTCTCGGCGACGAGCTGCCCAGCGACCGGTATCCGAATGACCGCTTGCTGGCGCGCGCACTGCGCGACATCCGGCCCGGGGACGTGCTGCTCGCGCACCTGGGGATCTGGTCGCGCCAGGACCCTTGGGCGCCGGCGGTGCTGGAGCCGCTGATCGTCGGGCTCAAGCAGCGCGGCCTGTGCTTTGCCACGCTGCGCGACCACCCTCACCACGGCGCCGCGGCGCGGCAGGCGGCGCCATGAGCCTGGTCGACCTCCTGGTCGACGGGTTCGACCGCGTGCAGCAGGCGCTGTTCGAGGCCCTGGTGCGGCCCTCGATGTTCGCACTCGGCCTGGGTCACCTGCTGGAAGACGGCTACCGCGCGTCAGCCTGGCTGCTCGTGGGATTGCTGCAACTGGTCCTGATGGTGGGGGTGATCGGCGCGCTGCAGCGCCGTAGGCCGGTCGAGCCCGTCACCGACCGTGCCGCCGTTCGGGTGGACGTGATCTACACGCTGATCCACCGGCTGGGGCTCTTCCGGGTGGCGATGTTCTTTGTGGCGCAGCCGCTGTGGGACGGGCTGCTGGGCTGGCTGCGGCTGCACGGGCTGGCGGCCTGGTCGGTCGACAGCCTGTGGCCCGGGGTCACCGACATCGCCTGGGTCAGCTTCCTGATCTATCTCGTGCTGCTGGATGCAGTCGACTACGGGGTGCACCGGGCGCAGCATGGCTGGGGCTGGTGGTGGCAACTTCACGCGCTGCACCACAGCCAGCGCCAGATGACGATGTGGAGCGACTCGCGCAACCACCTGCTGGACGATGTGCTGCGCGACAGCGTCTTCGTCGTGGTGGGCCTGCTGATCGGCATCGCCCCAGCGCAGTTCCTGCTGGCCGTGGCGCTGACACAGCTCGTCGAGAGCCTGTCACACGCCAACATCCGCACCGATTTCGGGCCGGTGATGTCGCGGATGGTGGTCAGCCCGCAGTTCCACCGGCGCCACCATGCCATCGGCATCGGCCACGAAAGCGCTGGGCCGGGCAGCCTGGGCGGCTGCAACTACGGGGTGCTGTTCCCGTGGTGGGATCTGCTGCTGAACAGTGCCGTGTACGACGGCCGCTACGAGCCCACGGGCGTGCGAGACCAGTTGCCTGGGCAGGGCGGGCGTGATTACGGCAGCGGATTCTGGGCGCAGCAGTGGCTGGGCTTGGGCCGGCTGGCCGCCGCGCTGCGCCCGCACCGGGCCGGCCGGCGTCGCTGATCCGCCACGCCGCTGCCCGGGCGTGCCGCCCACAGGGTGAATGCGCCGCGCTGCGGCGCGCGCATCGCAGTAAGGCCGCGGGCCGCCCCTCAGCCCGTGGCGCAGCGACGCGCCTCTTCCGGCTGCCTCGCGGCCTCGCGCAGCAGCCGCCGCGCCAGCTGCAAGGCCTGTGCGGCGTCGAGGGCGATCCCGTCGACGGCGGCGTCGATCGCAAGCGCTTCGTCGGTGAGCACACCCGGGCCGCCGACGATCACCGGGGTGGACCGGTTGGCGACCGTGGCACGCACCGCCGCGATCGTGGCCTGCAGCATCGGCAGGTCACGGGCGGCACCGAAAGACAGCGCGATGACGTCGAAACACTGACGCTCGAGCAACTGCACCAGGCTCTGCAGCGTCTTGTCGGGGGCCGTCCAGACGTCCCAGCCATCGGCGCGGAAGAACTCGGTGACGATGGTCAGGCCCAGCGTGTGCTGGCAGCGCGGCACGGCGCACAGCAGGATGTTCGGCGTACCTGACAACCGGCCATCTGCGTCCGGCAACTGCAAGGCGCCCCGCAGCCGCGCGATCACGTCATGCAGCACCTGCGACGCCATCGTGACCTGGGTGAAATCGCAATCGTCCTGCTGCCACAGCACACCCAGCCGCCGCGCCACGCGCGGAATCCACTCGTCCAGCAGGGCGTGCACCGACACGCCCTGCTGCTGCATCGACTGGCACAGACGCACCGCCGCGTCGACATCGTGGCGCAGGGCCAGGCGGAGCAACTCCGCCACAGGCGCTGGTCCCTGCGGCCATTCGGGCGGTCGAGCGTGGTCGACCGCTGCGTGCCCGGCATCTGCAGCGGCCGCAGGGCCGGGCTGAGACGCCAGAGAGTTTTCTTCGGGACCCATCCGTCCAGACTTCTTCCTGCGCTGGGGCACCGCGCCGGATCCGACCGGCGTCAGACCGATGCAACACCTCGCTGCGGCACGTGTCACGCACCGCGATCACGACAAGGTCAGGCACCGTCCCTCCGTCCGCTGCCCGCCGCTCCACGGGGAGCGACGATACCCAGACTCTGGTGTCAATGCAAGAGGACGATATCTTTTGTCGCGAGAAGTAGACACCCTGAAGACGTTCAGGGCAGGCGTCCCGCGCACCGCGCGTTTCAGATCCCCTGGTGCGGCATCGCCTGTGCCGGCGGACGCCAGCCGGGCAAAGCAGCGATGCGGCGCGTCCAGGCCTCGATGGCTGGGAACTCCGCAGCGCGGTCGATGCCGGTGGCCTCGTCGTAATAAAGATAGCCGGCCAGTGACAGATCGGCGATCGTGGGACGGTCGCCCAGCAGGTAGTCACGGCTGCCCAGCCGGGCGTCGACCACGGACCAGGCGGCGCGCGCACGGGTGCGCAGGAACTCGGTGACCGGCGTGTCGCCCGTCTTCTGGATGCCGTACTGGAAGCGCAGCGTGGCGTAGTAACTGGTGAATTTGTGGTTGTCGAACAGGATCCAGCGCCAGATCTCGCGCTGCTCGGCAGCGTCGCGGGCACCAAAGCGGCCGGTGGTGGTGGCCAGGTAGTCCAGGATGACGCCGGACTGGCTCAGGCGCTCGCCGCGGTGCTCCAGCACTGGCGCCTCACCCATGTCGTTGACCTCGGCGCGCCAGGCGGCGGTTCGGGTCACCCCGGTGCCGAAGGCCACAGGCACCGGCGCCCAGTCGGCGCCGCACAAGTCCAGCATCATTGCCACCTTGAAGGCGTTGCCGCTTTCGCGGAAGCAGTGCAGTCGGTATTCGGGTGTCGCGCTCATCGGGGTCGTCTCCTTGCAGTCGGGCATCGTCAGTCGCCTGCTCGCCGCCCGCGGGCCGAACAGGGCTCACGGAAGTGTGTCACCGCCGCGGCGCGCAGGGCAGCCGTGCTGCGGCCGTCAAGGCACAGCGCCGGCGGCGTCCAGGTGCTTGCGGATGATCGGCGCCAGCAGTCCGCCGCCGGCGTTCATGCCGAGGTTGCCTCCGTCCATCGGGATGCAGGCCCCGGTGATCCAGTCGGCGGCGTCGGAGGCCAGCAGCACGCTCAGGCCGCGGATGTCGTCAGGCCTTCCGAAGCGCCCGCGCGGGATGCCGCGCAGGAAGGTGTCGGCCAGGTAAGGGTCGGCCTGCATGCGCGGCCCCAGCCCGTTGTCACCCACCACCTGGGCCGGCAGGATGCAGTTCACGCGCACGCCACGGCCGGCCCACTCGGTGCTGAGTTCCTTGGTCATGTGGATCACCGCGGCCATCGCCATGCCGTAGACCGTCTGCTCGCGCCCGAGCGAGCGGTCCCCGGCGATCGACCCGATGCTGACGATGCTGCCGCGGCCCTGCGCCAGCATGCGCCGCCCGGCATGCTGGCAGGTGTAGAAGCGGCTGATCACCAGGTTGTGGAAGTTGTAGCCGACGTCTTCCAGCGACATCGTCTCGGCCGGCGCCATGCGCGCATTGCCCGCCACGTTGCCGAGGAAGTCCAGCCGCCCGAAGGTGCGGTCGACGGCGTCGAAGACGCGGTCGATGTGGGCGAAATCGGTCACGTCACCCGCCATCGGCAGCACGCGACGGCCGAGGGCGCGGGCCTGATCGGCGGTGGCCGCGTTGCCGGCCTCGTTCAGGTCGAGCAGCACGAGGTCTGCGCCGGCTTCGGCCAGCGCCAGCGCCATGGCACGGCCCAGCCCCTGCGCCGTGCCGGTGACCATGGCCACACGGCCGGACAGATCGAACATGTTCATCGCGTCACCCCTTGCAGCCGGCCCGGCCGCACGCTGTCATGACAGGCCTGGCCCGCGGGCCGGCCGCTCACCGAAACCCCAGGGCCATGCCATGGCCCGGCTGCGCAGGCCCTCACGTCGGATCGACCTTGACGTGGAAGGAATAGCTGCGCAAGGCCGCGGGCGAGCGCGCATCGGTGACCTCGAAGGGCTGACCCTGTCCGTCGCGGTAGACGATGCGCGAGCACAGGATGGCCGCACCCGGCGCGCAACCGAGCTGGGCCACGTCCTCGTCGTCTGCCGTGTCGGCCCACACCTTCATGCGCACGTCGGCAATGCGGATGCCCAGACGGGACTGCAACACGCGGAAGACGACGGCGTCGTCGAAGTCCTCCAGGCGCAGTTGCTCACCGATGGCCGGCAGGAAATGGAAGGTGGTGCGCGCCAGGCGCTGCCCTTCGCGACGCAGCACACCACGCAGACAGGCCACGGGCTGCTGCAGCGCCAGCCCCAGGATGGCAGCGGCCTCCGGTGCGACCTCGGGCCGCCAGCTGACCATCAGCATCTGCGCGTCCGTGGCGCCCTGGATCAGGTCGCTCAGCGAGTCGGCGCGGGTGTCGCCGGTGGCGCGTGACTGCGCCGGCAGCACGACCGCCGGACGGGCACGCTGCGTGCGGACATAGCCCTCGAACTGCAGCAACTGCAGCGCGTGGCGCACCGTGATGCGGCTGACACCGAAACGCGCGCCGATCGCGCCTTCGCTGGGCAACGCGTCCCCGACCGCCCATCGGCCCTGGTCGATGGCCTGACGGAGCACCTCGGTCAGGCTGCGATACAGCGGACGCCCGCCACGGCGTGGCAAGGCCGCCGGCAGGGCCTGCAGTGCCGCGCTGTCGGCCTCGGCAGGCCCGCCCGCGGCGGAGGCCGGCGGTGCACGGCGGGGGCGTCGCGCGCGCACCGCCCGGGTGTCGGGGTCGGCGTCGGCGGGGCCGGGCGTGGCGGTCTGGGGCTGGAACATCTTGCCTTCAGTGTAGGTGCAGTCATGACAGACTGCGCATCATCCTTCCAGGACCGATGCCCCGGCAACACGCCCAGTCCACAGCCGTGTTTCGCAAAATGAAACACCGGGATTACCCCGACTGCGCGACGCCTTCGACTTCATATCATGACAACTGCCGCACCCAAGGACACCAGATCCGTTCATGGGCCGCGAAGGCTGCGGCGCCCCGCTGGACCCGACACAGGAGACAACCCGATGATCAAGACGATATTCAGGAACGTGGTGGTCGGCGCCGTCGCCGGCTTGGCGATGGCCGGCGCCGTGCTGGCGCAGGACAAGATCACGCTGCGCTTCTCCGTAGGCGCCAACGACAGCGCCACGGACGGCATGGCGCTGGGCATCAAGGCGATGCGCGACTACATCGAGTTCCGCTCCAACGGCCGCATCCAGGTGCGCCTGTTCTTCAACACGATGGGGGGCTCGCTGCAGGTCACCGAGCAGATCAAGAACGGCTCGCTGGACTTCGGGCTCACCGACGACTCGGTGCTCGGCTCCTTCTACAAGCCGATGCAGGCCTTCCAGATCCCCTACCTGTTCCCGTCGTCAGCCGTCGCGTGGGAGTTCATGAACTCCAAGGCCATGCGCGAGATGACCGAAGACATGCGCAAGGCCACCGGCATCCGCACGCTGGCGCTGTCTGAGAACGGGTTTCGCAACCTGACCAACAACGTGCGCGAGGTCAAGGGCCCGGAAGACATGAAGGGCCTGAAGATGCGCACGATGCAGAGCCAGGTCTACGTGTCGTTCATGCAGTCCATGGGCGCGTCGGCCACGCCGATCGCCTGGCCGGAGCTGGTGCCGGCGCTGAAGTCCAACGTCGTCGACGGGCAGGAGAACGCAGCCACCACCGTGCTGGACGGCAAGCTCTACGAGGTGCAGAAGTTCATGAGCGTGAACGAGCACGTCTACGGCATGCACCTGATCATCTTCAACGACGCGAAATTCCGCTCGCTGTCGCCCGACCACCAGAAGATCATCCAGGAAGGCGCCCGGCTGCACGCCGCGGTGGCGAACTCGCGCAAGGCCTTCGACGCGATGGGCGCGATCAACAAGATCCGGGACACCGGCACCAAGGTCTACGTCAACTCTCCTTCCGAGAAGGATCGTTTCCGTCAGGTGACGCAGAAGCCGGTGATCGACTTCATCGCCTCGCAGGCCGGCAAGGACGTCGTCGACAAGGTGCTGGCCGCCGCCGAGGAAGCTCGCCGCGCCGTCTACGGCGAGTGATAGCCGAGGTCGGTCGGGGCCGGGGCATCCACCAGCCCTGGCGCCCTTCCTCCAAGCCCGAGGTCCCTGACCATGCGTGAATGGATCCGGCTGGTCGTGCGCGCAGCCGACCACGCCGCCGGCTGGCTGCTGCTGTCGATCTGCCTGCTGAACCTGGCAGCGGTGGTGATGCGCTACGTGTTCCGCGACTCGATCTCGTGGAGCGAGGAGGCCATCCGCTACCTGGCGGTGTGGATGACCTTCCTCGGCTCCGCGGCGGCGAGCTGGCTGGACGAGCACCTGGACATGAACCTGTTCACCGGCATCGCCAACGCGCGCTTCCAGGCCTGGCACCAGGCCGGGCTGCAGGCGCTGACTGCCGCCTTCGGTGTCGTGGTGTGCTGGCAGGGCGTGGTCTACGTCAAGCTCAACGGCATGCAGACGGCGCCGACGACCGGCCTGCCGATGTTCTGGATCTACTCCGCCATCTGGATCGGCGGGCTGCTGCTGACGCTGGTGGCCCTGGTCAAGCTCGTCGACAGCTTCAGGCCGGCGCCACGCGACGCGCAGGGGCGCCCGGTGCTGTGACCGCCCCGACGCCCGCCCCTCCCCACCCCGGACACCCTCGCCCATGACCGTCGTCTCGATCGCCCTGGTCCTGCTGCTGCTGTCCGGCCTGCCGATCGCCTTCGCCTTCGGGCTGTCTGCGGCGGTGGCGCTGTGGCACGAAGAGCTGCCGATGCTGAACATGGCGGCCAAGATGTTCGCGGGCCTGGACAGCTTCGTGCTGCTGGCCGCGCCCTTCTACATCGTCGCCGGCGAGCTGATGTCGCGCGGCGGCATCTCGACGCGGCTGATCCGCTTCGCCACGCTGATCGTCGGCCGTATCCGCGGCGGCACCGCCTACGCGGTCGTGGCGGCCTCTGTGATGTTCTCGGGCATCTCCGGCACGGCCATCGCCGACATCGCCGCGCTCGGCCAGATCTTCATCAAGTCGATGGCCAAGGAAGGCTACAGCCGTGCCTTCGCCGCCGCGCTGGTGGCCGCCGGGTCCATCATCGGCCCGATCATCCCGCCGTCGGTCATCATGGTCATCTACGCCGCGGTGGCCGAGATCTCGGTGCTCAAGCTCTTCCTGGCCGGCATCGTGCCGGGTGTCATGCTGGCACTGGCCTGCGGGACGGTCGTCTTCGTCAAGGGGCTGCGCGGGGAGTTGCCGCCCACCAGCCTGGAAATCCCGCGCAGCGAGCGCGGCAGCACGGTGCGCCAGGGCCTGCTGGTGCTGACGCTGCCGGCCTTCATCGTCTTCGGCACGACCTCGGGCGTCTTCACGCCGACCGAGGCCGGCGGCATCGCCGCGGCTTATGCGCTGTTCCTCTCGGTCTTTGTCTTCCGCGAGCTAGACCGGCACGCGCTGATGGGCTGCTTCCGTGCCGCCGCGCGGCTGACCGCCGGGCTGTTCCTGCTGATCGCCACGGTGGAGGTCGTCAACTACGTGCTGATCATCGCCGGCATCGAGGACTGGACGCGCAGCCTGCTCGAGGTCTTCCAGGGACGGCCGGTGCTGTTCATGCTGGCCTGCGTCGTGGCCTTCCTCGTCATCGGGCTGGCCCTGGACGCGGGGCCGGCGCTGCTGCTGCTGGCGCCGGTGCTGCTGCCGCTGTCGCGCCAGATGGGCATCGACGACATGCAGTTCTCGATGGTGATGATCGTCTCGTGCACGATGGGACTGATCTCGCCGCCGGTGGGCATCGTGCTGTTCGTGGCCTGCCGCATCGGCGAGATGACGCTGACCGTGCTGTGGCGCGAACTGCGCTGGTTCTTCCTGGCGCAGATCGGCGTGATCGTGCTGCTGGCCGTGGTGCCGCAGTTCAGCACCGCACTGCCCAGTCTGATGGGACGCTGAGCGCGCCCCGAAAACCGAAGGCCGGAAGCCCCTCGAGCGCACACACCGGCCCCACACACTGGAGTTGACCGCATGACCACCCCCCTGTTCGACGCCTTGCGTGAGCGCCTGGGCCCCGGACGCTTCCTCGAAGGCGAGGCCATCCCCGATCGCTTCTGCGCCGACAGCGCGCGCCAGGCACCGGTGCGGCCGCGCGCGGTGGCGCTGCCGGCCAGCGTCGAGGAGGTCAGCGCCGTGCTGTCGCTGTGCCACGCCCAAGGTCAGGCCGTCGTGCCCCAGGGCGGCCGCACCGGGCTGTGCGCCGCGGCCCACCCGGCAGCCGGCGAGATCGTGCTGTCGACCGAGAAGCTCGCCGGCGTGGAGGAGATCGATCTCGACAGCGGCACCCTCACCGCGCTGGCCGGCACGACGCTGCAGACGGTGCAACAAGCCGCCGAGGACGCCGGGCTGCTGTGCGGCATCGACCTGGGCGCGCGTGGCAGTTGCACGATCGGCGGCAACGTCGCCACCAATGCAGGCGGCAACCAGGTCATCCGCTACGGCATGACGCGGCGCAACGTCCTCGGGCTGGAGGTGGTCCTGGCCGACGGACGCGTGGTGCGCTCGCTGAACAAGATGCTGAAGAACAACACCGGCTACGACTGGACGCAGATGTTCATCGGCTCGGAGGGCACGCTGGGGGTGATCACGCGCGTGGTGATGCAGCTGCACGCCCGGCCGCAGCAGGTGCAGACGGCGCTGCTGGCGGTGGCAGACACGCAGCGGGGCCTGGCGGTGCTGCGCGCGCTCGAGCGGGCGCTACCGGCCGGCCTGCTGGTGTTCGAGGCCCTGTGGCGCGAGATGGTCGAGGTGGCCACCCAGCGTGTGGGCCTGAGCTGCCCGATCAGCGAGCCGCAGGACCTGCTCATCCTGGTCGAAGCGCCCATGGGCGAAGGCGGCAAGGCGTCCTTCGAAGCCGTCTTGGCTGAGCTGTTCGAGCAAGGGCTGCTGGTGGATGCCGCGGTGGCCGAGTCCGGCGCGCAGCGCGCGCGCTTCTGGGCGATGCGCGAGAGTGTCTACGAGTACGAGCGCGTCTTCGGCTTCGTCCACGGCTACGACATCTCGGTGCCGCTGGACCGCATGGCCGAGGCCATCGCCCTGCTGCGCGCGGCCGGGCCGGAACTGCCCTCGGGCATCCGTCTGGTGAGCTTCGGCCACATGGCCGACTCCAACATCCACCTGCTGGCGGTGGCCGACCGGCCCGGCGACGCCGACGACGCGCACGACTGCGACGAAGTCGTCTATCGCTGCACGCACGCCGTGGGCGGGTCGATCTCGGCCGAGCACGGCATCGGTCGCCTCAAGCGCCCCTATCTCGGCCTGTCGCGCACGCCCACCGAGCTCGAGCTGATGGGGCAGATGAAGCAGATGCTGGACCCGCGCGGCATCCTCAACCCGGGGCGGGTGCTGTGAGCGCCCCACGCCGCGCTGCACCCTGCCCGGCCACGGGCCCGGTGGCCCCCAGACTGTTGTGTCACCTGCCCCGCAGGAGCCCGAATGAGCACTGAACCTTCACCCCTTCCCGGGGCCGCGCCGCGCGCCCTGCCCGCGGGCCTTTCCGGCGAGCGCCTGCTGGCCCTGTACGAGCGCATGCTGCTGCTGCGCCGCTTCGAGCAGGCTGCGCAGACCGCCTGCCGCAAGGGCGAGACGCCCGGCTTCCTGCACCTGTACATCGGGGAGGAGGCCACCGGCGTGGGCATCTGCGACCACCTGCGGCCCAGCGACTGGATCACCAGCACGCACCGCGGCCACGGCCACGCGCTGGCCAAGGGCATGAACCCGGACACGCTGATGGCCGAGCTCTACGGCCGGGCCGACGGCTGCTGCGGCGGACGCGGCGGCACGATGCACCTGTACGACCGCTCGGTCGGTCTGTTCGGCACCAACGGGCTGGTCGGCGCGGGCATCCCGCAGGCCGTGGGCGCCGGGATGGCGGCGCGGCGCCTGGGCGGGGACGGCGTGGCGGTGGCCTTCTTCGGCGACGGCGCGAGCAACCACGCCGCCTTCCACGAGGGCATCAACCTCGCCGGCGCGCTGTCGGCGCCGGTGGTCTTCGTCTGCGAGAACAACCTCTACGCCACGGCCACGCCGCTGGCCAGCGTCACGCGCAACCCCGAGATCGCCAGCCGCGCGGCGGCCTACGGCATCCCCGGCGTGGCCGTGGACGGCAACGACATCGTGGCCGTGTGGTGCGCGATGCAGCAGGCGGTCGACCGGGCACGGCGCGGCGAAGGCCCGACGCTGATCGAGTCCAAGACCTACCGCACCGTGGCCCACCACGAGGGCGACCCGGTGGCCGGGATCTACCGCACGCAGGAGGAGGTCAACGTCTGGCTGGACCGTGACCCGCTGCTGCGCGCGCGCCAGGAGTGGATCGAGCCGCTGGGCCTGGCGGACGCCGCGGCCCTGGAAGCCATGGAGACGCGTGTTCGGGCCGTCGTCGACCACGCCATCGAGTTCGCCCGCCGTTCGCCCGAGCCCGACCCGGCCACGGTCGACCGCCACATCCACGCCCAGCCGCTGAACCCGGCCGAAGCTCAATCGGCGCCTGGCGCCACCGCGGCCACGCAGACGCAGGGCTGGCTCGACGCGGTGCGCGACGGCATCGCCGAGGAGATGCGCGCCAACCCGCACCTGATCTACTTCGGCGAGGGCACGGGCGAGCGCGGCGGCACCTTCGCCCACACCAAGAACCTGTTCAAGGAGTTCGGCGCGACGCGGATGATCGACACGCCGATCTCCGAGCTCGGCTTCACCGGCGCCAGCGTCGGCGCCTCGGCCGCCGGCGTGCGCTGCGTGGCCGACCTGATGTTCGCCGACTTCCTCTTCGAGGCCGCCGGCCAGATCGTGCTGCAGGCGGCCAAGCTGCGCTACATGAGCAACGGCCAGATGAACGCGCCCATGGTGGTGCGCGTGGGCGCCGGTGCCGTGCGCTCGGCCGGGCCGCACCACAGCGGCATGTACCACCCGGTGTGGGCGCACGTGCCCGGCCTCGTGGTGTGCGTGCCGTCGAACCCGGCCGACGCCAAGGGCCTGATGAAGACCGCGCTGCGCGCCGGGGATCCGGTGCTGATGCTGGAGAGCAAGGCGCTGTTCGCGAGCAAGGGCGAGGTGCCGCTGGGTGACCACTACGTGCCTTTCGGCGTGGCCCGCATCGCCCGCCCGGGGCGCGACGCCACCATCGCCGCCGCCGGCCAGATGGTGGGCTTGGCGCTGAGCGCCGCCGAGGCCCTGGCCCGCCGCGGCGTTGAATGCGAGGTGATCGACCTGCGCACCATCCAGCCTCTGGACGTCGACACGGTGGCGGACAGCGTGCGCCGCACCGGGCGCCTGCTGGTGGTCGACGAGGGCTGGTCGATGTGCGGCGTGGGCGCCGAACTCGGCCAGGCGATGCAGGAACTCGCCTTCGACCACCTGGACGCGCCCGTGGCGCGGCTGCACACCGACGCGATGACCCACCCCTTCGCGCCGTCGCTGGAACGGGCGATGCTGGTCAACGCGCAGCGCATCGAGGCGGCGGTCGACGACCTCGTGCGGGGGCTGGCGCCGGCGCCCAGACGTATGCGCGGTGGGGTGAGCGTCATCGCACCGGCGACCGTAGCCAGCGCGGCGATCGCCACCACTGCCGCCGCAGCGGAGACGGCCCCCTCGGCGACCACGGCCCCGAACACCGATGCCGCGGCGCCGGCCAGCGCGCCGGCCCTGCCCCCAGGCGAGCCGCTGACCATGCCCTTCGGCGACCTGACCGTCAGCGAAGGCACCCTGGTGCGCTGGCTCAAGCAGGTGGGCGACGCGGTCCGGGCCGGCGAGACCGTTGTCGAGATCGAGACCGACAAGGCCATCGTCGAGGTCGAAGCCCCTTGCGACGGCACGCTGGCGCACCAGATCGAGAGCGAGGGCACGGTCGTCAAGATGGGCCAGCAGATCGCCATCATCCAGCCGGCCTGAGGGGATGGACATGCCCGATCTCCCTCACGCCCTGTCGTCCGCCGCCACGGCCCCGGCGCGGTTGTTCGCCTCCCCGGCAGCGCGTGCACTGGCCCGGGCGGCCGGCCTGTCACTGCAAGGCCTGCGCGGCAGCGGGCCCGCCGGTCGCATCGTCCGCGCCGACGTGCAGGCGGCGCTGGATGCGCCGGCGGCGCGGGTGCCGCAGTCCGGCCAGGCGGATAGCGCCTGGGAGGCCCCGCCCGGCTCGCAGGTGCTGCCGATGTCGCCGGTGCGACGCGCCATCGCCCGGCGCATGTCGGACGCGATGCGCGAGGCCCCGCACTTCTACCTCGAGGCCGACCTGGATGCCGGCCCGATGATGGCCGTGCGCGCCGCCCGTGCCGGTCGGGGCGAGCCCGTGCCGTCGGTGGGGGCCTGCGTGCTGCGCGCGGTGGCACTGGCGCTGCAGGACGAGCCCGCGCTGAACGCCTGGCTGCAGGGCGATCGCCTCGTGCAGCATGCGCAGGTCGATCTGTCGGTGGCGATGGACGTCGACGGCACGCTGCTGATGCCGGTGCTGCGGCAGGCGGCCGGCCTGCCGGCGCCCGCGATCTCGCAGTGGCTGCGCGACACCCGCGCCCGCGCCTCCCAGGGGCCGCTGCCCCAGGGCAGCAGCCGCGGCGGGGGTTTTGCGGTCTCCAACCTCGGCGGCCATGGCGTGCGGCGCTTCAGCGCCATCCTGCAGCCGCCGCAGGTGGGCATCCTGGCTGTGGGTCAGGTGGTGCAGCAACCGGTGGTGCGCGACGGCGCGCTGGCCGTGGGCGAGGTGCTGGGCGTGACGCTGTCGGTGGATCACCGCGCCATCGACGGCGCGACCGCCGCACGCTGGCTGCAGGCCCTGCGCCGCCGCCTGGAAAGCCCGGAGACGCACGCGTGAAGATCGTCCGCGTCGAGACGCTGATGGCCAACTGCGGCCTGCGCAACTACCTGTTCGTGCGCCTGCACACCGACGACGGCCTGCACGGCATCGGCGAGGCCACGCTGGAGTGGCAGGAGCAAACGGTGCGCACCCTGATCCACGAATGGGCCGAGGCGCGCGTGCTGGGCACCTGCCCCTTCGACATCGAGCGCACCTTCGGCGAGATGATCCGCGACCAGTACCAGGGCGGCAGCACGGTCATGACCGCGATCAGCGCGCTGGAGATCGCCTGCTGGGACCTCGTCGGCAAGGCCTGCGGCCAGCCGGTGTGGCGGCTGCTCGGCGGCCGTGCGCGCGAGGCGCTGCCGATGTACGCCAACGGCTGGTATGGCGGCGCGGTCACCGCGCAGGACTACGCGCGCAAGGCGGTCGAGGTCGTCGCGCGCGGCTACCGCGGGCTGAAGTTCGACCCGTTCGGCCAGGCCTGGAAGCACCTCACACCGGCGGAAGCCGACCACGCCGAGGCCGTGGTCGCGGCCGTGCGGGAGGCGGTCGGCCCCGAAGTGCAGCTGATGATCGAGGTCCACGGGCGGCTGTCGGTGCGCTCGGCGGTGGAGATGGGCCGCCGGCTCGCGCGCTTCGACCCCGCCTGGTACGAGGAGCCCGTGACGCCCAACAGCCTGGAACAGCTGCGCGAGGTGCGGCAGGCCCTGCCTTTCCCGATGGCCGCCGGCGAGCGCCTGTACACGCTCGAGGACTTCGCCCGGCTGGCGGCCATGCGCGCCTGCGACGTCGTGCAGCTCGACCTCGCGCACTGCGGCGGCCTGGGCCTGGGACGCAAGATCGCCGCGCTGTGCGAGGCGCACGACCTGCGCATGGCGCCGCACTGCTCCATCGGCCCGGTGGCCCTGTGCGCGGCGGTGCACTTCGGCTGGGCGACGCCACAGGTCATGGTGCAGGAGAACTTCGGCGATTTCGACGCGCCCTGGCGCGCCGCGCTGGTGGGCGGCTGGCAGCCGGGCCGTGACGGCTATTACCACCTGCCCGACCGTCCCGGCCTGGGCATCACACTGGATGACGCCGAGATCGCGCGCCACCCCTTCGTCCAGCACGCCTTTCCCTCGCTGTGGGACGGGCGATGGGTGCGTGAGTTCACCAAGGGCGGGATGGACGCCTAGCCGGGCTCTGTAGAAAAGGGCCTGTCGGATCGTCCCGTCCCGTACCGCCACGCCTCGCCACGCCAAAGCGAAAGCCGAAGCGAACACCAACGCCACAGCGCGCCTCAGCATCTACCCGCATGGACACGCCCACCGCCCGCTGGACCGCCCTGCGCCTGAACGCGCAGACCTACCCCGTCGAGTCGGGCGAGCGTCAGGCGCTGGCCGAGGCCGGTGCCCACCTCTTAGAGATCGAAGGCCGCGACGAGGCCGAACTGCATGCCTGCGCGGCGGTCTGCGACGCGCTGCTGGTCGTCTCCGCCTATGTGCCGGCTGCGCTGATCGCACGCATGACGCGCTGCCGCACCATCGCACGGCTGGGCGCCGGCACCGATCGCATCGACATCGCCGCCGCCACCGCCGCCGGCATCGTCGTCAGCAACGTACCCGACTTCTGCCTGGGCGAGCAGGCCGACCACACCATGGTGCTGCTGCTTACGCTGGCGCGTCGCCTGCCGTGGATGCAGACCGCGATGCGCCGCGGCCAGTGGACCGCGCGCCAGGACCCGAAGGTGCGGCGTCTGGCCGGGCGCACGCTGGGGCTGCTGGGCTTCGGCGCGAGCGCGCAGGCCGTGGCGCAGCGCGCCTCGGCCTTCGGGCTGACAGTCCAGGCCTGGACGCGACGACCCGAGGCCTGGCGCGAGGCCGCGCAGCGCCTGGGCGTGCGCATGGTCGGCTTCGACGAGGTGCTCGCCAGCAGCGACTTCCTGTCGCTGCACCTGCCGCTGGCGCCCGAGACCCGGCACCTGATCGGCGCGCGCGAACTGGCGCGGATGCGACCGGACGTGCAGATCGTCAACACCGCACGCGGCGCGATCTTCGACGAAGCAGCGCTGGTCGAACACCTGCGCGCGCACCCCGAGGCCGCTGCGGCGCTCGACGTCTTCGAGGGCATCGACGTCTTCCAGCCGCCCGGCGCCCCCGCCGACCACCCCTTGCTGGCGCTGGACAACGTGATCTGCACTCCGCACTGCGCCGGCAGCTCGGTCGAATCCTCGATCGACTCCAAGGTACGCGGCGCGCAGCACGCCGCGCAGGTGCTGCGCGGCCACTGGCCCACGCACCGGGTCAATCCGCAGGTGGTGCCGCGGTGGGGGCTGGCGGCAGACCACCCCTGAGAAGCTGCCTGCGCACAGCCGGGCGCCGGGCGCCGGGCGATGATGCCGCCATGAACACCGCGCATCCGTCTGTACCCGCCGCCTGGCTGGCACGCGTCACCCGCCTGCTCGACACCCACGAGCGCGTCCTGCTCGGTCTGGCGGGCCCGCCCGGGGCCGGCAAGTCCACGCTGGCCGCTGCGCTGCAGGCGCACCATGGCGCGCTCGCGCAGGTGGTGCCGATGGACGGCTTCCATCTCGCGCAAGCCGAGCTGGAGCGGCTGGGGCGGGCGCAGCGCAAGGGCGCACCCGACACCTTCGATGCCGCCGGCTTCGTCTCCCTGCTGCAGCGCCTGCGCCAGCCTCGCGCAAGTGAGGTCGTCTACGCACCGGCCTTCCGACGCGAGATCGAGGAGCCCATCGCCGGCGCCATCGCGATCGCGCCCGATCGGCGCCTGCTGTTGGTCGAGGGGAACTACCTGCTGCTCGACATGGGCGCCTGGGCCGGCGTGGCACCGCTGCTGCACGAGGTCTGGTACGTCGACACGCCGCCGGCCCAGCGTCTGGCCTGGCTGCTCGGGCGCCACAGGCACTTCGGGCGCACCGAAGCCCAGGCCCGCCAGTGGATCGCGCAGACCGACGAGCCGAACGCGCGCCTGATCGAAGGCAGCCGTGAACGGGCGACCTGCCGCTTCCAGTGGGATACCGGGACCGGCTGAATCCGGGCCTGGCGGCCTCGCACAGACGACAGACCACAGACCACAGGCCTTCGTGGCCGATGCCTCGTGCGGCGCTGTCCATGCGACTTGCGCATGGGTCTGCACACGGGGGCGATCACACGGCAGACTCTGCGTCCAGCCTGTGCTCTCGCCGCGCCAGCGGCCTGCCCGCCATGACCGACCATGCTCAGCGCATCCCCGACCCGACGCCGGGATCGCCCCCGTCCTACATCACACCGCGCCCGGGCAGCCCCTGGTCGACCTACCTTGCGCAGGTCGACCGCGTGCTGCCCCACCTGGGCCGGCTGTCGCGCTGGGCCGAGACGCTGCGCCGGCCCAAGCGCGCGCTCATCGTCGACGTGCCCATCGAGATGGACAACGGCACGATTGCGCACTTCGAGGGCTACCGGGTCCAGCACTCCCTGACACGCGGCCCCGGCAAAGGCGGTGTGCGCTACCACCCCGACGTCACGCTCGAGGAGGTCATGGCCCTGGCGGGGTGGATGAGCATCAAGAACGCCGCGGTGAACCTGCCCTACGGCGGCGCCAAGGGCGGCATCCGGGTCGAGCCCTCCCTCCTGTCGGAGCGCGAACTCGAAAAGCTCACGCGTCGCTACACCAGCGAGATCGGCCTGATCATCGGCCCGCAGCAGGACATCCCGGCCCCCGACGTCAACACCAACGCCCAGGTCATGGCCTGGATGATGGACACCTACTCGATGAACGTCGGCGGCACGGCCACCGGGGTGGTCACCGGCAAGCCGGTGCAGCTCGGGGGTTCGCTCGGGCGCGTGAAGGCCACGGGCCGCGGCGTCTTCGTCACCGGGCGCGAGGCCGCCCGGCGCTGTGGGTTGCCGCTGGACGGCGCGCGGGTGGCGGTGCAGGGCTTCGGCAACGTCGGCTCGGCCGCGGCGGAGCTGTTCCAGCAGGCCGGTGCGCGCGTGGTCGCCCTGCAGGACCATTCGGGCACCCTCTACCGCGAGGCCGGCATCGACTTCGGCGACCTGATGCCCCATGTCCGACAGGCCGGTTGCCTGCGTGGCTTCGCCGGCGCGCAGGCCCTGCCCGACGAAGCCTTCTGGGACGTGCCGTGCGACATCCTGGTGCCGGCGGCACTGGAGGGGCAGATCACCGCCGATCGGGCGCAGCGTCTGAGCGCGCGGCTGGTGCTGGAAGGCGCGAACGGGCCGACCCTGCCCGAGGCCGACGACGTGCTGCACGACCGCGGCATCCTCGTCGTGCCCGACGTCATCTGCAATGCCGGCGGCGTGACGGTCAGCTACTTCGAATGGGTGCAGGACTTCAGCAGCTTCTTCTGGACCGAGGAGGAGATCCACGTGCGGCTGGACAAGATCCTGATCGGCGCGCTGCGCGCCATCTGGGAGACGGCCGAGCGGCTGCAGATTTCCTTGCGCACCGCCGCCTACGTCGTGGCCTGCGAGCGCATCCTCGGGGCGCGCGAGATGCGGGGCCTGTATCCCTGAGCGCCAAGGGGCCTGGGCGCACGCTGGCATGGAGCCGCGACGCTCGCAGCGCGGCGCCTGCGCCGGAAAGAGGCGCCACGGCTTACGATACGCGCTGATCCTCACCGATGCAGCGGCCCGGCCAGTGCAGCTTACGCAGGCCCGAGCCCTTGCGCGACCTTACGGAGTCCGACCCGACCGTGGCCACCTTTCCCTCCTTCTCCAGCCCGCCGCCCCAGGCCCCTGCGGCAGGCGCCGCCGCCTCGAGCTTCTCCTTCGACGTCACCGAGGCCGACTTCCGCCAGACCGTGCTCGAGCGCTCGCTCGACGTGCCGGTGCTGCTGGACTGCTGGGCGCCGTGGTGCGGGCCCTGCCGCAACCTGAAGCCGGTGCTGGAGAAGCTGGCCCAGGAGTACGGCGGGCGCTTCGTGCTGGCCAAGCTCAACACCGACGAAGCGCCGCAGATCTCGGCAGCGCTGCAGATCCGCAGCATCCCGCTGGTGGTGCTGTTCGTCGGCGGGCGGCCGGTGGACCAGTTCATGGGTGCGCAGCCCGAGGGCGCGGTGCGCAAGTTCCTCGACAAGCACCTCGGCCCGCAGGTCTCGGAAGCCGAGCAGCTGCGCCAGGAAGCCGCCGAGGCCCCGGACGAGCAGACCGCCGAGGCACTGCTGCGCGAGGCGCTGGCCTACGAGCCGCGCAACGCCGCCGTGCTGATGGACCTGGCGGACCGCTTGACCGCACGTGGCGATCTGGACGAGGCCGCCAGCCTGCTGGACGCCGTCCCGGCCGACCAGCGCAAGGACCGGCACGCCGGGCTGGTCAAGCGCATCGAACTCGCGCGCAACCGCCCGCCCGGTGACGCCGCGCAGTTGCAGGCCCGCATCGCCGCCGACCGCAAGGACTTCGACGCCCGTTTCGCGCTCGCGGCGATCCGGGTCTGGGAGGGCGACTTCAACGCCGCCTTCGACGAACTGCTCGAAGTGGTGCTGCGTGACAAGGGCGAATGGCGCGAGAAGGCCCGCCAGCAACTGGTCGAATGGTTCGACGCCTGCCCGGACCCTGCGGTGGTCAGCCGCGGGCGGCGCTATCTGGGCATGTACCTGAACTGAGAGCGTCCGGGGACGAGACCGGCCTCGGGCCGGGCCTCCTCCCCTTCACGCTGGCGCATCAGCGCTCGGCCCGCGGCGGCACCATCGCGGCGACGATGTCCGACATCGTCACCACACCCAGGTGCGCTCCCTTGGCGCTGACGACATTCGCGGCCTCCAGGCCCTGGCTGCTGAGCAGCCGCGCGGCCTCCTCGATGACGAGGCCGGCCTCGACCTGCGGCCCGGCCACGGCCGGCCCAGGGCGCACCAGCGTGCGGCAGCGGATCACCCGCCCTCGATTGACGTCGCGCACGAAGCTGGCGATGTAGTCGTTGGCCGGCTGCAGCACGATCTGCTGGCCGGTGCCCACCTGCTCGATCTGTCCGTCGCGCAGGATCGCGATGTGGTCGCCCAGCCGCAAGGCCTCGTCCAGGTCGTGGGTGATGAAGACGATGGTCTTGCCGATCTCCTGCTGAAGGTCCAGCAGGACCGACTGCATGTCGTGCCGGATCAACGGGTCCAGCGCCGAGAAGGCCTCGTCCATCAGCAGCACCGGCGCGTCGTTGGCCAGGGCCCGGGCCAGCCCGACGCGCTGCTGCATGCCGCCGGACAGCTGGTTCGGGTAGCTGTCCTCGTAGCCCGCCAGACCCACACGCTCGACCCAGCGTGCCGCCTGCTCACGGCGCTGGCGCCGGGGCACACCCTTGATCTCAAGGCCGAACTGCACGTTCTCCATCACCGTGGCGTGCGGGAACAGCGCGAAGCGCTGGAAGACCATGGCGGTCGACTGGCGGCGGAATTCACGCAACGCGCGCGCCGACAGTGCGGTGACGTCGTGCTCGCCCACCCGCACCAGGCCTTCCGTGGGGTCGATCAGCCGGTTGATGTGCCGGATCAGCGTGCTCTTGCCCGAGCCTGACAGGCCCATGACGACCTGAATCGCCCCGGGCTTCATGTCGAGATGGATGTCGCGCAGGCCCAGCACGTGGCCATGGACGTTGCGCAATTCGTCCTTCGACACGCCCTGGTGCACCAGAGGCATCACGCGCTCGGGCGTGGGACCGAAGACCTTGTACAGGCCGCGGATGGACACCCCCACCGCCGAGGTCGCCACCGCACGGGTGTCGGATGCAACTGCACCGGCCGGGAACTCACGTGGGGTCGGTGCAGCCATGCTCGTGGCCATCGAGGCTCTCAGGACAGCGTCAGCCATGGCTCACCTCCAGATGCCTTTGCAGGCGCTTGCCGTAGGCCTGCGAGATGCGATCGAAGACGATTGCAATCCCGACGATGGCCATGCCGTTGAACACACCCAGCGTGAAGTACTGGTTGGAGATCGCCTTGAGCACCGGCTGGCCCAGCCCCTGCACGCCGATCATCGAGGCGATGACCACCATGGACAGCGCCAGCATGATGGTCTGGTTGATCCCGCCCATGATGGTGGGCAGCGCCAGCGGCAGTTGCACCTTCCAGAGCTTCTGCAGCGCCGAAGAGCCGAAGGCATCGGCCGCCTCGAGCATGTCGGCCGCCACCAGACGGATGCCCAGGTTGGTGAAGCGGATCACCGGCGGGATCGCGTAGATCACCACCGCGATCAGCCCAGGCACCTTGCCGATGCCCAGCAGCATCACCACCGGGATCAGGTAGACGAAGCTCGGCATCGTCTGCATCACGTCGAGCACCGGCGCCACCACCCGCTGCACGCCGTCATGGCGGCTCATCAGGATGCCGATGGGCAGGCCGATGACCAGCGCCACCAGCGTGGCCACCAGGATCATCGACACCGTGCGCATGGTGTCCTCCCACATGCCGAACCAGCCGATCAGCAGCAGCGTGACCGCCGTGCCGGCAACGATGCGCCAGTTGCGTGTGGCCAGCCACGCCACGCCCAGAACCACCAGGATGACGATGGGCCAGGGCGTGGCGAGCAACAGGTCCTCGGCACCCACCAGGAAGTTGCGCAAGGGATCGAACATTCGCTCCCAGAACTCCCCGTATTCCCGCGTGAACGCACGAAAGCCTCCGTCGATGGCCTTCTTCAGTTCACGCAACGTGTCCGACCCCATGGCGGGGAAGGTTTCGATCCATTCCATCGCGTGCCTCCGTCGATGTGGAAACGAACGACGCGGCGAGTGCGGCGGTGCCGCCGGACTCGCCGGTCACTTCAGGGCGCCCCGCTGTCGCAGGGCCCCATCGACGTCAGAGCGCGGCCCGGATCTTGCTCGCAGCCTCGGGCGTGACCCAGGCTTCCCAGACCTGCGGGCTGGACTTCAGGAAGTGCAGCGCGCCGTCCTTGCCGGTGGCCTGGTTGTCGGTCATCCAGGCCATCAGCGAACCCACCGTCTGGTTGCTCCAGCCCCGGCGCGTCAGGTAGTCGTAGGCCGGCCCGCCCGCCTTCTTGAAGCGGTCGGTGACGACGGTGTAGACCAGCGACTTCGCCCAGTCGGTCTTCTTCGGGTCGGCGCAATCGGCCTTGGCGTTGCAGCCGTTCCACTGCGCCGGGTCGTGTGGCACACCAGCATCGAGTTTCATCATCTCGTACTTGCCCAGGATGGCAGTGGGCGCCCAGTAGTAGCCCAGCCAACCCTGGCGCCGCTCGTAGGCCTTGGCGATCGAGCCGTCCAGGCCGGCGGCCGAGCCGGTGTCCACGAGGACGAAGCCCTTGTCGGCGGCGCCCCAGGCCTTGAAGGCGTTGCCGGTGGAAAGCTGGCAGTTCCAGCCTGACGGGCAGTTGTGCACGCCCCCCTTGCCCCGCGACTCGGCGGTGGGGAACAGGTCCGGACGCTTCAGCGCGTCTTCGATGGTCTTGATCTCGGGGTGCTTGTCGGCGATGTACTTCGGGATCCACCATCCTTCGACGCCGCCGTCGGGCAACGACTGCGCTGCGTAGTGCAGGCGTCCGGACTTCACCGCCGCGTCCAGCGGCTCGCGCACGGCGTTGATCCAGGCCTCGGGCGCAACGTCCGGCTCGCCCTTTTCCATCATCGAGGTCAGCGTGGGCATGGTGTCACCCGGCACGACTTCCACGCGGCAGCCGTAGCCACGGCTGAGGATGAAACGGTCGACCTCGGCGAGCACCTCGGCCGACTGCCAGTTCATGCTGGCCACGGTGACGCGGCCGCAGTTCTGCGCCTGCGCACTCAGGGTCGTCGACAGCAGCGCAGCCAGCGCCAGGGCGGTGTGTTTCTTCATGGTCATCCTCCAGTTCGGTCGCAGGCCTTCGGCCCGCAGGCGCAAGGCGCGCCAGGGATCAGGAACCCCCGGCAGGCGCCTGGAATGGCGTGGCCGAGGACGTGCCCCGCGGGGGCACAGGGTTCCGGGACGACGGACGACATGACGTCATCCGGATCCAAATTTTATTTGCACCAATGCATTTGAGTCAAGACCAGGGTCTTCGGCCTGGGTACAGACCCCGCCCGGCCGGGCGCCGGCCCGGCACGACACTCAAGCGCGAGGAGGCCGCGCGCCGAAAAGCGCGGTGCCCACACGCACCATCGTCGAGCCCTCGTGAACGGCCGCTTCGAGGTCGTCGCTCATGCCCAGCGACAGCGTGTCCAGTGCCAGCCCCTGCGCGCGCAGCGCGCCGAACAGTTCGTGCATCTGGCGGTGCGGCAGCCGCTGGGCCGCCCATCCGGCGGCAGGCTCGGGTATGGCCATCAGGCCGCGCAGCCGCAGCCGCGGCAGTGCCGCCACGGCGTGGGCCACCGCCGGAACCTCCGACAGCGCCAGCCCGCTCTTGCTGGATTCCGCACTGACGTTGACCTGCAGGCACACGTTCAGCGGCGCCAGCGACGCAGGGCGCTGCTCGTTCAGCCGCTGGGCGATCTTCAGCCGGTCCACCGACTGCACCCAGTCGAAGGCCTCGGCGGCCTGCCGGGTCTTGTTGCTCTGCAGCGGCCCGATCAGGTGCCACTCGATCTGCTCGCGCAGGTCTGCCAGTTCGGCGATCTTGTCCAGCGCCTCCTGCACATAGTTCTCACCGAAGGCCTGCTGGCCGGCCAGGCAAGCGGTGCGCACCGCCTGGGCGCTCTGCAACTTGCTGACCGCCAGCAGCCGCACCGCCCCGGCAGGCCGTCCCGCCGCGTCGCAGGCGCGCACGATCCGCTCGCGCACCGCCGCCAAACGTGAAAGCAGCGCTTCGACGGCTCCTTCGGTAGATACCTGGAGTTGCCCACCTGCGGGACTTGGGTCTTGCATCGTCATAATCCCTGAAGCTTATCGCTGTACGCATGGACATCACCCAACTGCTGGCGTTCTCGGTCCGACAGAAGGCCTCGGACCTGCACCTGTCGGCCGGATTGCCGCCGATGATCCGGGTCCACGGCGACATCCGGCGGCTGAACGTCGAGCCGCTCGACCACGCGCAGGTCCTGGCGATGATCCAGGACGTCATGAGCGACCCCCAACGCAAGACCTACGAGCAGACGCTGGAGGCCGATTTCAGCTTCGAGGTGCAGGGCCTGTCGCGCTTTCGGGTCAACGCCTTCCACCAACGGCGTGGCGCGGGGGCTGCGTTCCGCGCCATCCCGAGCCAGGTGCTGACGCTGGCGCAGATCGGCGCGCCGGCCCTGTTCGGCGAGCTCGCGATGCGTCCGCGCGGGCTGGTGCTGGTCACCGGCCCCACGGGCTCTGGCAAGAGCACGACGCTGGCGGCCATGGTCGACCACCGCAACGACACCGAGCACGGCCACATCCTGACGGTCGAGGACCCGATCGAGTTCGTCCACGACAGCAAGAAATCCCTGGTCAACCAACGCGAGGTCGGCCCGCACACGCTGAGCTTCGCCAACGCGCTGCGCGCCGCACTGCGCGAGGACCCGGACGTCATCCTGGTGGGCGAGATGCGCGACCTGGAGACCATCCGGCTGGCCATCACCGCCGCCGAGACCGGGCACCTCGTGTTCGGCACGCTGCACACGAGCTCCGCGGCCAAGACCATCGATCGCATCGTCGACGTCTTCCCTGGCAGCGAGAAGGAGATGGTGCGCACGATGATCTCCGAAAGCCTGGTGGCGGTGATCTCGCAGGCCCTTTGCCGCACGGCCGACGGCGCAGGCCGGGTCGCCGCACACGAGATCCTGGTGGGCACGCCGGCGGTGCGCAACCTGATCCGCGAGAACAAGGTCGCGCAGATGTACTCGGCGATCCAGACCGGTCAGGCGCACGGCATGCAGACGCTGGACCAGAGCCTGGCGCAACTGGTGCGCCAGGGTCGGATCACCCCGATCGAGGCCCGCTCGAAGGCGCGCAACCCCGAGAACTTCCCGGCATGAACCGGCTACCGGCAGCGGCCGGGTGCCCCGCCGTGATGCGGCTGCGGTACCCTTGGCGCTGCGCCATCCCTTTTTCATCCGATTCCGGCGGACGTCCATGACTGCAAGACACTACGAACCAACCCCCGCGCGCCGATGCGCCTTTCTCGGCCTGGGCGTGATGGGCCACCCGATGGCCGGCCATCTCGCACGTGCCGGCCACCAGGTGACCGTCTACAACCGCACCGCCTCGAAGGCACAGGCCTGGGTGGCCGAGTACGGTGGCGCGTGCGCCCCGACACCCGCAGCGGCCGTGCGCAACGCCGAGTTCGTCTTCGCCTGCGTGGGCAACGACGACGACCTGCGGGCCATCACGCGGGGCGCCGAAGGCGCTTTTGCGGCGATGCCGGCCGGCGCGGTCTTCGTCGACCACACGACGGCGTCAGCGGAAGTCGCCCGCGAGCTCTACGCGGCTGCCCGCGCGAGCGGCCTGCACTTCGTCGATGCGCCGGTCTCCGGCGGTCAGGCAGGCGCCGTCAACGGGGCGCTGACCGTCATGTGCGGCGGCGACGTCGAACCTTTCGAAGCGATGAAGCCGGTGGCGAGCGCGTTCTCGCGGGCGGTCACCCGCATCGGCGCCAGCGGCGCCGGCCAACTGGCCAAGATGGTCAACCAGACGGCGATCGCCGGGCTGCTGCAGGGCTTGTCGGAGGCCATCGCCTTCGGCCAGCGCGCCGGGCTCGACATGCCGCTGGTGCTCGAAGTCATCGGCAAGGGGGCGGCACAGAGCTGGCAGATGGACAACCGCGGCCGCACGATGGTCGAGGACCGCTTCGACTTCGGCTTCGCCGTCGACTGGATGCGCAAGGATCTGGGGCTCGTGCTCGACGAAGCCCGGCGCAACGGCGCCACCGTGCCGGTGACGGCGCTGGTCGACCAGTTCTACGGCGATGTGCAGGCCGCCGGCGGCGGCCGCTGGGACAC
>JBMTXX010000004.1:0-40818 GCA_049453935.1 Rubrivivax sp.
GCAGGTAGGTGATGCTGCCGGGGCCCATGTCGGGCAGGTCCATGTTGCCGCCGTGCGCGTCTGGCGTCAGCGTGTTGATGCTGTCGATCTCGGGGCTGCAGCTCAGCGTGCCGATGTGCGGGCGGTAGGGCAGCGTGACGCGCTTGCTCCAGTACACCCCCTTCTCGTCGACGTCGATCTTGCGCACGATCTCGGGCAAGGACTCCGCCAGCAAGGCGGTGAAGCTCGTCCCGCTGAGGGCGCCGAACTGCGGGATCATCGCGCAAGTGCCGCGCGGGTTGGGCCCGCGTGGCGCCATGTGCTCGATGTAGACCGCCAGCACGTCACCCGGCTCGGCACCCTCGACCATGATCGGCCCGTTCTGCGGGTTGACGAAGGGCATGCGCAGCACGCGCGACGGCAGATCCTGCTCGGTCTTGACGGCGCCCTCGAAGGCGTCCCGCGTCTCGACGACGACGCGATCGCCGGGCCGGACCTGCAGCACCGGCTCGGAATACGGGCCGATGGTGTAGTGGTACTTGCCCTGCCGGGCTTCGGTCAGTTCATGGGTGTCGGGCGTGCGGCCTTGCGCCAGGCCGCGGGTGCGCATGATCGAGGTGTCCAGCCAGTTCATCGGTGCTCCTGTTTCCTGGGCGAGCCTGCAGGCCGACAAGCCGCGTACCTTGCGCGTGTGGTCGGCCTGCGCTGCCCAACGCGAGCCAGTTTATCGACGCCGACCGAAAGGCGCAGGCCAGGGCATTCGGCCGGCGCAGCGGCCGGTGATGCCCTCGCGCAGCCGCCAGCGCGTCGTCGTTTCGCCAAGGTGCACAAGCCGGCTTGCGTGCAGCCGCCCCGAGGCGCGGTGTCATACTTCCGACTCCCTTTGGCTCACCCTCATGGAGAGGTCCCCGATGAAGCTCCTTCGCCCCCTGCTGCGGTCGGTCTCGGCGGCACTGGTCGTCCTCGGCGCGTGCACAGCGGCTCAGGCCCAGGTCGAGTGGAAGTTCAACAACAGCTACGCGCCGACGCGGCCTGAGTCGGCGCACATCCGCGCTTTCGCAGCGGACGTCGACAAGCGCACCGGCGGCAAGATGAAGATCTCGGTCTCCGAGGGCGGCGCGCTGGGGCTGAAGGACGCCGATGCCCTGCGCTTCATGCAGGTGGGCACGCCTGAGCTCGGATTCATCTGGCCGCCCTTCCTCGGGCGCGACGCGCCGGCACTGGCCAACCTCTATGTCTACGGCCTGGTGTCCACGGCCGAGGAGCACCTGAAGGCGCTGCCCGCGCTCAAGGCGGTGATGAAAGAGGCGCTGAACAAGGCCAACGTCGAGGTGCCGGGCTACCTCGGGTTCTCGATGGTCGACGCCACGCTGTTCTGCCGCGAACCGGTGCGCACGCTGGATGAGCTCAAGCGCAAGAAGCTGCGTGTGGGCAGCCGCGAGCAGATCGAGACCTTCAAGCGCCTGGGCGTGGCCGCGCAGATCGTGCCGCAGAACGAGCTTTACGCCGCGCTGCAGACCGGGGTGGTGGACTGCGCGCTGTATGCGCCGCGCTTTGCCAACTCGATCTCGCTGCAGGAGGTGGCCAAGCACGTCACGCCCACCGGCTTCCCCTTCCCGCCGGTGCCCTATGCGCTGATGGCGAACAAGGCCAAGTGGGCGGCACTGCCGGCCGACCTGAAGAAGGGCTTCCAGGACGCGGTGACCGAGCTCGAGCGCGTGAGCTTCAACTTCGACGGCGACGTGGCCACCGAGAAGGCCGCACGTGAGAAGCTGGTCAGCCAGGGCGTGACCTGGCACCCGGCGTTGTCCGCGGCCGACCGCACGGCGCTGCGCAACTCGGCGCTGACGACCTGGGACGTGCTGGCGAAGGAGACCGGCGGCGACGCCACGGCCTACCGCCAGCGCATCCTCGACGCACTGCCGAAGTGATCCCGGGCGAGCGCCAGCGCGCTGCGGCGCTGGCGCAGACCTGACCCGCCCTGGGTGTCCGTCCCGCCCGGCCGCCCAGGCACATCCTGACCTCAACGTGCCTGCCCTACGCCGATCGCCTGCCCGGTGGCGCCTGCGCGGCGCCGCCTCGCTCGACCTGCTGGAGTCCGGCCTGCGCCTGTTGGCCGGGGCCCTGGCGGCCGTCGGCGCCGCGGCGCTGGCCGGCATCTTCGTCCTCGTGCTGGCGGCGGTGGTGATGCGCTACGGCTGGGGCCGGCCGTTTTCCTTCACGGAAGAACTGTCGGGCCTGCTGATGACGGTGGCGGTGTTCACCCTCCTGCCGGCCACCGTGCTGCGTGAGGCACACATCCGCGTCACGCTGGTCTCCGAGCGGCTGCGGGGCCTGCCGGCGCGGCTGCTCTTCGTCGCGGCGCAGGCGGTGCTCGTGGCCTTCTGCCTGCTCTTCCTGCGCGAGGCCTGGGCCATCAGCGCCTTCACCGCGCAGCTCAACCTCAAGTCCGAGCAGTCCCGCCTGCCGCTGGCGCCGTTCCTGTACCTGGCCACGGCCTCGGTGGCGCTGGCCGGGGTGGCGGGCGCGTGGCGCGCGTTGCGGCCGCTGGCGCCGGCGCCAACGGACAGCCCTTCAGACGCGAGGCCGGGGCCGTGATCTGGGCCGCGCTCGGCGGCCTGCTGGCCCTGAACGTGCTGACCGGCGCCGTGCTGGGCGCGGCCCTCGGGCTCACGGGCTTTGCCATCCTGCACTTCTTCGGCGGCGGCGCGATGCGGCTGGGCGCGCAGGCCGTCTTCAACGTGCTGGGCGAGTTCACGCTGACCGCCATCCCGCTGTTCATCTTGCTGGGTGACGTGCTCGTGGCCAGCGGCCTGGCCGGCGGCGTCTACCGCGCCATGACGCCGCTGTTCGCGCGCCTGCACGGCGGCCTGCTGCACACCAACATCGCGGTGTGCGGCGTCTTCGGTGCGGTCAGCGGCTCTTCGATGTCGGTCTCCGCCGCCGTGGGGGCGGTCGCCTACCCGGAGCTTTCGCGTCGCGGCTACGACCGCCGCTTCGTCGTCGGCACACTGGCCGGCGGCGGCACGCTCGGGCTGCTGATCCCGCCCAGCCTGTCGCTGCTGATCTACGGCGCGCTGACCGACACCTCGATCGGCAAGCTCTTCCTGGCCGGCGTGCTGCCGGGCCTGATGATGGCGCTGCTGTTCATGGTGTGGATCGAGATCGTGGCGCGCCGCCAACCCGGCCTCGTTCAGCGTGAAGCGCCTCAGCCCTGGGGGCCGACGCTGCGCGCGCTGGCGCCGGTGTGGCCCATCCTGGTGCTGATCGTGGCGGTGCTGGGCAGCCTGTTCGCGGGTATTGCCACGCCCACGGAATCGGCAGCTGTCGGCGTGGCCGCCGCCGTCGTGCTGGGCTTCACCAAGGGCTCGTTGACGTGGGCGACGTTGGCGCGCACCTTCGTCAACTCCGCCCGCACCTTCGCGGTCATCGCCTTCGTCTTCCTCGGCGCCGTGATCCTGGCGCAATCGATCAGCCTGCTGCAACTGCCGCAGAAGTTGCTGGAGTCGATCGCGGCCACCGGGCTGTCGCCCCTGGCGCTGCTGGCGGTGGTGGTGCTGGTCTATCTGCTGCTGGGCATGGTGTTCGACGGCCTGTCGATGATGGTGATGACGCTGCCAGTCGTCTTCCCGCTGCTCACGGGTGTAGGCTTTGACGCGGTCTGGCTGGGCGTGGTGGTGACGCTGCTGATCGAGATCGGCATGCTCACACCGCCGGTGGGCATGAACCTGTTCGTGCTGGTGGGCATGACGCGCGGCGAGGTCGATCTGGGCAGCGCAGCCCGTGGTGCGCTGCCTTTCTGGTTGTTGTTGCTGCTGGGGCTGGTGCTGCTGACGCTGGCGCCGGGCATCGCCACCTGGCTGCCGGCCACCGTGTTCGGCTGAGATGCCGGGCCTACAGAAGGAGTCGTCCTCTTGAGCCATGTGAACAGGACGCGGGCGCAACGCCTGCTGGCACCGCGCGGCCTGGACGCCATCGTGCTGTCCAAGCCCGAGAACTTCGCCTGGGCCACCGGCTGCGCGCCGGGCGTGGCCGCCTTCTGGCGCAGAGCCGGCGCCGCCCTGGCGCTGGTGCCAGCCGACCCCGCCGCGCCGCTGTGCGCCGTCGTGAGCGAGCTCTTCGCCCCTGGGCTGCGACGCGCGCTGGGCGACGCCCACGTGGCCGACCACCCCGACTGGATCGAAACCGCCGACATCCGCCCCTGGCAGGACGGCTCGGACCGCGCGGCCGCCCTGGCCGAACGGGCCTGGGACGCGGCAGGACGCCCTTCGGCAGGGCGCGCCCGGCCCGCCGCCTTCGACGCCCGCGCGGCCTTTGCGGCACTGGGCGACCTGCTGCGCCGCCAAGGGCTGCACGGCGCGCGCATCGGGCTGGACCTGGACTTCTGGCCGGTGCTGGATTTCCGTCTGCTGCAGGAGCAGTTGCCCGGCGTGCAATGGGTCGATGCCAGCGCCACCATCGGCGCCATCCGCGCGGTCAAATCCCCTGCCGAGATCGACAAGCTCCGCCAGGCGGCGGCCATCGCAGAGGCCGGCATGCACACGGCGCTGTCGGCCGTGCGCGCCGGCGTCAGCCGCCACGACATCGCCGACGCCTGGGCCGACGGCGTGGCGGCCTGCGCACGTGCCCAGGGCGTGCGCCTGTCGGGGCAGTGGGAGTACGTCAGCGTCGGGCCGCTGCCCTGGGGCGGCAACGCCACGGTGGTCGATGGCAGCGTGATCAAGTTCGACGTCGGCTGCCTGGTCGACGGCTACAGCTCCGACTGCGGCCGCACCTACACCTACGGCCGCGCCGGCCCGCGTGCGCGGGAGATCATGGCCGCACTGTCCAACGCCTTCGACGCCGGTCTGGAGGTGCTCAAGCCTGGCCACCTGCTCAGCGATGTCTACGCGCAGGCCGCGCGCGCGATGCAGCGCGCCGGCTTCAGGCGCTACGCCCGCGGGCACTTCGGCCACAGCCTGGGGCGGGACACCTTCTGCGAAGTGCCGCCCTTCGTTGCCGCGCAGGCGCACGAACCGATCGAGCCCGGGATGGTGCTGGCCTTCGAGACCCCGTTCTACGTCGACGGAGAGGGCGGCTTCATCATCGAGGACCAGTTCCTGATCACCGACACCGGCGCGCAGGCCGCCTGGTCTCTCCCGCGCCACCTGGTGGAACTGGGCCTCTGACAGCACCACACGCGCGCAGGGCACCACCACCACACGACCGCACGGTGCCACCCAGTCACACCGTCGCTCGTCCCCACAGACCGCACGAAGGAGCACAGGCATGAGCACCCCACGGGGCACCAGCGTCTTCACCGATGGCGGCTACCGCTACGTCGAGGGCGTGTTCCAGTATTCCGGCGGCGTGGCCGCGCAACCCGGGCATGCGATCGAGCGCGCCGTGTTCCACCGCGCGCTGCCGCTGGCGGCCGGCTTCGAGGCCATCCAGGCACACCTGGGGCGGCTCGGCCGGGCCACCACCGCGCTGTGCGCGCTGGAGTTGCGCATCCCCGAGCCTCTGAGCGACGAGGGTTTCCTGGCCTTCAACCGCGATTACGTCGGCACCCTCGAGCGCTGGGGGCTGATCCGCGACGGCGTCAACCCGGTGGCGCGCACCAACGTCTGCCCGGCCTTCGACCCGCCGGCCGGCCCTGTCGTCCACGCCTTTTCGTATACCGTGCCTTCGACGCTGGCACACGGCGGCTTCATCGTCGCCGGCAGCGGCGAGGCGCCGGAGGGCCGTGCCAACTACCGTGACCACGTCATCCGCCCGGGCGACACCAGCGCCGAGGGGCTGCGCGAGAAGGTGCGCTTCGTGATGGCCGAGATGGGGCGCCGGCTGCGCCTGTTGGGCATGGACTGGGCGGACGCGACCTCGGTGCAGGCTTACACCGTGGCCGACATCGGCTTCCTGCTGCGCGACGAACTGGTACTGACCGGTGCGGCGCGCCAGGGTCTGTGCTGGCACCACTGCCGTCCGCCGGTGGCCGTGCTCGACTACGAGATGGACGTGCGGGGGCCGGTACGCGAGCTGCATCTGCGCGATTGATCTGCGCAGTTGATCTGTGCGGCTGACCTGCGAGGTTGATTTTCGTGGTTGATCTGCGCGGTTGAAGCGTCGCGGTGCAGCCGAGGACTCGGGCCCCTTTCCTGCCTTCCATGACGAAGAGCCCCGTCGACGCCACCCCACCACGCCGCGTCCTGCCCGTCATCGTCTGCGCGCAGTTCGCCGGCACGTCGCTTTGGTTCGCCGTCAATGCGGTGATGCCGGACCTGCAGCGCGAGCTCGGCTGGCCGCCCGAGACCGTCGGCACGCTGACCTCGGCCCTGCAACTGGGCTTCATCGCCGGGACGCTGGTGTTCGCCCTGCTCGCCGTGGCGGACCGTTACCCGGCGCGGCGCGTGTTCCTGTGGTGCTCGCTGGCCGGCGCGGCCTGCACGGTGGGCGCGTGGGCCACCGTGCGCGACCCGACGGCGCTGGCGCTTTGGCGTGCCGCCACGGGGTTCTTCCTGGCCGGCATCTACCCGGTGGGCATGAAGATCGCCTCGCAATGGTTTCCGCGCGGGCTCGGCTCGGCGCTGGGCCTGCTGGTCGGGGCGCTGGTGCTGGGCTCGGCCAGCGCGCACGGGCTGCGCGGGCTGGGCAGCGCCCTGCCCTGGCCCAGCGTGATGCTGGGCGTGGCGGTGTTGGCCGCCGCCGGCGGCGGCCTGCTGTACGCCCTGCTGCCCGAGCCACCCGCCACCGCGGCCAGGCGCGCCACCGGCCTGGACCTGCGCGCGCTCGCCACGCTGTGGACCGACCGGCGCGTGCGGGCCTCGGTCTTCGGCTACTTCGGCCACATGTGGGAGCTCTACACCGTGTGGGTGCTGGTGCCGTTGATCCTGGCCACGCGGCTGGAGGGCGCCGCACTCAGCTTTGCCGCCTTTGCCGTGCTGGGCGCCGGCGCGCTGGGCTGCGTGGGGGGCGGATCGTGGGCGCGGCGCGTGGGCAGTGCGCGCGTGGCGGCGGTGCAACTGGCGGCCAGCGGCCTGTGCTGTCTGGCCGCCGTGGTGATGATGGACGCGCCCGACTGGCTGTTTGCCGCCTGGCTGCTGTTGTGGGGCATCACCGTGGCGGGCGATTCACCGCAGTTCAGCGCGCTGACGGCCACCAATGCCCCGCCCCACGCCGTGGGCAGCGTGCTGACGCTGGCCAACAGCATCGGGTTCGCGATTTCCATCGTCAGCATCGAGTTGCATGTACGCCTGGCGGCGCACGTCCCGCTGGATCACCTGCTGCCCTGGCTGGCGATCGGCCCGATCGCCGGCTTGTGGGCCCTACGCAGCCTCAGGGGCTAGCTCAAGGGTCTGAGGGTCGCGCGGGGGCCGCGCTGCGTGCTCGCGCCGCCACGGCGAGAATCGTTGACCCATGAACCAGACCGACCTGCCCCCTCCTGCCCACCCGCCGGCCCCGCTGGTGGAGACCCTGCCCAACGGGGTGCGTCTGCTGATGCTGCCGATGCCGCACCTGGCCACCTGCTGCGCCAGCGTCTTCGTGCGCAGCGGCAGCGCCCATGAGCCGTCCAGCCTGGGCGGCATCGGGCACTTCATCGAGCACATGGCGTTCAAGGGGACGGTCACACGGGACGCGCACCGCATCAACCTGGACGCCGAGCGTCTGGGTGCCGAGGTGCTGGCGCACACCGACAAGGACCACACCGCCTTCCAGATGCGCGGGCTGGCTCCGCACGCCTCGGACTTCGTGCGCATGCTCGGCGACATCGTGCGCCACCCGGTCTTTCCTGCCGACGAACTCGAGCGCGAGCGTGAGGTCATCCTGCACGAGTTCGCCGAGGTCGAGGACGACCCGATGGACACCGCCTACCGGCTGTTCGACCACGCCTGCTTCGGCCTGCACCCGGTGGCGCAGCCGGTGATCGGCACGCGGGCGCGCATCCGCAGCCTGTCGCGCCAGGACCTGCTGACCTATGTGCAGCGCCAGTACACCGGCGCCAACGTGGTCGTGGGCGTGGCCGGCGGTTTCGACCCCGAGGCCGTTCGGCGTGAAGCCCATGCGGCCTTCGCCGACATGGCCCCGGGTGCGCCGCACACGCTGGAGGCGCCTGGCTACCGCGGTGACGTGCGCACGCGGTCACTGGAAGGCAGCAGCCAGGCGCACGTCCTGATCGGCGGCGCCCTGCCGGCCCTGCGCGACGCCAACGAGGCCGGCACGGTAGCCGCGGCCGTGCTGGGCGAGGGGGTCAGTTCGCCGCTGCTGCAGGCCGTGCGCGAGCGCCGGCCCCTGGCCTACCACGCCACCAGCGCCGCCGATGTGCTCGATTTCAGCGGGCAGTTCGTCGTCGAGGCCTCGACCTCGCCCGAGCAACTGGACGACCTGGTGGGCGAAATCGCCGTCTTGCTCCGGCAGCACGCCCAACGGGTAGACGACATCGACCTCGAGCGTGCGCGCCGGCAGTTGCGCGTGCGCCGCCTGCGCGCGCTGGAGTCGCCCCAGCAACGGCTGGAAGACGCCGCGCTCGACCTCTTCACCTTCGGCCGCGTGCGCAGCACGGCCGAGCGGGTGCACGCAATCGACGCCGTCGATGCCCAGGCCGTGCGCCTGACCTTCGAGCAACTGCTCGCTTCGGGCCTGTCGGCCGTGGCCGTCGGCAGCGTCGGCCGCGCTGCGGGGGATCGGCTGCGCCGCGCACTGGACCGCCATGTCACGCACTGAACCCCTCGCAACCACCGGGTCCGCCGCAACCGCCGCATCCGTCGTCACAGGCGACGTCTCGCCCCTCGCCGACCGCGCCGCCGCCCTGCCCCCTTGCCCCATCACGGCGCTGGACGCGCAGGCACTGTCGCGCGCACTCCACGCTCGCGAGTTCTCTTGCCGCGAGGCGATGCAGGCCTACCTCGCCCGCATCCACGCGCTGAACCCGCGCCACTGCGCCATCGTCAACCTGGCCGACGAAGCCGCCCTGCTGGCGCAGGCCGATGCGGCCGACGCCGAGCTGGCAGCCGGGCGCTCGCGCGGCTGGATGCACGGCATGCCGCAGGCCGTCAAGGACACGGCCCACGCCGTCGGCTTCCCGACGACCTTCGGCTCGCCGCTGCTCAAGGACGCGCGGCCTGCGCAGGACAGCCTGCACGTGGCCCGGATGAAGGCCGCGGGCGCGATCGTCATCGGCAAGACCAACATGCCGGAGTTCGGCCTGGGCTCGCACACCTACAACCGCGTCTTCGGGGCCACGCCCAACGCCTGGGACCCGACGGTCAGCGCGGGCGGATCCAGTGGCGGTGCCTCGGTGGCGCTGGCGCTGCGAATGCTGCCGGTGGCGGACGGGTCGGATTTCATGGGCTCGCTGCGCAACCCGGCCGGCTGGAACCACCATTTCGGCCTGCGCCCCAGCCAGGGCCGCGTGCCAGGACACCCCAAGCCTGAGCTGTTCGTGAGCCAGCTCGCCACCGACGGGCCGATGGGCCGGCGCGTCCACGACGTCGCCCGCCTGCTGGGCATCCAGGCGGGTTACGACCCGAGGGCGCCGCTGTCGCTCGGTGAGCCCGCGGGCGCAGGGCCTGGCGGCGCACACGACCCCTCCAGCCGCTTCCTGCCGCCGCCGGACGCGTCGGTCCGCGGGCTGCGCGTGGCCTGGCTCGGGGACCTGGGCGGGCGCCTGGCCACCGAACCCGGGATCCTGCAGACCTGCGAGGCCGCGCTGCAGACGATGGCACGCGAGGGTGCGCACATCGAGCCTGCACGCATCGACATCGACCTCGACGCGGTGTGGGACGCCTGGCTGGTCTGGCGCCGCGCCCTTGTCGCGCCGGCCGTGGCCGCCGTGACCGCTGCGCCCGGCACGCGCGATCAGGTCAAGCCCGAGGCGCTGTGGGAACACGACCAGGCACAAGGCCTGTCGTTCGCCGCCTTCATGCAGGCCAGCGCCGTGCGCGGCCAGTTGCTGCACCGCCTGCTGGCGCTGTTCGAGCACCACGACCTGCTGGCGCTGCCGACGGCACAGCTCTGGCCCTTCCCGATCGCGCAGACCTGGCCGCGCACGATCGACGGCCGGGCCATGGACACCTACCACCGCTGGATGGAGGTGACGCTGTACGCCACCTTCGCCGGCCTGCCCGCCATCAGCGTGCCCGCGGGCTTCCACGCCAACGGCCGCTGGCCCTGCGGCCTGCAGCTGATCGGACGCCCCCGCGCCGACGCCGCACTGCTGGCCGCTGCGGCGGGCTATGAGGCCTTGATCGCGCCGCTGCTGCAGCGCCGTCCCGCCGCCATCGGAGGCTGACGGTGAGCGATCGCGCGCGCGCCATCGTCTGGCTCAAGCGCGACCTGCGCCTGGACGACCATGCGCCGCTGGCCGCCGCCGCGCGCGCTTCGCAGGCACTGGTGGTGTTCCTGATCGAGCCCGAGTGGCTGCAAAGCCCCGAGTTCGACCCGATGCACCTGGCGTTCGCGCTGGAGTCGCTGGCCGACCTTCGGCGACAGGGCCTGCCGGTGCTGGTGCGTGCAGGCTCGGCCGTGGCCACGCTGGAGGCGCTGCGGGCCACGCACGGCTGCGATCATTTGCTCAGCCACGAGGAGACCGGCCCCGGCTGGAGCTATGGGCGTGATCTGGCCGTGGCTGCGTGGTGCCGAGGGCATGGCATCGCCTGGACCGAGTTCCCGCAGACCGGCGTCGTGCGCCGTCTGCGCACCCGTCAAGGCTGGGCCGGGCGCTGGCAGGCCCGGATGGATGCGCCTTCGGTGCCCACCCCGGCGCTGCAGGCGCAGGCCTGGCCGACGCCGCCCGGGCTGGCGGTGCAGCCACTGCCCACACTGGCCGACCTCGGGCTGCCGCCGGTGCAGCGGCAGGTGCAGGCGGGTGGTGAGCGTGCAGCGCGGGCCACCTTGCAGAGCTTTCTGCAGCACCGCGGGCGCGATTACCGACGCGCGCTGTCCAGCCCGCTGTCGGCCGAGCAGGGCTGCAGCCGCCTGAGCCCGCACCTCGCCTTCGGCACCCTGTCGATGCGCACGGTGCACCAGGCCACCGAGGCCCGTATCGACGCGCTGGCGGCCAGCGGCCGGGATCACGAGCGCTGGCACGCGCACGCGCTGCGGGGCTTCGCCGGCCGGCTGCGCTGGCACTGCCACTTCATGCAGAAACTCGAGGACGAGCCGGCCATCGAGTTCCGCAACTTCGCGCGCAGCGCCGACGGTTTGCGTCCGGGCGACGACGGCGTGCCGATGACCGAGGCCGACTTCGCGCGGCTGGCGGCCTGGCGCGAGGGCCGCACCGGCTACCCCATGGTCGACGCCTGCATGCGCAGCCTGTGCGCCACCGGCTGGCTGAACTTCCGCATGCGCGCGATGCTGGTCAGCTTTGCCGCCTATCACCTGTGGCTGCACTGGCGCGAGCCGGGCCTGTGGCTGGCGCGACAGTTCCTGGACTTCGAGGCCGGCATCCACTGGAGCCAGATGCAGATGCAGTCGGGGACGACCGGCATCAACACGCTGCGCATGTACTCACCGACCAAGCAGATGCGCGACCACGACCCCGAAGGCGTCTTCGTGCGCCGCTGGGTGCCCGAGTGGGGCAGCGACGCCTACCCGGCCCCCATCGTCGACGAGCGCGCCGCGCTGGCCGCGGCGAAAGACCGCCTGTACGGCCTGCGCGCCGCGCCCCAGACCCGTGACGAGGCCGACGCGATCCAGCAGCGCCACGGCTCCCGGCTCAGCGGGCTGCCGCGCAGCAGCGGCAAGCCGCGCAAGGGGCGCGCCGCCGCAGGGGCTGCGCAAAGCGAGACGGCACAGCAGGGCGAATTGTTCTGAAGGGCAGCCCGCTCTGCACGGCGGCCCATCAAGAAACGAAGCCACGAGGCTGGCGCCGCGACCGCGGGCAAGACCTCGTCGACCGCATCTCGGGCCACGCCCGACGCACGATCGTCACCGTCCCCTACACTCGTCCGCCCAGGGGTTCTCCCCCGGCACCGTCCCCACTCACACACTGCATACAGGAGCAGCACCCATGACGATTCGACGCATCCAGCCCGGCCCGCGCATGAGCGGCGCCGTCGTCCACGGCAACACCGTCTACCTGGCCGGTCTGACCGCCGATGACGCGACGCAGGACGTCAAGGGCCAGACGCGCCAGATCCTGGCCAAGATCGACAAGCTGCTGGCCGAAGCCGGCTCCGACAAGAGCAAGATCCTGTCGGCCAACATCTGGCTGACCGACATCGGCACCTGGAGCCAGATGAACGAGGTGTGGGATGCGTGGGTCTCCCCGGGCAATACCCCGGCACGCGCCACCGTCGAAGCCCGTCTGGCCGTACCGGGCCTGTCGGTGGAGATCATGGTCCAGGCTGCGGTCTGAGACCGCTGAGCCTGCGGGCGCCACTGAGGACCGGACCTTGACTCGTCCGGCCTCGGCGCCGCGGGACGACTGTTGTCCCGACCGGCAAGAGCGCCAGCCCGCCTGCCCACCGGCACGCCGCACCGGCTGACCATGGACACAGCCCTGTTGATGCTCGCCGCCGTCGGGCTGGCTGTCTTGACTGCCGGCCTGGGCTGGGTCGCCGGGCGTGCACGCGGACAGGCCACCGCGCGCGAAGAAGCAGGCGCGGCGCAGGCCACACTCGAGCTCGAGCGCGCCACCCTGCGCGAGCGCCTGCGCGCCGCCGAAGACCGGCTGGCCGAAGCGCAGGCCGAGGCCACCCAGGCGCGCGAAGAGGCCGACCGCCGGCGCGATCAGCTCGACGACACGCGCGACGATCTGGCACGGCTGCAGGAGCGCGCCGCCCGCGTGCCCGAGCTCGAGACGCGTGGCGCCGACCTGCAACGCCAGATCGACACGCTGCGCGAGGAGCGCGCCACGCAACGCGAGGAGCTCGCTCGGCTCGACACCGAACTGACCCGCCAGCGTGCCGCGTTCACCGAGCAGGTGCAACTGCTGCAGGAGGCCCGCACCAGCCTGGGCGAGCAGTTCCGCAATCTGGCCAACGACATCCTGGAAGAGAAGTCGCGCCGCTTCAGCGAGCAGAACCAGACCCAGCTCGGCACACTGCTCGAGCCGCTGCGCGACCGGCTGGCCGCCTTCCAGGGCAAGGTCGAAGAGGTCTACGTCCAGGAGGGCAAGGACCGCTCGGCGCTGCAGGAGCAGGTGCGCCAGCTCGCCACACTGAACCAGCGTCTGGGCGATGAAGCCCGGCAGCTCACACAGGCACTCAAGGGCTCGGCCAAGACCCAGGGCAACTGGGGCGAATGGATCCTCGAGCGCGTGCTCGAGGCCTCGGGCATGCGCAAGGGCCACGAGTACCAGGTGCAGGACACCCGCACCCGCGAAGACGGCAGCCGGGCGTTGCCCGACGTTGTCATCCACCTGCCCGAAGGCCGCTGCCTCGTCGTCGACGCCAAGGTCTCGCTCGTCGCCTACGAGCGCTACGCCTCGGCGCAGCAGGACGACGACCGCAGCACGGCGCTGCGGGCGCACCTGGATTCACTGCGCAACCACCTCAAGGGCCTGTCCGAGAAGCGCTATCAGGACCTGCCCGGCGTGCGCAGCCTGGACTTCGTGCTGGCGTTCGTGCCGGTGGAGCCGGCCTTCATCGCCGCCGTCACGCACGACGGCACGATCTTCGACGAGGCCTGGCAGCGCAACGTGCTGCTGGTCAGCCCGTCGACGCTGATGTTCGTCGTGCGCACCGTCGCCCACCTGTGGCGCCAGGAGGCGCAGACCCGCAACGCACAGGAGATCGCCAAGCGCGGCGCGGAGCTCTACGACAAGCTGTGCAGCTTCGTCGGCGACCTGCAGCAGGTGGGCGACCGCCTGCGTCAGGCGCGCGAGGCCTACGAGCAGGCCGAATCCCGCTTGCATCTGGGCAAGGGCAACGCCATCCGGCAGGCCGAGATGCTGCGCGAGCTGGGTGTGAAGGCGTCCAAGCGCCTGCCCGAGGCGCTGGTGGCCGCTTCGCTGGACGACGACCGGCCGCACACGCCCGTCGACGTCAGCTCGGCTGCAGACGCGACAGGCGCCACCACGCCTGCGCCGCCCGCCCTTCTGGCCACACCCACCCTCCCCGCTCCTCCGTCATGACAAGCCCTGCTTCGCCGCCGCTGCGCGTGGGCTGCGCCGCAGGCTTTTCAGGTGACCGCACCGACGTCGCCCGGCCCGTGGTCGACACACTGCTGGCACGCGGCGGGCCGGCCTGCCTGATCTTCGAGACGCTGGCCGAGCGCACGCTGGCCCTGGCGCAGCTCGCCCGTGGCGCCGATCCGGCCGGGGGCTACGAGCCGCTGCTCGATGAGATGCTGCGCCCGGTGCTGGCCGACTGCCTGACGCATGGCATCCCGATCGTCGGCAACTTCGGCGCCGCCAACCCGCTGGGCGCTGCGCGCCGGGTGCACGCGCTCGCCGCGGCGCTCGGGCTCACACCCCCGCGCGTGGCCGTGGTGCTGGGTGACGATCTGGGCGGCCCGGCGCATCGCACGCTGTTGCACCAGGCGCTGGGTTCGGGCCGCGCCGAGCGTCTGGACATCACCAGCGCGGCCGCCTATCTGGGCGCGGACGGCATCGCCCGGGCGCTGCGTGAAGGCGCGCAGGTCGTGGTCACCGGGCGCGTGGCCGACCCGTCGCTGACCGTCGGCCCGGCGATGGCGCACCACGGTTGGCGCGAGGACGACTGGGACCGCCTGGCCCGCGCCACCATGGCCGGTCATCTGCTGGAATGCGGCGCGCAGGTCACCGGGGGCTACTACGCCGACCCGGGCTTCAAGGACGTCCCGGGCCTGGCCCACGTGGGCTTTCCGATCGCCGAGATCGACGCCGAAGGGCACTGCGTGATCGGCAAGGCCGACGGCACTGGTGGCTGTGTGGACGAGCACACCGTCAAGGAGCAGTTGCTGTACGAATTGCACGACCCGGCCGCCTACCTGACGCCGGACGTGGTGGCCGACATCACCGCCGCCACGGTCGAGGCCGTCGGCCCGGACCGCGTGCGTCTGTCGGGCGTGCGCGGCCACCCGAGGCCGCAGACGCTCAAGGCGCTGGTCTTCCACCGTACGGGCTGGCTGGCCGAGGGCGAGATCTCCTACGCCGGCGCAGGCGCAGAGGCCAGGGCCCGACTGGCGGGGCAGGTGCTGAAGGAGCGATGGGGCGAGACCGGCGCGCTGCGCCTGGACCTGATCGGCGTGTGCAGCGTCTTCGGCGACGACGGCGGCCACACGTGGACGACGCTGCCGCCGGGCGATGCACGCGACGTGAGGCTGCGCGCGGCCACCTCGCAGCCGCGGCGTGAGGCGGCGCAGCGGCTGACGCGCGAGGTCACCGCGCTGTACACCTGCGGCCCGGCCGGCGGCGGCGGCGTGCGCACTGCGCTGCGCGAGCGCCTGGGTTCGGTGGCCTGCTTCGTGCCGCGCGAACAGGTGCCCGCGCAGGTCCTGTTCGTCGATCCCGACGCGTCTGTACGAGGATGCGCATGACCTCTGCATCCATGTCGACTGCATCCCTGCCGATCGGCACCAGACGCGCCGCCCCGGACAGCGCGCCCGCACCGCTGCGCTGCCTGGCCCACGGCCGCACCGGCGACAAGGGCAACCGCGCCAACATCAGCCTGATCGCCTGGCACCCGGATCTGTACCCGCTGCTCGTGGAACGGGTCACCCCCGAGGTGGTGGCGGAGGTCTACCGCGCGCGCCGGCCCAGCCATGTCGAGCGTTACCTGCTGCCGCATCTGCACGCCATCAACTTCGTGATCGACGACGTGCTGGACGGGGGCGTCAACGACGCACTCAACCTCGACAGCCACGGCAAGGCGCTGGCCTTCGCGCTGCTGGACCTGCAGGTACCGGTGCCGCCGCCGCTGTGGCCCCTGCTGCGGCAAGCGCCGGCCAACGCCCAGACGCCCCCAAAGCCCCCAAAGCCGCCCGAGCCTTGACACAATCCGCGCGCCGTCACCCGACGGCCACATCCACAGGGACAACCCAGGAGATCTCGACCATGACCGCCTTCACCCGTCGCACCGCGCTCGTCGGCGCCACCTTGCTCGCGACCACGCTGGCCGCCCAGGCCCAGAGCAGCTACCCCACCCGCAGCATCCGCGCGGTGGTGCCCTTTGCCGCCGGCAGCGCCACCGACCAGATCGGCCGCGCCTTCGCCGAGAAGATGTCCCAGGCCCTGGGCCAGCAGGTGCTGATCGACAACAAGCCCGGCGCCAGCGGGATGCTGGGCGCCGATGCGGTGGCCAAGGCGCCGGCGGACGGCTACACCATCCTCATCGGCACCAACAGCACCAATGCGGCGCTGAAGTTCCTGATGAAGAAGCTGCCCTACGACCAGGACACCGCCTTTGCGCCCGTGGGCTTCATCGGCTCGGTGCCGCTGATGGTGGCGGTCAACAACGACGTGCCCGCCAAGACGTTGAAGGAACTGGTGGACCTGGCGAAGGCCAAGCCCGGGCAGATCACCTTCGCCTACGCCAGCACCTCGCAGCAGGTGTCTTCGGAGATGCTGTCGAGCATGACCGGCATCAAGATGAACGCCATCCCCTACAAGAGCGGCCCGGCCGCGATGACCGACCTGATCGGCGGACAGGTCAACATCTTCACCGCCGACTTCGGCGTCACCGTGCCGCAGCACAAGGCCGGCAAGATCCGCGGCCTGGCGGTCACCTCCACCAAGCGCGCGGCCGCCGTGCCCGACCTGCCCACGGTCAACGAGGCGCTGGGCCTGAAGGACTATGAGCTGATCGCCTACTTCGCCGTGTTCGCCCCGGCCGGCACGCCGCGCGACGTCATCCAGCGCCTGAACCAGGCCGTCAACTTCGCTGCCAACAGCAAGGACGTCCAGGAAAAGTTTGCCGCCAACGGCTTCAGCGTCGAGCCCGGCACGCCGGAGGAGCTCGGCGAGCGCAATCGGCGCGAGACGGTGAAGTGGGAGAAGGCGATCCGCGAAGCGGGTATCGAGGCGAAGTGATGCTGGCGGCATCCGGGACGGACGTGACCAACGTGTCGACGACCGGACCCGGATGCATCAAGGCACGAGTCGCCTGGGCTCGTCTCCGAGGAGATTGAAGGGGCCGACACCCGGCAGGACGAGCATGAGATCGGCCGATGGCAACGCCACACCGCGGTGCCGGGCAGGCCCCCAAGGCATTGATTGATCATCCTCAATCGTTCTAGAAAACCCGTCCCCACACGCCAACCGAAAGCACCACCATGGCCTTGCCCCACGCGGACCTCCTGGAACTGAAGCGCTGGAACACCCCGACGGTGTACAACGGGTGGGAACAGATCACGGGCCACGACCCGGCACTGGACGGCTTCAACCTGGAGGAGTGCACCGACTTCATGCCGCAGATGGGCCCGATGGTGGGCTATGCCGTGACGGTGGTGTGCGAGCCCGGCAACCCGGCGCACAAGCGAGACCACCCCGAAGCGGTGGCGGAGTATCTGAAGTACGTGGCTGCGCAACCTGGGCCCAAGATCGTCGTCGTCCAGGACCTGGACAAACCGCGGGTGCTCGGCTCCTACTGGGGCGAGGTCAACGCCAACACGCACCGGGCACTGGGCTGCGTGGGCACGATCACCGATGGCGCGATTCGAGACTGGGATGACATGTGCGCCGCAGGGTTCAAGGCGCTGGCCAAACGGTTCTGCGTCGGGCATGCGCACAGCTGGCCCGTGCGCTGGAACTGCGACGTCGAGGTCTTCGGCCGCAGGGTGCGGCCCGGTCAGCTCATCCATGCCGACAAGCACGGCTTTCTCGTCATCCCCGACGAAGACCAGGCACGATTGCTGGACGCCGCACGTTTCATGGATTCGAACGAGTGCCAGACGGTGATCCCCGCCGCACGCGGCTCGGCCGGCAAATCCGAAGCGCAGATCGTGGCGGACATCGTGGCAGCCGGCTCCGCGTTCAATGCCGCCGTTCGGCAGAAGTTCGGCAAGCGCGGCGAGTGGTAGACGCCTGAATCAAAACTGCACCCTCGTGGTGGGGGGTAGCGGCACTGGGCGCACGGCTACAGCTGGCTCGGTCTCGAGCCGTCGTGTCGGTGACGACCCGCCACCCGCCCGTCAGAACCACCACGCCAACTCGGCAGGCAGCATCACCGCAGCGCCTAGGGCCAGCACCTGGTCGCGAACCTCAGTGTCGGCGCTGACGACAGTGACCTGTCGCACCGAGCCCTCCGCACCCGGCGACTTCGCATCCTGGCGATTGGGGTCGGTCACCGCCTTGCTGTCGCACAGATGCCGGAGCTGAGCGACGATCGCTCCATCCGCACGGTCACTGCCGCTGCCACCCGAGAAGTGAACCCGCACCTGCTCGCTCAGGCTGCGCGTGTCGTGCGCGGGGCCGTCGAACCACAGCTCGACGTGCAGCGTGGGGTGGCGCCCGGCCAGGGCCTGCAGGCGCTCGGCCAGGGCCTGACGCGCGCGGCCGGTCGGCTGGCCCTGGGCATCGTGGTAAGGGCGGAACAGCGCAGGCAGCAGGTGCAGCACGTTGTGGCCGTCCACCACCAGCGTGCGCGGCAGCCGCCGGGCCAGCGCGGCCTGCAGGGCCTGCAACGGGAAGGCGCGGGCATCGGGCAGCGGGGCCTGGGCCAGGCCGGCGGCCAGCACGGTGCGGTCGTACAGGCGCGAGACGGCCTCGTGCAGCAGCGCGTGGGCGGCGGCGGTCTGCTCCGGCGTCAGCAGCGCCAGCCGCTCGGCCGAATGCAGATGCTGGCGCAGCGTGGCCAGGGCATCCAGCGTGGGAGCCGCAGCAATCATCTGCTGGAGCCGGCTCAGCGGGGTGGCTGTCGCGTCGTCGGTGGCGGCAGCGAGAGGGAGGTGCTGCGCGGCCGGCGCCAGGGCTGTCGGCTGCACGCCACGTACGGCCTGGTCCAGCCGGGCCTGCAGCGCAGCGGCGTGAGCCTGCAGGCGCTGGGCCACGTCGGGCCAGTGCGACAGCGGGTTCAGCGCGTCGACGCGGGCGCGCTGAACCTCGGCCAGCAAGCCCCGAGTGCGCTGCAACTCTGCGACCAGGGTGCTGCGCAGGCCCTCACGGCGGTCGACTTCGGACTGGCGGCGCAGCAGGGCCTGCACCTCGTCCAGCAACGGGCTGCCGCCAAGCGCCTGCACCTCTTGCTGCAGCTGCTCGGCTGGAGCCAGCCAAGGCCGCAGCCGTTCGTCCAGCTGGGCCTGCACGCCTTCGAGCACCAGGGCTTCGATGCGGGCCTGGACACGGCGCAATTCCTGGCTCAGCTGCGACGAGGCCACCCTCGCTTCCGACAGCTGGACATCGGCGGCATCGGCCCGCAACGTCAGGCGGTCTCGCTCGCGCTCAGCCTCGCGGCAGGCGCGTTGCGCCCGCCGCGTCTCCAGGCGTTGGGCACGCAATTGCAGCACCAGCGCTCGCTCGCCCGCCGAACGTGGCAGCCGGGCCGCCGCGACGGGACTGTCGTCCGGGGCCGACGGGTTGTCAGGGTGTGTGACGTCCGCCGACAGAGTGGACGCTGTCGCTTCGACGGCACCAGTCGCCGCGGCTCTGGCGACGCCTGCGACATCGGCGCCCGACATGGCGGGATCCGCGCGCCCGAACAGAGGCGCCACGGTTCGCAGGAAGGGCCCGAACGCCTCCGCCAAAACCGCACGGGCGCGGGTGGCGGTGGCCTCGTCGGCGGCCTGCCCGTTCCAGTGCTCCAGTTGCGAGAAGCCCAGCGCGCGCACCGAAGGACGATCGTCCAGCAGCATCGCACTGAACACGGCGACACGGCCGAAGGCATCTGCCCACGCGCCTGCCTGCGCACTGATCGCCTCTTCCGACAGCACGGACAACAACGCACTCTGCAGGCCTTGCTGCGCCAGCACCCCACGCACGGCCTCGGGCAGGCCGGAAGCCGTGTCAAGCAAAGCCTTGGCGCGCAAGCGCAACGGACCTTGCGGCACCTTGCCGGGGCGGAAGCCGGCCTGAAGACTGGGGTGGGCGCGCGCCAGCTCGGCCAGCGCTGCCAGCGTTGCGGCCTGCAGCGCCTCCTTCCAGTGCGACAGCACCGCGGCGGGAACCTCACGGTCGTCGATCTTCATAGGATATGCGCACAGCCGCTGGCCGGATATTCAAACCGCGAGGGCCCGATGACGCCCGCTTGAGCCGACAGGGCGCCGATTGGACATGTTCGATCCGATGCGCCCGTGGTGTCCAACGCGCCTGCCCTCTGGTGGCTTCTAGGTCTGTATGCCTGCATGGTACGCACGATAGCGGTGGTGGCGGAGCAGGCCGGACAGAGGGCGTCTTCAACAGCTTGAAGAACGAGCAGGTGCACGGCACGATCTACGCGACGCGCGCCGACGCGCCGGGCCGACCTGTTCGACGCACTCCGGTTCCTTCCAGCGGTGCCCAATCGCCGCCCAGCACCACCGAACTCACGGGCGGGAGGTCCAGACCACCCCACTTCACAGGGTGCGGATGCCAGTTCTGCACCAGCGTGCGGCCCGCACGGCGCGACACGCGCACCCCCTCCGGCAAGTCCAGCAAGGTCACGCCCGCGCCGGCCAGCACCTCGTGCAGCACCGCCCGGATCAGCCCCACGCTGTGCGCGCCGATCAGGGTCACGTTGCCGTGCCGGATCACGGCGCTCTGCCCGTCCAGCGGCCCGCCGGCGTACGTGGCGAGGGTCTGCGCGACCGTCACGCGGTAACTCTCGGCCCACAGGCTGGCTTCCGCGGTCCCGAACGACCCGGTCACGCCCTGCGTCAGGCCGGGGCGCAGGCTGTCGTACTGCCACAAGCGTGCACCCGTCATCCCCGACAGCGGTCCGAACGGCCCGTCCGGCCAGGTTGCGCCGCCCGGCATGCGAAACGCCGTGCGCGGCCCGAACACGAACGTGACGCCTCCCCGCGCTGCCGCCTCCCAGCGCGCCGCCCGCTCGGCGGGCACCAGCGTGATCGCCGGGGCGACCACCGCCGCGAAGCCGCTCAGGTCCGCGTCGGGGTGCGTGACCTGCACGTCCACGCCCAGTGAGCGCAGCGCCATGTAGTACGTCACCGTCTGCGCCCAGTAGCTCAGGCCGGCCGCGTGTCGCTGCTGATCGAAGATCCACAGGCTCTCGTAGTCGTGCAGCAGCGCCACCCGGGCCGGCACCGGCCCGACCGGGAACTGCGTGAGGTCCAGGCCCGCGACCTCCGCGTGGCCCCGGTCCGGCGACTCGTCGTGCCGCAGCAGCCCCGAGTGCATGACCTCCTGCGCCATCGTCGCGGCCCGCCAGCGGAAGTAGCTCACGACGTCCGCCCCGTGCGCCCACGCCTGCGCCGTCCACAGCGCCACCGCGCCGTCCGCGGGCAGCGGGTTGTACGGGGCCCAGTTCACCTGCCCGCACTGCTGCTCCATGACCCAGAAGCCGTTGGGCGTGCCGGCCCCGCCGCGTCCCAGGCCGTCCCTGCCGAGCATCAGGCCACGGTACACGTCATGGTTGAAGGCCACCAGATCCGGGTGCCCGGTACGGGCGTAATGGGTCTTCATGTCCTCGCCCACGCCGGAAGGCGCGAAGAACTCCAGCATCCCGGTCGGGTAGTTGTCCCACGTGGCGAAGTCCAGGCCACGCGCGACGTCGTAGTGGTCGAAGCCCGACTCGAAGATCATGAAGTTGTGCGTCACGAAACGCCCGGGAGACAGTTCTCGCAGGATCCCCACCTGCTCGGCCTGGAACGACGCGATCAGGTCCGACGCAAAGCGGTGGTAATCGAGCACGTGCGACGGGTTCGGTTCGGTCACGGTCAGGACCGGGGCCTTCACCTGCGCCCAGTCGCTGTACTCCATGCTCCAGAACACGTTCCCCCACGCCTCGTTCAGCGCGTTCAGCGTGCCGTAGCGCGCCTGGAGCCAGCCGGGGAACGCCGCCTGGCTCGCGCCGCCGTAGCTGCGGCTGGTGCCGTGGCAGCCGAACTCGTTGTCGGTCTGCCAGCCCACCACCGCCGGGTGCGCCCCGTACCGTTCGGCCACCGCGCGGGTGATGCGGCGCGAGTGTTCGCGGAACACCGGGGACGCGAAGTCGTAGTGGCGACGCGACCCGAACTCCCGCACGCGGCCCTGCGCGTCGAACGCCAGGATCTCCGGGTGCGCGCGGACCAGCCACGCGGGCGGCGTCGCGGTTGGCGTGCACATCACCACACGCAGCCCCTCGGCCTCGTACGCGGCAATCGCATCGTCCAGCCACGCCCAGTCGAACTCGCCGGGGCGGGGCTCCAGGCGGCTCCAGGCGAACTCCGCGACCCGTACAAATCGCAGGCCCAGCTCGGCCTGCTGCCGTGCGTATGCCGCCCAGCGGTCAGAGGGGACATGCTCGGGGTAGTCGCAGGTGCCCAGCATCAGGCATTCGGATGAGGGGTTGCGTTGCGCCACGGGAGGCCTTGGGGAATGAGAGGTAACTCGGTCACCGGTTGCCGACACTTTTCGTGCGGCGCCTGGAATGCCATGCGTCTCGAAGCGAGCATTCTGGGCGGCGATCCATCCAATCACCGTACTCGGCTTTGAAGGTGCCCAGAAAGCGAAAAGCCCAAGCAAATCTCACGATTTGCTTGGGCTTGCGATTGGTAGGCGCGATTGGACTCGAACCAACGACCCCCACCATGTCAAGGTGGTGCTCTAACCAGCTGAGCTACGCGCCTGAAGAGCCACGCAGTATAGCAGTGAGTTTCGGTCCCTTGGCGGCTGCGCGTGGCCTGGCGTTGGTGGCACGACATCGCTCAGCGCCGCCGCGCATGGCGCACCCCGGCGACCTGCGCCACCATCCGCAGCACGGCGCTCAGGCGCGAGGCATCGTCGACCTCGACGGTGAAGTGCATGTGCGCCGTGCCGCCGCTCGCGTCGCGCACGCTGCGCGTCTGCACGCCGGTGACATTGACGCGCTCGCGGGTGAAGACCTCGGAGATGTCGCGCAGCAGGCCCTGGCGGTCCTGCGCCTCGACGGCCAGGTCGACCGGGTAGACCGGGCGCTCGCCGTGGCCGCGGCCGGTGCCTGGGACATTCGGGGTGCCACCCCAGCCGACGGGGATGACGCGCCCCGGGCTGGAGTGCGCCATGTGGCGAAAGTTGCCGCAATCGGCGCGGTGGACGGCCACGCCCTTGTCCCGCGTGACGAAGCCGCCGATCGGGTCGGGCGGTACCGGTCGGCAGCAGCGTGCCAGCGTCGTCATCAGCGAATCGACGCCGACGACAAGCACCCCAGCCCCCCCGGCGCGCGAGCGCTGCAGTGCAACGGCCTCGTCGGCGGACTCGGCGACAGGCTCCGGCGGCGGTCGCAGCAGGGTCTCGATCTGCCGCAGCGACATCTCGTCCTTGCCCACGCCCTCGAACAGCGCGTCGGCGTCGCGCAGCCCCAGCCGGGCCGCCAGCTCGTCCAGGCGCAGCGCGGTGCGGCCCTCGCGCTGCAGCAGCTTCTCCACCAGCTCGCGCCCGCGGGCGATGGTCTGGCGCTGCGCCTGCGCGTTGAACCAGGCGCGCACCTTGGCGCGGGCGCGCGGGCTTTGCAGCAGGCCGAGTTCGGGGTTGAGCCAGTCCAGCGAGGGCCCGCCCTCCTTGGCACTGATGATCTCCACCGTCTGCCCATTTCGCAGCCGTGTGCTCAAGGGCACCATCGCGCCGTCCACCCGGGCCCCACGGCAGCGGTGGCCGAGCTCGGTGTGCAGCGCGTAGGCAAAGTCCACCGGCGTGGCATCGGCCACCAGTTCCACCACCGTGGACTGCGGGGTCAGCACGTAGATGCGGTCCTCTGGCGGGGTCTGGGCCTGGGCGGCGCCGGCCGGCGCGTCGCCCGTGCCGGCGGCGAAGTCACGCTCCCAGGCCAGCAACTGGCCCAGCACTGCACGCCTGGCCTGCGCCATGCGCGCGGCCGACTCGGCATCGGCGGCCACGCCGGCGTAGCCCCGGGCTCCCGCCTCCTTGTACGCCCAGTGCGCGGCGACGCCGTGCTCGGCGTGCTCGTGCATCGCACGCGAGCGGATCTGCACCTCCACGGGCCGGCCATCGTCGGCGCGCACCACGGTGTGCAGCGACTGGTAGCCGTTGGCCTTGGGGCGGGCGATGTAGTCGTCGTATTCGTCGGCCAGCGCGCGATACCGGGTGTGCACGGCCGAGAGTGCGGCGTAGCACGCGGCCACGTCGTCGACGATCACGCGCAGCGCACGCAGGTCGAAGACATGGTCGAAGGCCAGGCCCTTGCCCTGCATCTTCTTCCAGATGCTGTACAGGTGCTTGGGCCGGCCCTGCACCTGCGCCGACAACCCGGCCTGCCGCAGCACGCCGGCCAGTTGGTGGCGCACGAACTCGATGCCGAGTTCGCGCGCGCTGCGTGTTTCGTCCAGCAGACGCGCGATGCGGCGGTACTCCTCGGGCTGCAGGAAGCGGAAAGCCAGGTCCTCCAGCTCCCACTTGATCTGCCAGATGCCCAGCCGGCTGGCCAGCGGCGCGAAGACCTGCCGCGTCTCCAGCGCAAGCGCAGGGGCACACTCGTGCCGGCTCGCGGCGTGCCAGCGCAGCGTCTGCAGGCGCGATGCCAGGCGCAGCAGCACCACGCGCAGATCGCGCGAGAACGCCAGCAGCATCTTGCGCACACGCTCGGTCTGGCGCGCGCGGTCGGCGGCCCCGACGTCGGCGTCGCGCGCGGCGCGCTGCGCCGTCACCAGCCGCCGGGTCAGCTCGACCAGGCTGGCGTAGGAGTCGCCAAACGCCTTGGCCACCGTCTCCTGCGGGCGCTGCAGAAAGTCTCCTGCGTAAACCAGGTAGGCCGCCGCCTGCATGGCCGGGGCGGCGCCGATGCCGCGCAGGATCTCGGCCACGCCCTGCGCGTGCGCCCAGGCCTCCTCGCCGGTGTCGAGCAGACGGCTGGCCAACAGCGGCTCGGCGAAGGCGCGCGCCATGGCCAGCGCGCGCTCACCATGCACCACGCCGGCGTCCTCCTGGCCGGTGGCCGCGACGATGGCGGAGGCGTCTTCGTCGACGACGGCGCGGGTCTTCATGCGCTGCGGGTGCGTGCGTGAGCGTGCTTGGCCAGCAGCGGCCTCAGTCTTCGAGCAGGAAGCGACGCACGACCTCCCGCTGGTCGGGCTGCACGAGCATCGGCGCGTGCCCCACCCCGTGGAACACCTGCAGCCGGGCACGCGGACCGCGTACGGTCATTTCCTGCGCGGTCTGCGCCGTCAGCAGGTCGGACTCGGCCCCGCGCAGCAGCAGCGTCGGGCACTGCAGACGGTCATAGGCCTGCCACAAGGCCGCCTCCCCCGCTGCGGCAAGTTCGGGGGTCACGGCGCGGAAGGGCACGGCGATCGACGGGTCATAGTGCGGGATCCAGGCACCCTGGGCATCACGGCGCAACTGCGGAGCCGTGAGCGCCAGCCACTGCTCGCGGGTGTGCGGGCCGAACCCCTGGGAGATCATGGCCAGCGCATCGGCAGCCGCCTCCACACTGCTCCAGCGCACCGGCATGCCGAGATAGGCGCCGATGCGGGTCAACGCCGCCGCCTCGATGCGTGGGCCCACGTCGTTGAGGACGAGCCGACGCACCGGCGAGCCCGGCAGCGATGCCACGCCCATCCCGATCAGCCCCCCCATCGACGTGCCGACCCAGTCGACGACCTCGGCGTCCAGCCGTGCCAGCAGCGTGACCATGTCGGCGACGTAAGCCGGGATCTGGTAACCCATGGGATCGGCCAGCCAATCCGATCGGCCTCGGCCCACCACATCGGGACAGACGACACGGGCGTGTGCGGAAAGATCCCGCGCGAGCGTGTCGAAATCGCGCCCCTGCCGACTCAAGCCGTGCACGCACACGACGACGCGGCGGTGGGTCGGGTCCCCCCATTCCCAGTAAGCCATGCGATGCAGCCCGCGGCCATCCAGGCACTGCACGTGACGCAGCCTGGGCTCGTCAAGCGGCACCTGGGCCGGGCCGTCCGGCAACGGCGTCGACAAGGGCGACACATCGATGGCGACGGGGTTGCTGTGCGTGTTCATTCCGGGTGCTCCGCAGGCTTCGGATAATGATCGCATGCGGGTCAAGGCACCGGGCGCTCCCGCACACGACACCAAGGCAGCCCGGGCCACAGACCCTTCCAGACAAGAGACCAAGGACTTCCGCACATGTTGACCGGCAAGACCGCCCTCATCACCGGCTCCACCAGCGGCATCGGCCTGGGCATCGCCCGCACGATGGCCCAGCACGGCGCCAACATCATCCTCAACGGCTTCGGCGACGTCGACCGTGCCAAGGCCGAACTCGCCGAGTACGACGGGATGGTCGGCTATCACGGCGCCGACATGAGCAAGCCCGACGAGATCGCGGCCATGATCAAGTACTGCGAGATGGAGATGGGGGGCGTGGACATCCTGGTCAACAACGCCGGCATCCAGCATGTCGCCCCGATCGATGAGTTCCCGGTCGACCGCTGGGACGCGGTGATCGCGATCAACCTCACCGCGGCCTTCCACACCACGCGCCTGGTGCTGCCGCCGATGAAGGCGCGCCGCTGGGGCCGGATCCTGAACATCGCCTCGGTGCACGGGCTGGTCGCCTCGGCCAACAAGTCGGCCTACGTCGCCGCCAAGCACGGCCTGGTGGGCATGACCAAGGCGGTGGCGCTGGAGACAGCGACCACCGGCATCACCTGCAACGCGATCTGCCCAGGCTGGGTGCTGACACCGCTGGTGCAGCGTCAGGTGGACGCCCGCGCCGCCGCAGACGGCGTGCCCGAGCCCGAAGCCCGCCGCCGGCTGTTGGCCGAGAAGCAGCCATCGTTGCAGTTCACCACGCCTGAGCAGCTGGGTGAGCTGGCCGTCTTCCTGTGCTCACCCGCCGGCGACAACATCCGCGGCACCGCCTTCAACATCGACGGCGGCTGGGCGGCGCAGTAAGTCCCCAGTTGCGCAGACCCTGGCGCTGCGGTCGGGGCGCAGCCGGAGTCAAGGCAGCATCTGGATGCTGCCGCTGACGGTGCTGGTCACCGTGGTGCGCCCGGCTTCCACCGGCAGTGGCACATCGGCCATCGGCATGGCCGCGGCTCTCAGCACCAGGCCACGCTCCTGCGCGTAGGGCGGCGGCCCGCCGTCCATGCCCACCTGCACCTCCCGCACCGCGTAGGTGCGCATGCCGAACTGCTCGGCATAGGACTGCGCGCGCTCCCGAAAACGCGTGATGGCCTCACGGGTGGTCTGCGCCTCGGCGCGCTCCCGCGCCTGGCGCGACAGGCTGTAGCCGACCCGTGCCACGCTCAACCCGGACAGTCGCCCGGCCAGCGAGGCCACGGCACGCTGGTCCCGGCCCTCCAGGTGCAGCTCGGCTCGGCCCTGCCAGCCGACGATGGACGGCGTGTAGCCGGGCGCAGGCCTCGCCGGCGGCGGCGCATACCGCGGGTTCAGGCTGAAGGCGCCGGTGCGCACCTCGAGCTCGCCAGGACGTGCCTGCCTGCGCGCCTCCGCCAGCGCCGCCTCCATCACCTGGGACATCTGTGCCTGGACGGTGGCCGCCTCCGACGCCTCGCGCACCACGGCCAAGGTCACCGACAGTTCGTCCATCGGCACTTCGATGCTGGCACTGGCCGAAAGGCTCAGATGATTCAGCGGCGGAGACACCGCCGCATCACGCGCAGACCCCGACGCCTGCGCCTCGGCCGGCGTCCCTGCGCACCCGCTGAGGGCGAACACGGCCAGACAGGCCAGAAAACGGAAACGAATCGACATGGCGTTGGAACTCCGGCACGACAGGATGCAACAGATGTAACACAAGGTGGATTCGACGTTCTGGTCACGCCCGGACCTTGCAGAATCTCAACCCTGCATCTGGTGCTGCCCGTGAGCACCGCCCACCGGGACGCCTTCGCGCCTCACGCCATGGACATGCCGAATTGACCGAACAGCCGCACACCCCTCGCCGCCGTGACCGCGTGCTCGTCGTCGACGACGACAGCCGCATCCGCGACCTGCTGCGACGCTACCTCACCCAGGAAGGCTTCGACGTGCTGCCGGCCGACAGCGCCCGCAGCGCCGACCGCATCCGGCTGCGCGAGATGGTGGACCTGATCGTGCTGGACCTGATGATGCCCGGGGAGGACGGCCTGTCGGTGTGCCGGCGGCTGCGGGCCGGTCACGACGACGTCCCGGTGATCATGCTCACCGCCAAGGGCGATGACGTCGACCGCATCGTCGGTCTGGAAGTCGGGGCCGACGATTACCTCCCCAAACCCTTCAACCCCCGCGAGCTGCTCGCACGCATCCACGCGGTGCTGCGACGGCGCCCGGCACGCGAGATGCCTGGCGCGCCGTCGACACTGGGCGAGAAGGTGATCTTCGGCCCCTTCGAACTCGACCTCGCGCTGCGACGCCTGACACGCGACGGCGCGCCGATGGACCTGACCACGGGCGAGTTCTCGATGCTCAAGGCCCTGGTGCGCCACCCCCGGCAACCGCTGTCGCGCGACAAGCTCGCGCGGCTGGCCAGGGGCCGCGAATTCGAGCCCTTCGACCGCAGCCTGGACGTCCAGGTGTCGCGCTTGCGCAAGATGCTCGAGCCCGATCCGGCGCATCCTCGCTACATCCAGACCGTCTGGGGGCTGGGCTACGTCTTCGTGCCGGACGAAGCGGGCTGAAGTGTGTGACGCGACGGTGGGCGGCGCCCATGCCGGGATGCCGCGGCGAACCGGTCGGCACGCCGTCGGCCGCACCTGCGGACGGGGAACGCCATGACCGCCACCGGCCGATCGCTCCCCTTCGTCCCATGAAGCCGGCGGCCCGTGCCGCGTCCATGCCTGTACCTGCCTCCCGATGCAAGCCCCCTCCCCGGCTGGCGCCTCGCTGTTCTGGCGCACCTACCTCTGGCTCGTGCTGGTGGCTGCAGGCAGCGCGACCGGTTTCGGGGCGCTGGGCTGGCTGGCCGGGCGGATGGCGCCCCGGTCGCTGCCCGGTGACGGGCCCGCGTTGCCTTGGCTGGCGATGAGTGCGGTGATGGCGACGGCCGTGGCTGCACTGGCACTGACCGTCGCCGTGGCCACGCGCCGCGTCAACCGGCACCTGGCCGCACTGTCTCGCGCGGCGGCGCAGGTGCACAACGGCGACCTGCCCACACACCTGGACGAGGCCGAGCGCATCAGCGAAGTGCGCCAGGTCAACAGCGGCTTCAACCGGCTGGCCCGCGAGCTGGCACGGGTCGAGCAGGACCGCGCGCTGATGCTCGCCGGCATCAGCCACGACCTGCGCACCCCGCTGGCACGCCTGCGACTCGAAGCCGAGATGAGCGTGGCCGACCCGCAGGCGCTGCGCCACATGGCCGCCGACATCGACCAGCTCGACAGCCTCATCGACAAGTTCGCCGACTACGCGCGCACCTTCACGCCGCCGCCGATGCCGGTGGACCTGAACGCGCTGGCCGAGCGCGTGGTCGCCGGCCTGGTGAAGTCCGAGCGCCTGACGCTGTCGCTGCGCGTGCCCGAGGGACTTTGGGTGATGGCCGATGCGGTCGACCTGTCGCGGGTGCTGCAGAACTTGCTGGAGAACGCGGCGCGCTATGGCCGCCGCGCCGAGCAGCCCGCCTCTCGCGTCGAGGTGCAGGCGCTGGCCGAGGCGCAGCGTGTGCACCTCGTGGTGCGCGATCACGGCCCTGGCGTGCCCGCCTCGCAGATCGACCGCCTGACCATCCCCTTCTACCGGGGTGACCTGGCACGCACCGAGGCCAGCGGCGCCGGGCTGGGGCTGTCGATCGTGCAGAAGGCGGTGCAACGCATGGGCGGCCAACTGCACCTGCGCAATGCCGAAGGCGGCGGCTTCGAGGCGCGGATCACGCTGCGGCGCACCGACCCCGACCAGACGACGGCCGCATAGGACCGAACAGGCGTGTACGCGGCCGATCAGCCGCGCGGCTCGAGCGCGTCGCGCAGGCCGTCGCCGAAGAGGTTGAAGGCCAGCACCGTCATGAAGATCGCGAGCCCGGGGAAGATCGCCATCCAAGGCGCCTGCGTCAGGAAGCGCTGCGCGGTGTTGAGCATCGAGCCCCAACTCGGGTCGGGCGGTTGCTGGCCCAGGCCCAGGAAGGACAGACTGGCCTCGGCGATGATGGCCGAGGCGATGGCCAGTGTGGCCTGCACCATGACCGGCGGCAGGATGTTGGGCAGGATGTGGCGCACCAGGATGCGCCCGGAGGGGTTGCCCACGGCGCGCGCTGCTTCGACCCAGTCCTCTGCCCGGGCCGACAGCACCTGACCCCGTGCGAGCCGCACGAAGATCGGCGTGGCGGTCACGCCGATGGCAATCATGGCGTTGACCAGGCTCGGGCCCAGGAAGGCGGCCAACGCGATGGCCAGGATCAGGAAGGGGATGGCCAGCATGGCGTCGGTCAGCCGCCCGACGACGGTGTCGAGCCAGCCGCCGCGGTAGGCAGCGAGCATGCCCAGCGGCACGCCCACCAGCACGGCGATGGCCACGGCGATCAGCCCCGCCGACAACGAGGCACGGCTGCCCCAGATGACGCGCGACAGCACGTCACGCCCGACCTCGTCGGTGCCGAACCAGTGCGCCGCGCTGGGTGCCTTGCGCACGGCCGACCAGCTCGTGGCCAGCGGATCGTGCGGCGCGACCCACGGCGCCAGCAGCGCCAACGCGATCACCAGACACAACACCGCGCCGCCGAACAAGGCCGCGGGGCGGCGACGCAGCGTCTGCCAGGCGCGGCGCAAGGGGGTCACCGGTGGAGGCTCGCCGGCCGGGGCAGAGGCGCTGGGCTCGATCAACGCCGGTGCTTCATTGGGGTTGGAGGTCGTCATCATGACGTCGGGCGCTGCCGAGGCTCAGGCCCGCAGCCGCGGGTTCGCCAGCACGTAGAGGATGTCGGCCAGCAGGTTCAGCACGATATAGACCGTGGCCGTGACGAGCACCACGCCCTGCACCACGGCGTAGTCGCGGTTGAAGACCGCGTCGACGATGAGCTTGCCGAAGCCCGGGATGGAGAACACCTGCTCGGTCAGCACGGCGCCCGACAGCAGCGTGCCGAACTCCAGCGCACCGAGCGTGATCACCGGCGTCAGCGCGTTGCGCAGCGCGTGCCGCAACACGACGACGTGCTCGAGCAGGCCCTTGGCGCGCGCGGTACGCACGTAATCGGCCGACATCGCCTGCAGCATGGCCGAGCGCGTGTGGCGCATCAGCACGGCGGCGATGCCCGAGCCCAACACGAAGGCCGGCATCACCGTCGTCGCCAGCGACTGGCCGAAGTCTTCCATCGGGCTGACGAAGCCCGATGCCGGCAGCCAGCCCAGCGTGACCGAGAACAGGAAGATCATCATGATGCCGAGCCAGAAGTTCGGCGTCGACAGACCGCCCAGCGCCACGACGTTGGCTGCGGTGTCCCAGGCCGTGCCGCGCTTGACGGCCGAGATCACGCCCGCGGGGATGCCGATCAACAGCGCAAACCCCATGGCCATCACGGCCAGTTGCAGCGTTACCGGCAGCTTCTGGGCGATCAGCTCGGCCACGGGCTGCTGGATGCGCATGGACTCGCCGAGATCGCCACGCAGCACGCCCGCCATCCAGTAACCGTACTGCACCGGCAGCGGCTGATCCAGCCGGTACTGCTTGCGGATCTGCTCGATCACCGCCGGGTCCTTCTCCTCGCCGGCCATGACGAGTGCCGGGTCTCCCGGCAGCAGTTGCTGCAGCAGGAAGATCAGCACCGACACCAGAAACAGTGTCGGGATCAGCTGCAGCAGCCGGCGAGGCAGGAAGGACAGCATGGCGTCAGGCGAAGATCGCAGGCGCGGTCGCGACTCAGCGCAGCTTCAGGTCGGTCACGCGCATCAGGCCGTCAGGCATGACCTTGAAGCCTTCCAGGCGGGGGCTGTGTGCGAACAGCAGCGCGCGGTGGTACAGATAGATCACCGAGCCCTGGTTCAGCCACTTGTCGGCCACCTGTTCGTACAGCGCCTTGCGCTCGGCCGTGGAGGTCGAGATGCGGGCCTTTTCCAGCAGCGCGTCCATCGCCGGATCGCAGAAGCGTCCGTAGTTCAGCGGCCCCTTGCACGACGAGAAAGAGTAGATGTTGCCGTCCGGATCGGTACGCCCGCTCCAGGCCAGCATGTACATCTGGAAGTTGCCCTTCTCGGCTTCGTTCAGCGAGGTCGCGAACTCGGTCACGCGGATCTTCAGGTCGAAACCGGCCTCGGATGCCATCGACTGGATCACCTCGGCGACGGCGCGCGTCTCCGGGTTGTTCGGCACCATGAAGTCCAGCGTCACCGGCCCGGTCACGCCCGCCTCCTTCAGCAGTGCGCGCGCCTTGGCGACATCGCGCCCGGGCGTCGGGAACTTGGCCTGGTAGTACGGGTTCGACGGATTGACCCACTGGTTGTTCGGCGTCTGCAGGCCGTTGAAGACCACCTGGTTGAGGGCCGCGCGGTCGATCGACAGCTCCAGCGCACGACGCACACGCGCGTCCTTGCCCAGCGGGCTGTTGCCCTTGTCGCCGTTGGCCACGTTCAGCGTGATGCCCTGGTAGCCCATTTCGGTGCCGGTGGCCAGCTTCAGGCGCGAGTCCTTGCGCACGTCCTCGACATCGGTGGCCATCAGGCGCTCGAGGACGTCGAGCTGCCCGCTCTTCAGGTTGGCCAGGCGCACGGTCGAGTCCTGGATCGGGCGGTAGACGATGCGGTCGATGTGCACACGGCCCTTGTCCCAGTAGTCGGCAAAGCGCTCGACCACGATGCGGTCCTGCGCCACGCGCTCGACGAACTTGTAGGGGCCGGCACACACGGGCGCGGTGCCGAACTTGTCGCCCATCGCGTTCACCGCCTTGGGGGAGACCATCATGCCGGCGCGGTCGGTCAGTTGCGAGATCAGCGGCGCGAAGGGCGTCTTGAGCACCAGACGCACCGTCAGCGGGTCCACCACCTCGACCTTGTCGATCTGCTGGATCTCGGCGCGGCGGAAGGAGCCCTGCATGGTCAGGTTGCGGTCGAGCGTGAACTTCACCGCTGCGGCATCCATCGGCTCGCCGTCGTGGAACTTCACGCCCGGGCGCAGCTTCATCGTCACCGTCTTCCCATCGGCCGAGACGGTGTGCGAAAGCGCCAGTTGCGGCACCAGGTTGAGCTTGTCGTCGATGTCGTAGAGCTTGTCGCACAGCGACGCGAAGACGATACGGCCGACGTAGGTGCGCCCACGCGCCGGGTCCAGCACGTCCGGATCCTCGGCCAGGCCGACGCGCAGCGTCGACTGGGCCAGCACAGGCGCGGCCGCCGACAGCGCCAGCGCGCAGGCGGCTGCGGCAAGGGTGATGCGGGTCTTCATTCTCGGAAACTCCTGGAGGGGTGGGAGGGAACGGAAATCACGAAGATCAGGCTTGCGAGGACACGCCATCGGTCGCCACCACTGCTTGCGCTGGCGACCGGACGAACGCCGCTTGCAGGCGACGCAGCACCTCGCGTCCGGGCCTCGAGGCGACAGCCTCGTCACCCGGGAAAGCCGCAGGCGTCGGCAGGCTGGCCCAGTGCCAGCACGCCACGCGAGGGGCTGTCGGGCCTGGCATCGGGCTCAGGTCAGCGGACAGCGGGTTCGGTGCATCCTTCACCGCAGCAGCGGAAGCAACTTCCAAGCCTGGGGCCTGCGTGCTGCAGCGTGCATCCGCGTGCGGGCAGCGTGTGTGGAAGTGACAGCCTGGCGGCGGGTCCATCGGGCTGGGCAGGTCACCCGACAGCACGGCCCGCGCGCGACGCCGAGCCGGGTCCGGCACCGGCGCGGCGTCGAGCAGCGCCCGCGTGTACGGGTGCAAAGGCCGGCTGAACAGTGTGGCCGCCGGCGCCGTCTCCACCAGCCGGCCCAGGTACATGACCCCGACGGTGGTGGCCACCTGACGCACCACCGCCAGGTCGTGCGAGATGAAGACGTAGGCCAGGCCGAATTCACGTTGCAGGTCGGCCAGCAGGTTCAGGATCTGCGCCTGGATCGACACGTCCAGCGCCGACACCGGCTCGTCGCAGACGATGACCCTTGGCTGCGCGGCCAGCGCGCGCGCGATCGCCAGGCGCTGGCGTTGCCCGCCGGAGAACTCGTGCGGATAGCGCCGTGCCGCGCCAGAAGGCAGGCCCACCAGGCCCAGCAGTTCACGCACCCGCGCGGCCCGCGCCGCCGGCGGCACCACGGCGTGCAGACGCAGCGGCTCCTCCAGCATGTCGCCCACGGCCATGCGCGGGTTCAGCGAGCCATACGGATCCTGGAAGATCATCTGGATGCGGCTGCGCGCGCGCATCAGCGCCGTCGCGTCGAGTTGCCGCAGGTCCTGCCCGTCCAGCAGCACACGACCGGCGTCGGGCTCGACCAGGCGCAGCAGCGCTCGCGCCAGCGTGGACTTGCCGCAGCCCGACTCCCCGACGATGGCCATGGTGCGACCCGCCTCGACCTCGAAGGACACGCCGTCGACCGCGCGCACCCGCCCGGCTTCCGCGCCGAACAGCCCGCGCCGAACGGTGAAGTGCTTGACCAGACCCTCGACCTGCAGGGCCGCCACTGAGGATGCCGCACCGCTCACGACACGCACCTCCAGACGCTGCACCGTCCGGCGCGCCGAACCGCGCGGGAGCCGACCGTTGGCAAGGTTTGAGCCCGACTCATGCATACACCTCGGGCATCGGCGCGACTGCGCTGCCGGCGGCCGCAACAGCCACCGGCAGCGACGGAAGCAAGGTGTCCAGCGGCGCCTTCCAGCAGCGCGAGAGGTGGCCGGGCGACACCGCCTGCAAGGGCGGGGCCTCCGCACGACAGCGGGCATCGGCAAAGGGGCAGCGCGCGGCAAACCGGCAGCCGGCAGGCAGCGCCGTCGGCGCCGGCACCATGCCGTCGATCGCGGCCAGTCGGGTGCGCCCTTCCTGCACCGACGGGATGGCACCCAGCAGGCCGACGGTGTAGGGATGCTGCGGCTGCTCGAACAGCGCGGCGACGTCGGCCTCCTCGACCACCTGGCCGGCATACATCACGACGACGCGGTCGGCCATCTCGGCAACGACGCCGAGGTCATGGGTGATCAGCAGGATGGCGGTGCCGGTTTCGTCGCGCAGGGTGCGCATCAGTGCCAGCACCTGCGCCTGTATCGTCACGTCCAGCGCGGTCGTGGGCTCGTCGGCGATCAACAGCGACGGACTGCACATCAGCGCCATCGCGATCATCACGCGCTGACGCATCCCGCCCGACATGCGGTGCGGGTACTCGTCCAGACGCTGCTCGGGCGCGGGGATGCGTACCCGGCGCAACATCTCCAGCGCGGCCTCGCGAGCCGCCGCACGCCCGATGCCGCGGTGGCGCCGCAGGACCTCGGCGAGTTGCTCGCCGACCGTGTACGACGGGTTCAGCGAGGTCATCGGCTCCTGGAAGATCATCGCCATGCGGTCACCGCGCAGATCGGCCAGCGCGCGCTGCGGCATCCCGACCAGCTCGCGCCCCTCGAAGCGCACCGACCCCGACACCCGCGCCGGCGGCGTGGGCACCAGCCCCATGGTGGCCATGGCCGTGACGCTCTTGCCGCAACCTGATTCGCCGACGACGCACAGCGTGCGGCCTGCGTGCAAGCTCAGATCGACGCCGTCGACAGCACGTGCCGTCCCTGCCGGCGTGTCGAAGTGGATCTTCAGGTCGCGCACGGCCAGCAGGGGTGGAGCAGCAGCAGGGGCTGCCCCAGGCTGCGCCGACGGTGCCGCGGCCCCGGCAGGAGACAACGCGGTGGCGTTCAATCGGTGCCCCCGCGGCCGGCCTCGACCGACGCTTCGACCGACGCTTCGACCGAGGAGCGGCCCGATGGCGTCACGGGCAACGGGGCGACGGCATCGGAGGCGGCCGATCGGCTCGGCGCTGCACCCCGCTCGCGCGTGGCCTGCGCTACCGCCGCTTCGATGACGGCGCGGTCCCACACGCCGGCCGGCTGCTCGCGCGTGGCGAAGAACCGCGCGAAGTGGACGAAGCGCTCGCGGCTCACCGCCTCGAGCCGCTCGAGCTCGGCCAGCGGATCGGCGTGGTCATCCACGCGCAGGTCCAGCGCCGGGTAATCCTGCGTGGTGTGGATGCGCAGCGCCGCAGACTGACGGCCACGCTTGTCGCCGCCGGCACGCTCACCCGCCTGCATCGCGGCGATCAGGCGCTGCGCGAATGGCAGGCCGGCGCCGGCCTCGTAGGCGGCGGCCGTGTCCTCCACCACCTGCGGACCGGCCAGCATGTTGCCCGCCACCGAAAAACCGTCGCGCATCCGATGACCGCACCAGGGCACGCAGTCCCGCCCGGTGAACGCCGCGATCTCACCACGAGCGTCCTGCAGGTGGAGTTGCCGCACCTCGCGTCCGTCGTCCGCGGCGGTCAGCGCTTCCAAGGCCTGACGCGCCGTCAGGCCTTCACGCAGCAGTCGCAGCCCGCGCGGGCCGTAGGTGGGGTTGATCAGGGCCTGGGTGGCCAGCGCGCCGATGCCCCCGTCCGCGTGCGGACACAAGGCCCCCACGGCGAAGAACCGCGTGGCCACGGCCACGCCGAAGGCACCGGTGGCAGGGTCTCGGGCGACGATGGACCAGGTCATGGACGGTGTGCACGGGCCCGAAACGGGCTTGCAGAAGGCGGTCAGACCGCGAAGAGGCGTGACGGTAGTGGATAGCCGATGTCACAGAACGTCAGTCGGGCATGTCTGCGGCATGCCCGCACACCCAGGCAGGTCGTCGCAGGACTGCCACGGCACACGACCGGACCCCGCGATCCACAGCGTACCGTCCAGGACGAAGTCGACCGCCGAGCGTCTGCGGCGGCCCGAGTCGGGTGTGTCGGCCTCAGGCTGAAGCGCCGGTCAACGGGTGTCTGTCACATCCGAGGCCGCCACCAGCAGCGCCACGGCCCGCGCCTCGATGGCACGCCCCTCGCCCACCGGCCCCATCTTCTCGGCGGTCTTGGCCTTGACGTTGACCTGACGTTCATCCACACCCAGCACCTGCGCGATGCGCCGGCACATCGCCGGGATGTGCGGGGACAGCCGTGGGGCCTGCGCGATCACGGTGGCGTCGATGTTGCCCACTTGCCAGCCGGCCGCACGCACGCGGCGCATCGCCTCGGCCAGCAGCACCGCCGAATCTGCCCCGCGGAAGGCCGGGTCGGTGTCAGGGAAGTGACGACCGATGTCGCCCAGCGCCGCGGCGCCGAGCAGCGCATCGGTGATCGCGTGGAGCAGCGCGTCGGCATCGGAGTGTCCGAGCAGACCGTGCGTGTGGGCGATGGTCACGCCACCCAACACGAGCGGACGGCCGGTGACGAGGGCGTGGGTGTCCCAGCCTTCGCCGATGCGCAGAGGTGGCAGGTTCATGCGTGCGGTTTCCATTCGTTCGATGCGGCGCAGGGTCTGCGCGCCAGCGTCGCGGTGGGCCGTTGGCCCCTGAACACGGGCCACCCTCGGCTGATCACCGTCTGGCCGCGCCTGACGCAGGCGCAGACGCAGGACCAGGAGCACCGGCCAGCAAGCGCGCGGCGAGTTCGAAGTCCTCGGGCCAGGTGACTTTCAGGTTCTCGAGGGCGCCAGGCACCAGGCGCGGCGCCAGGCCGCAGGCCTCGATCGCACTCGACTCATCGGTGACGGCTGCGCCGGCCAACCCCAGCGCTTGCGCCAGCGGGCCCAGTCGGAACATCTGTGGCGTCTGCGCGGCCCACTTGTCCCGGCGGTCCACGGTCGAGGCGACCCGAGGGCCCGGCAGTCGTCCCTGAGACGGCGCAGCGATCGCCGGGGGCTGCAACGTCTCGTTGCCGACCGCCTCGGCGTGCTTCAGCGTGTCGGCCACCGGCAGTGCCAGCAACCCGCCCACCGGATCGTCCAGGCAGGCATCGATCAGCCGGTCGACCCAGGCCGGGCGCAACAGGCACCGCGCGGCGTCGTGGACCAGCACCCAGTCGTCGGGTGAGGCACCGCGACGGCGCAATTCGTCCAGCCCCGCGGCCACCGATGCCGCGCGGGTCGCCCCGCCGCACCGCGCCACCCAGCGCCTCGGGCCGGCATGCTGCGGCAGCAGCGCATCGAAGCGGTCGTCGTCCGGGGACAGCACGACGAGCGTGGCGCGCAGCCGGGTCACCGCATCGAGCGCGGCCAGCGTGTGTGCGACCAGCGGGGCACCCGCCACCTCGACGTATTGCTTGGGCAGTGGGGCGCCCGAACGGCTGCCCTGCCCTGCGCAAGGCACGAGCGCATAGAGATCGGGCGGACGGCTCACCAGACGACACCCGGCAGGACAACGGCCCGGGGGCGTACCGCGGGACACCGCCGTTCGCATCGCAGGACCAGCTGCGTCGCAGCCGGCGCGACGGCCGCAGGCTCGGATGAATCTGGCAAGTGCATCGAAGGCGGATGTGGAACAGGTCAGCGGCAGCGGCAGCGGCGAAGATGCTAGCACCGCAGGTCGGGGCGCTGTCCGACGCCTTCGGTCCGGGCTTCCTACAATTCCGCCCGAATCGGGCCACCGGCACCCCATGCCCACCGCCCCGGCACACCTCCCGGGCCCGCGCCCGTCGCGTCATGCACCTTCCCTCCATCTCTGCCGGCAAGCGCTACACGCTGCCGCGTCCCTTGGGTTCCGCCGATGCGCTGCAGCTGGCACGCTGGGCCCGCGCGCGAGCCGACGAACAGCGCCTGACGCTGATCGTCACGGCCAACCCGGCCGATGCCCAGCGTCTGGCCGACGAGATGCCGTTCTTCGTGCCAGGCTTGCGCAGCGCCGTCTTCCCGGATTGGGAAACCCTGCCCTGGGACACCTTCAGCCCGCACCAGGATCTGGTGTCAGACCGGCTCAGCACGCTGTGGCGCATGCTGCAGCGTGACCTGGACGTCGTGCTGCTGCCGGCCACCACGGCACTGGGGCGACTGGCGCCGCCGTCGTTCCTGGCCGCGACCACCTTTCATTTCCGCCAGAAGTCCCGGCTGGATGAGGCGGGCCTGAAGGCGCAGCTCACGCTGGCGGGCTACCAGCACGTCAGCCAGGTGGTGTCGCCAGGCGAGTACGCGGTGCGCGGCGGCCTGATCGACCTGTACCCGATGGGCTCGCCCGTGCCCTACCGTGTGGACCTGTTCGGCGACGAGGTCGACTCCATCCGCACCTTCGACCCCGACACCCAGCGCAGCCTGTACCCGGTGCCCGAGGTGCGCCTGCTGCCCGGACGGGAGTTCCCGCTGGACGAGGCCGCGCGCACCGCCTTCCGTGCACGCTGGCGCGAGCGCATCGAGGGCGACCCGACCAAGGCTCGCATCTACAAGGACATCGGGCAAGGCATCGCCAGTGCCGGCATCGAGTACTACCTGCCGCTGTTCTTCGACGAGACGGCGACGATCTTCTCCTACCTGCGCACCGACGCCGCGCTGGTGCTGCACGGCGAGGTGGATCAGGCGCTCGAGCGCTTCTGGACGGACACCCGCGAGCGCCACCGCTACCTGCAGCACGACCCGGAGCGGCCGGTGCTGCCGCCCGAGGACCTGTTCCTGAAGCCGCAGGACTTCTACACCCTGGCGCAGCCGCTGGCCACGCTGTCGCTGCGCGGCGCAGAGCCCGTGGCCTGGGCGCGGCCGCTGCCCGATGTCAGCGTCGATCGCGGCGCCACCGAGCCGCTGCATCTGCTGCAGGCGCACCTGCGCGCCACGCCGGCGCGCGTGCTGATCGCCGCGGAAAGCGAAGGCCGGCGCGAGAGCCTGCTGGAATTGCTGCGCGACCACCGCATCGACGTGCCCACCGTGGCGTCGCTCGACGAGTTCATCGACAGCACCGAGAAAGTGGCGATCGCCGCGGCCCCGCTGGCCGAAGGCTTCCACTGGCTGGACGACGCGCTGCCGGGCGGCGGCGGGCTGCAGTTCCTGACCGAGACCGAGCTCTTCGCCAGCACGCCACAAGCCCGGCGGCGACGCCGCCAGGAGCAGACCAGCAGCGTGGACGCGCTGATCAAGGACCTGTCGGAGCTGAAGATCGGTGATCCCGTGGTGCACGTCAACCACGGCATCGGCCGCTACCGCGGCCTGGTGCACATCGACACCGGCGAGGGCCCCAGCGAGTTCCTGCACCTGGAATACGCCGACAAGGCAACGCTGTACGTGCCGGTGGCGCAACTCCACCTGATCGGGCGTTACACCGGCGTCAGTGCCGAGGAGGCGCCGCTGCACCGGCTGGGCTCGGGCCAGTGGGACAAGGCGCGGCGCAAGGCCGCCGAGCAGGTGCGCGACGCCGCAGCCGAGCTGTTGAACCTGTATGCGCGCCGCGCCGCGCGCGACGGCCATGCACACCGCTTCTCGGCGCACGACTACGAGGCCTTCGCCGCGAGCTTCGGCTTCGAGGAGACGGCCGACCAGCGCGCAGCCATCCATGCCGTCGTGCAGGACATGATCAGCCCCAAGCCGATGGACCGCCTGGTGTGCGGCGACGTCGGCTTCGGCAAGACCGAGGTGGCGCTGCGCGCCGCTTTCGTCGCCGTGCACGGCGGCAAGCAGGTGGCGGTGCTGGCGCCGACCACGCTGCTGGCCGAGCAGCACTACCAGACGCTGGTCGACCGCTTCGGCCCCTGGCCGGTGAAGGTGGCCGAGATGTCGCGATTCCGCACGGCGCGCGAGATCCAGGCCGCACTCGACGGGCTGGCCGCCGGCACCATCGACATCGTCGTGGGCACGCACAAGCTGCTCAGCCCCGACGTGAAGTTCAAGCGCCTGGGCCTGCTCGTCATCGACGAGGAGCACCGCTTCGGCGTGCGCCACAAGGAGGCGATGAAGGCGCTGCGCGCCGAGGTCGATGTGCTGACCCTCACCGCCACCCCCATCCCTCGTACGCTGGGCATGGCGCTGGAGGGCCTGCGCGACCTGAGCGTGATCGCCACCGCGCCGCAGCGACGCCTGGCGATCA
>JBMTXX010000005.1:0-38967 GCA_049453935.1 Rubrivivax sp.
CTGGCTTTGCCAGGGCCTCGACGATCGCGTCCCTCATGTGGGCGCACCAACGGTCTGAGGTTTTCATCTTTCAACGTCTCATTTTTTCCAAGACATAGTAAATTTACAACTATGTTTTCTAGAGACGCCCTCCATCGCCTGCGCTGGCTGCTGCAGCGATTCCCCGCTGTGGCCTTGCTGGGACCGCGGCAAGCCGGCAAGACCACGCTGGCCTTGAGCCACCGGGCGGCCACGCCTGACGCGCTCTACCTCGACCTGGAGTTGCCCTCGGCGCGACGGCAGCTGGACGATCCTGAGGCCTTCCTGCTCGCGCATCGACACCGTCTGCTCATCCTCGACGAGGTGCAGCGCATGCCCGGGCTGTTCGAGGTGCTGCGCGGCGTGATCGACCTGCGTCGCCGGGAGGGTGAGGCTGCCGGGCAGTTCCTGCTGCTGGGCTCGGCCAGCGGCACGCTGCTGCAGCAAAGCAGCGAGAGCCTGGCCGGCCGGGTGGCGACGGTCGAGTTGACGCCCTTCCTCGCACATGAGTTGGGCTTGACCGATGCCGATCCGTTGCCCATCCATCGCCTGTGGCAGCGCGGTGGGTTCCCGCTGTCATGGCTGGCGCCGGACGATGCCACCAGCGTCGCCTGGCGAGAGGCTTTCATCACGTCCTATCTGGAGCGAGACATCCCGAACCTCGGTCCGCGGATCCCCGCCACCACACTGCGCAGGCTGTGGACGATGCTGGCGCACCAGCAGGGCGGACTGCTGAACCACTCCCAGCTCGCAAGTTCACTGGCGGTCAGCGGACAGTCGGTGTCGCGTTACGTCGACCTGCTGTGCGATTTGATGCTGGTACGCCGATTGCCGCCCTGGAGCGGCAACGTCGGCAAGCGCCTGGTGCGCTCGCCCAAGGTGTATGTGCGCGACAGTGGCCTGGTTCATGCGCTGCTCGGACTGCCCACCATCGAGCATGTGCTGGCGCATCCGGTCGCGGGCACCAGTTGGGAAGGGTGGGTGATCGAACAGCTGCTGGCCGCCGCTCCTTCGGCACAGTCCAGTTTCTTCCGGACGGCGCGCGGGGCCGAGGCTGACCTCGTGCTCGAGTTCGCTGCCGGCTCCACCTGGATCGTCGAGATCAAGCGCTCGAGTGCACCGGTGGCGTCAAAGGGATTCCACCAGGCCGCGGTCGACGTCGGCGCGTCACGCAAGCTGCTGGTCGCCCCGGTGCCCACCCCCTACCCTGGGCGGGAGGGCGTCGAGGTGATGGGGGTGCTGGCGGCTGTGGCAGCGCTACGCGCGGCCACGGCGTCGGCTTCCGTCGCGGCTGCGCCGGCCACCGCAACCTGACTCGACTCAACCGCGAAGTGCTGATGCTCGTGTTCCGGCGAGCCGTTCACTCATCTCACGGCCTGGATTCAGGCGCGCCCTCGACCCTCAGATCACCCGCGCCCTCAACCACGACGTCACCACCTCGGTGACGATCACCACGGCAAAAATCACCGCCAGGATCAGGCCGACCTGGTCCCAGTAGAGGTTGTTCAGCGCGGCGTCCAGCGCCACGCCGATGCCGCCGGCGCCCACCAGGCCGAGGACGGCGGATTCGCGGATGTTGATGTCCCAGCGCAGCAGCGCCAGGGACCAGAACGCGGGCTCGACCTGGGGCCAGTAGCCCTTGGCCAGGACCAGCGAACGCGGGGCGCCTGTGGCGGTCAGGGCCTCGATGGGGCCGGGGTGGGCCTCTTCCAGCGCCTCGCAGAACAGCTTGCCGATGAAGCCGATCGAGCGGAAGGCAATCGACAGCACCCCGGCCAGCGCCCCGGGGCCGAAGATGGCGACGAACAGCAGCGCCCAGATCAGCGAGTTCACCGAGCGTGACGACACGAAGATGAACTGGGCCACCCAGTTCAGCGCCACGTGACGCGTGAAGTTGCGCGCGGCCAGGAAGGACAGCGGGATGGCCATCATCAGCGCCAGCACGGTGCCCAGCGTGGCGATGTGGAAGGTCTCGATCAGCGCGGCGCGGATCGCTTCTTCCCAGTAGGGCCAGTCGAAGGGCCACATGCGGCGGAACAGGTCGGCCGTCTGCTCGGGCGCGTCGTACAGGAACTCCGGGATGACCTCGATGGTGCGCAGCGACCAGACGATGGCCGCCACACTGAACAGGTAGACGGCAAACCGGCCCAGCCGCACCAGCGGGCTGAAGCGCTGCCACTGGCGCGGGGCAGATGTCTGCCCCTGCTCAAGCCCGGGCGCTGCCACCGCCGCCGATGTGGACGTCGACGCAGCATCAGAACCAGCCGTGGACGCAGGCCTCACCGTCACTGGAACACCCTTCTCACCCGCCCCGAGACCACTTCGCACAGCAGGATCAGCGCGATGATCACGATCAGGATGGTCATCACCACGTCGTAGTCGAAGCGCTGGTAGGCGGTGAACAAGGGCGCGCCGATGCCGCCGCCGCCGACGATGCCCACCATCGTCGAGTTGCGCAGGTTGGAGTCGAACTGATACACCGACAGGCCGATGAAGCGCGACATCACCTGCGGGAACACGCCCATGATCAGCACGTTCATGAAGCCCGCGCCGGTGGCGCGGATGGCTTCGACCTGCCCCGGGTCCATCTCCTCGACGACCTCGGCGAAGAGCTTGGAGACAAAACCCATGGTCGAGACGATCAGCGCCAGCACGCCGGCCAGCGCGCCGAAGCCCACGGCCTTGACGAACAGGATGGCCACGATCACCGGGTGGAAGGACCGGCACACCGCGATGACGATGCGCATCGCCCCGCTGAGCCAGGGTGGCGCCAGGTTGCGCGCCGCCGCCAGCCCCAAGGGCAGCGACAGCGCGATGCCGGCTGCGGTGGCCAGCACGGCGATCTGCAGGCTCTCGACGATGCCGGCACGGATCAGTTCGAGCTTGTCGGCCTCGGCGTTGGGCGGGAACATCCGCCCCAGGAAGCGCTGCGCGTTCTCCAGACCGCGGATCACGCGCTCGAGCGAGATCTCCAGTTGCCCGGCGGCGTACAGCACGTACAGCGCGAGCAGCACCCAGCCGGCACGCGCCGCCCAGTTGGGCGCGAACGCTACGCGCGGGGATGACGGCGGCGGTGCCGCCGCCTCAGAGCCAGTCCTGGCCGCCATAGATGGTCTTCAGGTGCTCGTCACTGAGCCCGTCGGGCGCGCCGTCGTAGACCACCGCACCGCCGGCCAGCCCGACGATGCGCTCGGCATGCCGACGCGCCAGATCGACGTTGTGGATGTTCACCAGAATGGGGATGCCGTGCTGGCGTGACAGGTCGGCCATCAGCGCCATCACCTCGACCGAGGTCTTGGGGTCGAGCGAGGACGTGGGCTCGTCGGCCAGCACCAGGCCGGGGCGCTGCATCAGCGCGCGCGCGATGCCCACGCGCTGGCGTTGCCCGCCGGACAACTGGTCGGCACGGCGGTTGGCGTAGCTCTCGTCCAGGCCCACGGCTTGCAACAGCTCGAAGGCGTGGTCGACGTCGGCTTGCGGATAGCGCCGCAGCAAGGCCCGCCAGGGCGCGACGTGCCCCAGCCGCCCGCACAGCACGTTCTCGATCACCGTCAGGCGCTCGACCAGGTTGTATTCCTGGAAGACCATGCCGATGCGCCGCCGCGCCAGGCGCAGCGCCTGGCCTTTGAGCGCGGCCAGATCCTGCCCTTCGAACAGGATCTGCCCGGCGCTGGGCTCGACCAGGCGGTTGACGCAGCGCAGCAGCGTCGACTTGCCGGTGCCGGAGGGGCCGATGATGGCCGTCAGGCCGGTGCCGGCGATCTCGAGGTCGATGCCGCGCAACACCGGCTGGCCGGCCCGGTAGGCCTTGTGCAGGCCGCGGATGGACAGCACGCCTGCGCCAACGGCCGGACGTGCGGTGGTGTCGGCCGGGCTCAAGACTTCTTCGCGGCTTCGGCGGCCTTCTTCTGACGCTCGGCCTCGCGCTTGGCGCGGGCGTCAGCCTCACGCTTGCTCTCAGCCTCGTAGGCGGCCTTGTTGTAAGGCGTGCCCGAACGCTCGGCCACGTCGCGCACAACCGCCCAATCCTTCTGGTAGCTGATGGGCAGGAAGCGGTCGTCGCCGTTGAACTCCTTCTGCATCGCCGGGGTGAAGCGGAAGGAGAAGAAGCACTCGCGCAGCTTGGCGGCCAGCTCGGGCTTCAGGTCGTGCGAATGCGCGAAGGACGAGGTCGGGAACACCGGGCTGCGGTAGAGGATGCGGAAATCCGCCCCCTTGACCGTGCCGCGCACGCCCATGCGCTCGAACACATCGGAGGCGACTGCGGCCATGTCGTAGTCGCCGGAGTTCACGCCCAGCACCGACTTGTCATGGCCGCCGGACATCAGCGGCTTGTAGTCGGTCTCGGGGGTCAGCCCGCGCTCGGGGAACAGCACGCGCGGCGCCAGGTTGCCCGAGTTCGACGACGGCGAGGTGTGCGCCACGCGCTTGCCCTTCAAATCCGCCAGCGACTGGTAGGGGCTGGTGGACTTGACGATGGCCAACAGGTTGTAGCCTCGCACCTGGTCACCCACGCCCTTGGCGGCAAACGGCACCGCGCCGGCCATGTTGACGGCAAAACCCGTCGGGCCGGTGGAGAAGCCGGCGAAGTGCAGGCGCCCGGAGCGCATGGCCTCGATCTGCGCGGCGTTGGACTGCACCGGGTAGTAGACCGTGCGCTTGCCCACGCAGGTCTCGAGGTGGTCGGTGAAAGGCTTGAAGATGTTGGCGTAGACGGCGGGGTCTTCCACCGGGGTGTACGCCCACACCAGGGTCGACGGGTCGCGCCACTTCGAAGCGTCCTTGGGGGCATCGGCCACCAGGTCGTTGTTGGCGTCGCAGTACAGCGTGTCGAGTTGCCCGCGGTTGGCGCAGTCCTGAGCGAGGACTGGGCTGGCTGCCACCAGGGTCAGCAGTGCGGGCGCGAGCATCGTCGTCAGGCGTGGCTTCATCGTCGGTCTCCTCGGTTTGGAAGATGACAGGCCTGCAAGCCCCTCGCCCGGACTGTCATCGAATCGTCATGGATTTGTCATCCTATCCCAGTCGGCACCGCTGCGGCCCCCGGGAAGACCCCGGGTCTGCCGGGCCAGGCATGCGTCGGGCACGCCCCTATGATCCCGCACACACGGGCCCCGATGCCCGCCACGACAAGGCCCACCACATGCAAGACCCCATCGCGCAACGCCTGCAGGCCGCGCAAGCCATCACCACCGAAGCCGCCGCCCTGGCGCTGGACCACTTCCGCCGTCGCGACGAGCTGCTGATCGAATCCAAGGGGCCGCAGGACATGGTCTCGCAGGCCGACCGTGCGGTCGAAGTCCTGATCCGCGAGCGGCTGGGCGCGGCCTTCCCGGCCGATGCCATCCACGGCGAAGAATTCGGCCGCAGCGCGGGCGACGGCAGCGCCGACAGCGGCGACGGCTACACCTGGGTGATCGACCCGATCGACGGCACAGCCAACTTCGTCAGCGGCATTCCCGCGTGGTGCGTGGTGCTGGCCTGCATTCACCGCGGTGAGGTCGTGCTCGGCATCATCGTCGACCCGAATCACGGCCACACCTACACCGCCCGCAAGGGCCACGGCGCGCACCTGAACGGCCAGCCGATGCGGGTGTCGTCGGCGCAATCGCTGCGCGAGGGGTCGGTGGGCGTGGGCTACTGCAACCGCATCACGCCCGAGACGCTGTTCCGCTTCCTCGTGCCCTTCACCGAGGCCGGCGGCATGTACTACCGCAACGCTTCGGGCGCGCTGATGCTGGCCTACGTGGCGGCCGGCCACCTGCTGGCCTACCACGAGGGGCACATGAACCCCTGGGATTGCCTGGCCGCGCTGCTGATGATCGAGGAAGCCGGCGGCGTGAGCTGGCCCTACAACACCGAGCGCATGTTCAGCGACGGCGACGCGATCCTGGCCGGCGCGCCCGCGGTCGTGGCCGAGCTCGAGCCGCTGGCGGCTTTCACCCGGACGCTGGAGCCGATCCGGCATTGAGGGCCCGCAGGCCCGCCCGGTGCGGGCCCGCGCTCAGAGCGTCAGCGTCACCTTGGTCAGGTGCCGCGGCCGGTCCGGGTCCAGGCCGCGGGCGCGGCTCAGGGCTTCGACCCAGCGGTAGGCGGCGGCCAGCAGCGGCAGGCCGGCCAGGAACTGCAGCCCGCGCACCGGCACCGGCAGATCGCACCAGGGGTGCGGGCCGGCGGCGGCCACCACCGCGCCCAGTTGCGTCATGTGGGTGGCGGTGTCGTGCAGCGCCTGCGCGCCCAGGTCGTCGGGCGCCAGCACCAGCACATGCAGGCCCGCGTCGGCCAGGGCCTGGGGGCCGTGGCGCAGCTCGGCAGCCGAGATCGCCTCGGCGTGAAGCTGACAGACCTCCTTGCACTTGAGCGCGATCTCGTGCGCGATGGCCAGCGACTGCCCTCGGCCGACGACCAGCAGGTGTCGTGCCTGCGCCCAGCCCGGCCCGAGATCCCAGGGCGCTGCACCCAGCACCTGGTCGACGCCCGAAGAAAGCGCCTGAAGTTCCGTCGCCAGCGCGGGGTGCCCCTTGCCGGCGTCGGCACACGCTTCCACCAGCATGGCGCCGGCCAGCAGCTGTGCCAGCACCGACTTGGTCGCGGCCACCGCGCGTTCGGGGTGGGCCTGCAGGTCGATCGGGTGCATCACGGCCTGCGCCAAGGGCGACCCGGCGTCGTTGACGAAGGCCGCCGAGTGACGCCCGCCGGGGTCCAGGGCCTGGAGCACGGCCAGCAGATCGGGGCTGCGTCCGCTTTGCGAGAAGGCGATCGGCCGCCAGCGCTCCGCAGGCCACGGCGACTCCAGCAGCGTCGTCCACGAAGGCGGCATGGACGCGACGAAGCGGCCGGTCATCCGCGCCATCAGGGCCGAGAAGTGGTGGGCGGCGTGGTCCGAGCTGCCGCGGGCCACGGTCACGCAGGTGCGCGCGTCGTCGGTCACGATCTGCCGGGCCAGGGCCCTGACGGCATGAGACGCCCCGTCGTGCAGCCGCTCGAGCACCTGCGGCGACTGCAGGATCTCGCTGAGCATCAGGCTTTGTGTCATCTCGGTGTCCGTCTGCGCTCACCCGGTGACGCGCGTCTCGTGCTGGTCGTGTGCATCTTGCTCTTCAAGTATCTGACGCGCCCGACCCATCCGACGCGTCTCGTCCGGTTACTCGATCTCACGCGTCGCGCACACCGTCGACGCCGTGCGCTTCCGCCCACCAGCCCACGCCGATGAGGCCGGCATGCGCGCCCAGGCGTGCGGGCTCGAGCACGGGCACGAACAGCGGCGGCAGCTCGCGCAGCGCGCGCTCGATGGCGTCGAACATCATCGGCGCCAGCCCGAGCCCGCCGCCGAGCCGCACCCGCGCGACCCCGGTCAGCGCGCGCGCATCGGCCAGCGCCTGGGCCACCGCGGCCGCCGCCACGGCGACGACCTGCTGCAGCGCGGCATCGCCCGACTGCGCCCGCGCCAGCACCTCCTGCGCCGTGCACTCGCGCCCCAGCACGTGGCGCCCCTGGCGGGCCAGGGCCGTGCCGGAGGCCACGGTCTCCAGGCAGTTGCGGCGGCCGCAGCTGCAGGCCTGGTCGCCGTCCACCGCGCGCAGCGCTGTGCCCACATGCCCGATGTGCCCGGCCAGGCCCGCGGCACCGGACTGCAGACGCCCCCCCAGCACCAGGCCGCCGCCCACACCGGTGGACAGCGTGACGAACAGCAGGTCGCGCCCGCCCTCCGGGGCTTCATCGCCTGCCCCGGCCCCCCTGCCCTCCTGGCCCGACGAACGCCCAACGTCCGCGTCGACGTCGGCCCGGAACTCCCCCCAGGCCGCCGCCTGCGCGTCGTTCAGCAGCAAGGGCGCGGGCAGGCCGACGCCCGCCATGCGGGCGGCCAGCGGATAGCCGTTCCAGAAGCCGATCATCGCGGCGTTGACCGCGCGCACCACGCCGGCCACGGCACGCCCGGTGACGGCCACGCCCAGTTGCCGGGCGTGCGGGTAATCGCGATGCAGGTCCTGCAGCAGCGTGACGAAGCCGGCCTCGTCACGGGCCATCGGGCGGGTGCGCACCTGGCTCAGGTGCCCGCGCCGCCACCAGGCCGACGAGACCTTGGTGCCGCCGATGTCGACGACGAGCAGGCTCACGCGCGCAGGCCCCGCACGATCGGTCAGACTGGGCGCGCCGGCCCGGCCGCATCGGCCCGTGCGCTGGCCATGGCCGCGGCAAACCAGGCGGTCACGTGCTCCACCCGCGTGATCGCCGAACCGACGGTGACCGCATGGGCGCCTTCGGTGACCGCGCGCGCCGCCTGGGCAGGCGTGCGGATGCGGCCCTCGGCGACGACGCGGCACCCGTGCCCCCGCAGGGCGCGCACCAGCGCCCAGTCGGGTGGGCTGTCCTCGGCGCAGGCCGTGGCCTCGGTGTAGCCCGACAGCGTGCTGCCGATCCAGTCAAAACCCAGGTCGCGCGCGGCCAGCCCTTCGGCCAGCGTCGCGCAGTCGGCCATTGCGCGGCGGCCGTGCGCGCGGATGCGATCGAACAAGGCCGCCACCGGCACCGGGCGGGTGCGATCGGTCGCATCCACCGCCACCACCGCGGCCCCGGCACGGCACAGCGCGTCCACGTCCTCGAGCCAGGGCGTGATGCGCACCGCGCAGTCGGGCAGGTCGCGCTTGACGATGCCGATGACCGGCAGCGCCAGCGCCGCGCTGACAAGCCGCACGCGCGCTGCGCCTTCGATGCGCAACCCGCGCGCGCCACTGGCCGCCGCGGCCTGCGCCATCGCCAGCACGAAGTCGTCGCGGTCCAGGGGGCCGCCGGGCACCGGCTGGCAGGAGACGACGAGCCCGCCGTCCAGCAGCGCCGGATCGATCATCCGAGCAGCCCGTGGCGCTGCAGGTGGGCGCGGATGCGCTGCTGCACGTCCTCGGGCACCGGGCGGTTGGGACGGCGCATCTGGCTGTGCTCGAACAGCCCCATCAGCTTCAGCGATACCTTGAAGCTGCCCACGCCGGCGGCGCCGGCGCTCAGGGCCGGGGCGCTCCAGAAGACCATCTGGAACAGGTCGATCAGCCGGTCCTGCTCGCGCCGGGCCGCCGCCACGTCGCCGCGCAGCGCGGCCTCGTACAGGCGCACGTAACCGCGCGGGTCCACGTTGGCCAGACCGGGCACGATGCCGCTGGCACCGGCCAGGATCGCGCTGTCGGCCACGATCTCGGAGCCGGTGAACAGCGCAATGCCGCCCTCTGCGGTCGTCGCCGCACGGCCGTCGCCGCCGAAGTCGCGCACCAGCATGCGGAAGTTGCCCTCGTCACCGCTGCTGTCCTTCAAGGCGCAGATCAGGCCCTCGCGCGCCAGCGTGTGCACGGTGTCGCGCGCCAGCTTGAGGTTGACGCACACAGGGATGTCGTAGGCCACCAGCGGCAGCCCGGTGCCGTCGCGCAGGTAACGGAAGTGGTCGATCGTCTCGGTCTGGTTGGTGCGGGTGTAGTACGGCGCCGTGACCACCAGGCCGTCCACGCCGGCGTCACGCGCCGCGCGCGCATGCGCCAGGCACACGTCGGTGGCGGTATCCATCACGCCCGCCACCACGGGCACGCGGCCTGCGGCCTCGTCCAACGCGGTGTCGAGCACGATGCGCCGCTGCGCGGCGTCCAGGAGCACGCACTCGCTGGTCGAGCCCAGCAGGAACAGGCCGTGCACGCCGCCGTCGATCAGGTGGCGCACCAGCCGGCGCAAGGCCGCGGTGTCGACGGTGTCGTCGGCCTTGTAAGGGGTGGCCACGGGCGGCACGATGCCGCGAAGGTCCAGGGTTTTCGTCACAGGAGCATCCCGTTGTCGTCTACAGGAACAGCCCGGGCAGCGCGGTCACTGTCGCGGGCACGAAGATCATCAGCGCCAGCACGGCCACCATCGGGGCCAGCCACGGCAGCACCGCCACGGCCAGACGGTGCACCGGCAGGCCGTGGCTTTGCGCCACGACGAACAGCACCATACCCATCGGCGGCGTCAGCGTGCCCAGCATCAGCGTGAAGATGACCACCACACCGAAGTGCACCGGGTCCACGCCGAAGCCGAGGGCCACCGGCACCAGCGAGGGCACCAGCACCAGCAGCAGCGCCAGCACCTCGATGAAGCAGCCCAGGACCAGCAGCATCAGGCACACCAGCACCATGAACTCGGTCGGGCCGGAGGCGATGCCGGTGAAGAACTGCGCGAGCTGGTCCGGCGCCTTCTCCATCGCCAGCACCACGCCCATCATCGACACACCGCCGATGATCAGCGCGATGGTGGCCGACATGATGGCCGTGTCGTGCACGCACGCCCAGAAGCGCTGCCAGCTCATCTCGCCGTAGATGAAACGGCTGACCAGCACGGCATACACCACCGTCACGGCCGCGGCCTCGGTGGGTGAGAAGAAGCCGCTGAAGATGCCGCCGATGATCACCACCGGCGTCAGCAGCGCAGGAAAGGACCGCACGAACAGCCGCATCACTTCGCGCGCGCCCTTGCGCCGCTCCACCGGCAGGCGCCTGCGGCCAGCGATGACGTACAGCATCGCCATCATGGCGGCCGTGCACAGCAGGCCGGGGACGATGCCGCCGAGGAACAGCCCGCCGATGGACGCGCCCGAGACCACGCCGTACACCACCATCGGGATGCTCGGCGGCACCAGCGGGCCGAGGATGGCCGACACCGAGGTCAGCGCCCCGGCCAGTTCGGCCGGGTAACCGACCTTGTGCATGGCCTCGGCCTCGATCTTGCCCAGCCCGCCGGCATCGGCCAGCGCCGAGCCCGACATGCCCGAGAAGAACAGGCTGGCCAGGATGTTGACGTGGCCCATGCCGCCGCGGATGTGGCCGACCAGCGCATTGGCAAAGCCGAAGATGTGGTGGGTGATGCCCGAGGCATTGAACAGGTTGGCCGCCAGGATGAACAGCGGCACGGCGATGATCGGGAAACTGTTCAGCCCGTCGACCATGCGCTGCGCGGCGAAGTTCAGCCCGGTGCCGGACCACGCGAAGTAGCCCAGCGAGGCCAGGATCATGGACACGCCGATGGGCGTGCCGATGAGCACCAGCAGCAGCCAGGCGCCGATGAAGATCGTCAGGACCATCGCGATGAGGATGCAGTGGGGGTCAGGCCTGCGCCGCGGTGGGCGCGGCCTGCGGACGACGCAGCCGCCGCCACAAGGCCAGGCCCCACAAGGCGGTGCCCACGGGCAGCGCCAGGTAGAGCACGGCGTCGGGCACCGGCAGCGTCACCGACTCGTTGTCCAGCGTGCGCATCACGCCCTTGTAGCCTTGCCAGCACAGATAGCCGGCCAGCACGAACGCCACCACGTCCTGCACGCGGCGCATCACCGCACGCACCCTCGGCCGCAGCAGGTGCGGCAGCACCTCCATGCGCAGGTGCTGGTCGTGCCGCTCGGCCGCGGCGATGCCGAGAAAGGCCATCCACACCCACAGCCACCGCGTGAGCTCTTCGGTCCAGACCTGGCCCGGGAAGATGCCGAACCGCCCCAGGATCTGCAGCAGGATCACCCCGATCAGCAGACACAGCAGCGCCGACGCCAGGTGGCCCACCGGGCCGGGGCGGGGTGCGGCAGACGTCTCGTCAGGGCTCACGGTCTGGTCCTCAGGCAGCGGTCAGGATCTTCAAGCGCGCAAAGGCGTGGATGGCCGACGCGCGGATCAGCGGGTGGCGATGATCTTCTGGATCTCGCCGGCGCCGAACTCGGCTTCGAGCTTGTCGTGGTAGCCCTTCATGGCCGCGCGGAACGGTGCCGTGTCGACGGTGTTGACCGTCAGGCCCTTGCTGCGGAAGAACTCGATCAGACGGCCCTCGGCCTCGGCCACCAGCCCGCTGCTGACCACACCACCGGCCTTGACCGCCTCGGACACCCAGGCCTTCTGCGCGTCGGTCAGCTTGGCGTGGTTCTTCTCGCTCATCAGGATGGACGAGCTGGCGATGAAGTGCCCGGTCAGCGCGATGTGCTTCTGCACCTCGTAGAGCTTGGCGGCCTCGATCGTGGGCAGCGGGTTCTCCTGCGCGTCGACCTGGCGCGTCTGCAGCGCCAGATACACCTCGGCAAAGGCCACCGGTGCGGGCGTGGCGCCGACGCCGCGCGCGTACTCGATCAGGAACGGCACGTTGGGCGTGCGCATCTTCAGGCCCTTGAGGTCGGCCATCGAGTTGATGGGCCGGTTGGCCGTGGTGTGGCGCGCGCCTTCGTACCACACGTCCATCACGCGGATGCCCTTCTCACGGAACTTGGCGTCCATGCGCTGGCCGTAGGGGCCCTTGAGCACGGCCTGCAGGTGCTTGTAGTCGGAGATGACGTAGGGCGCGCCGATCAGCTTGAGCTCAGGGATCACATAGCTCATGTCGGGGTAGCCCGTCATCGCCATGTCCAGGTCACCGGCCTGCACCTGGCTGACCATGGCCTTGAAGTCACCGAGCTGCGAACTCGGGAACACCTTGAGCGTCATCGTCCCCTTGGACAGATCCTCGAGCTTGCGCTTGATCTCCATCGCGCCCTTGTAGGACGGGTGGGTCTCGGGCAGTTGCATGCCCAGGCGCAGCGTGACCTGCTGCGCGAAGGAGGTGGCGACGGCGCCGGCCAGGGCCAGGCCAGCGAAGAGTTTGGACAGTTTCATGATGACGTGGTCTCCTGATGGCCTTGGGGATGACACCGCGGCAGCCTCGGCCAAGCGAACTTCAGGCTGCGGGTTGGGAAAGGGTTTCGGGGGTGACAGCAGGCGTGCGCAGGCTGGTCACCCGTTTGCGGATCTCGTCGAAGTGGCGCTCGTGCGCCTGCTGCAGCGCGCGCGCATCACCGCTGGCCAGGTTGTCGACGATGGCCAGGTGCTCGCGCGCGGTCTGCAGGCGTGAGCTGGGGCCGATCTGCGGCAGCGTGTCGGCCATGCGGTGGAAGACCTTCCAGAACAGGTCGACCAGCCGGTCGAGAAAGGGGTTGCCCAGGCAGGCGAACAGCGTGGCGTGGAAGTCGCGATCCTCTTCGGCAAAGCTCTCGCCGGCGTGGGCGCGCTGCAGCATGCGCTGCGCGAGGCTGCGCAGCCGGGCGACGTCCTCGGCCGGGATCAGGCCGACGATGCGCGGCACCATGCCGACCTCGAGCGCGGTACGCACCTCCAGCAGGTGCAGCAACTGCAGGTCGTCGGCCAGCATGGAGTACGGCAGGTTCTCGACGATGGCGTCGAAGCTGAACCCCGCGACGAACACCCCTTCGCCATGGCGGGCCTGCAGCACGCCCACCGATTCCAGGGCCTTCATGCCCTCGCGCAGCGAAGGCCGGCTGATGCCGAGCTGCTGGGCCAGCGCCGCCTCGGGCGGCAGGGCCTCACCGCCCTTCAGCCCGTGACGCCCGATGTAGTCGCGAATCTCGAGCGCGGCGAGCTTGTAGGCAGGGACACGGCTGGAGAGTTTGGCCACGGAATGGATCGGGAACGAAGGAGGTCAGAAGACAGAGGTCAGACAACTGAGCGTGACGATATCTTCGACACCAACAAGCCCGCATCGGTGGAAACCCCGGGGCCCGCCGGACGCCGCCGGAATCGGTCCCACCTCGCAGGCCGCAGCCGCCTCGCCGGCTCAATCCTGCAGCAGGACAACCGCGCCGACCGGCAGTTCCAGGGCCACGACGGCGCCTGCCTCCAGCGGCAGCTGGGTGTCCGGGCTGGACACCAGCACGTCCCCCAGCGGGGTGGCCACGACGTATTCCATGGTCTCACCCAGGTAGCTGGCGCGACGGACCTCGCCCTGCAGCCGGTCCACCGCGTCGGCGGTCGACGCCAGCGGGTGCAGCCGCACCTTGGCCGGGCGGATGGCCACGTGGCGCTGCTCGCCCGTGGGCGCCTGCCCGGGCAGTTCCAGGCGCAGCGACCCCAGACGCACGGCGACGCGCTGCCCTGGCAGCGCCTCGACCACCTGGCCGGGCAGCACGTTGGCCTCGCCGATGAAATCGGCAACGAAACGGGTGGCCGGGGCCTCGTGCAGCTCGCGCGGGCTGCCTGCCTGCGCCACGACGGCGTTGTTCATCACGACAATGGTGTCGGAGACGGCCAGCGCCTCTTCCTGGTCGTGCGTGACGTAGATGGCTGTCAGCCCGAGCGTGCGCTGGAGTTCACGGATCTCCTGGCGCACATGGCGGCGCAACTTGGCATCCAGGTTGGACAGCGGCTCGTCGAACAGCAGCACGCGAGGCTCGAGCACCAGGGCGCGCGCCACCGCCACGCGCTGCTGTTGCCCGCCGGACAACTCGTGCGGATAACGCGCGCCCAGGGCTTGCAGGCCCATCAGGCGCAGCACCTCCTGCGTCTTCTGCTCGACCACGTCACGCGGCAGACGGCTGACCTCGAGCCCGTAACGCACGTTCTCCAACACCCGCAGGTGCGGGAACAGCGCGTACGACTGGAACACCATCGACACATCGCGCTGCGTCGCGGGCAGCCGCGTGACATCGTCGTCACCGATCAGGATGCGCCCGTCACTGACCTTCTCCAGCCCCGCGATCATGCGCAGCGTCGTCGTCTTGCCGCAGCCCGAGGGCCCGAGCAGCGTGGTCAGGCAGCCCGCCTGGAAACTCAGCGTCACACGGTCGACGGCGGGTGGGGCCTTGGGCGTGTAGCGCTTGGTCACCGCCTGCAGGTGGACGGGCGCGGCCTGGGAGCGGACGGTCGGGTTCATCGGGTCATGCGGCGGGGACCACCGGAGTGTCGGCATGGCGCAGACCGTGGCGACCGATGCGCCTCGTGCCCGCAAGCCACTGGAAGAGCAGGATGGCGGTGAGCATCACGACGATCAGCACCGTCGAGTAGGCGATGGCGATGCCGTACTCGTTGTTCTCGACCCGGCCGATGATGTAGGTGGTGGCCATGTCGTACTGCGCGCTGACCAGGAAGATCACCGCGCTGATGGCGGTCATTGCGCGCACGAAGCTGTAGACCAGTGCCGACAGGATGGCGGGCCGGATCAGCGGCAGCGTCACGCGACGGAAGGTGGTGGCCGACGACGCGCGCAGTGTCAGCGACGCCTCGTCCAGGCTCTTGTCGATCTGCGCCAGCGAGGCAATGCCCGATCGCACGCCCACCGGCATGTTGCGGAAGACGAAGCAGATCACCAGGATCACCCCCGTGCCGGTCAACTCCAGCGGCGGCACGTTGAAGGCCACGATGTAGCTCACGCCGATGACCGTGCCTGGGATCGCAAAGCTCAGCAGCGTGCCGAACTCGAAGGCCTGCTTGCCGGCGAACTGCTGCCTCGACAGCAGCCAGGCTGTCAGCAGACCGATGGCGGCCGTCAGCGGCGCAGCGATCAGCGCGATCTGCAACGTCGTGCCCAGGCTGCTCCAGGCCGAGCCCTTCCAGTGCAGGCCGTGCTCGTTGAAGGCCACGGCGAAGCCCTGCAGATAGTGGCGCAGCGTCAGCGACCAGTCGCGCCCCCAGAGCTCGACGAAGCTGCCGAAGATGATCAGGCCGTACAGCACCAGCGTGAACACCGTCCACACCACCGTGATGACGACGGCCACGGCCGCCACGGCCTTGGGCAGCGGGGGATGCATGCCGCCCTCCCCCTTGCCGCTGACCGTGGTGTAGCGCTTGCGCCCCAGCCACAGGTTCTGCGCGGCGAAGGCGGCAATCGTGAAGGCCAGCAGGATGAGCGCCAGCACGGCCGCGCGGGCCTGGTCGTTCTGCGAGCCGACGATGGCGAAGAAGATCTCGGTGGACAGCACGTTGAAGTTGCCGCCCAGCACCAGCGGGTTGCCGAAGTCGGCCATGCTCTCGATGAAGCCCAGCAAGAAGGCATTGGCCAGCCCGGGCCGCAGCAGCGGCCAGGTCACCGTGCGGAAGGTCACCCAGTCGTTGGCGCGCAGCGTCTGCGAGGCCTCCTCCATCGACGGGCTCACCGCCTCGACCACGCCGATCAGCACCATGAAGCTGATGGGCGTGAAGGCCAGCAACTGCGCCAGCAGCACGCCATTGAAGCCGTAGATCCAGCGCGAAGGCGTGATGCCGAAGACCTCGGCCACCCACTGCGTGACCACGCCGGACAGCCCCAGCAGCAGGATCACTGCCAGACCGATGACGAAAGGCGGCGTGATGATAGGCAGCAGTGACAGCGACTTGAACACGCGCTTGAAGGGCATGTTCGTGCGCGTGATGACCAGCGCAAAGGCCAGGCCCAGCAGCGTGCTGAGGAAGCCCACCGCCACCGCCAGACCCAGCGAGTTCCAGGCCGCGCCGCACTGGCCCGGGCCGGTCAGGCAGTTCAGGCGCCAGATCTTCGGGTCGACCAGGCGATCCGCCAGCGCCGCCAGCGCACTGCCGTCGTCGCTGCGCAGGCCGACGAACAGCATCTGGATCACCGGCAACAGCACGAACAGGCTCACCAGGCCGATGATCAGGCCCAGCGATCCGGCCACGAACGGGTCCTGCAGCACGCGGCCGCTGGCCGACAGGCCCCAGGTGAACAGGAACAGAAAGCCGACCCCGAACAGCAGCGCCCCGTAGCCCAGGCCGAACTGACGTTGCTCGGTCTCTCCCAGCAGCGCCGTGAGAACGCCGAAAGACCACCCTTGCAGCCCGAGCGCATACCCCTGCGCCAGCAGGTACAGCAGCCCCGCAGCGCCGATCCACATCAGCGCCTCGCCGCGCAGGCGGCGGGACTTCAGTGCCAACCCACAAGCCACCGCGGCGGCGACCAGCGCGGCCAGCGGCCACAACCAGGGGTTGCGACCCTGCAGCAACAATGACAGCGCCGGTGCGCCCTCGGGCTCGAAAGGATAGCCCTGGAGCCAGTAGAAGCTCCACAGGCCATCCTGCTGGGCATACCAGGGCAGCAGCAGGATGCCCACCGCGGCCAGCGCGACGAGACCCAGCTCCCGCCGCGTGTCGCGCGTCGGGGTCATGCAGCGGGGGCGAACACTCGCAACGGTGCCGGGATCAGTTGATCGGCAGCGAGCCGACCTCGTCGTCCCACTTCTTCAGCAGACGCTTGCGCTCTGCCGAGGAGCCGTACTTGGCGAAGTCATAGTCGATCAGCTTGATCTTCGACAGATCAGGCGACAGCGGCGACACCGCGGCGTCCATGTTGGACGGCACCTGGAAGGAACGCACGTCCTTGGCACGGCTCTGCGACTCGGCCGTCAGGGCCCAGTCGTAGAACTTCTTCGCGTTGTCGAGGTTGCGCGCGCCCTTGATGATGCTCATCGAGCCGATCTCGTAGCCCGTGCCCTCGCACGGCGCCACCGCCTTGATCGGGCGGCCCGCAGCCGCCACAGCCACGGCGTCGTGCATGAAGACGATGCCGATCAACGTCTCGCCCGCACCGGCGGCCTTGATGGGCGCCGAGCCGGACTTCGTGTACTGGTTGATGTTCCGGTGCAAGGCCTTCAGATAGTCGAAGGCTGCGTCCTCACCCTTGAGCTGGACCAGGGTGGCCAGCGTGGTGTAGGCCGTGCCGGAGGAGTTGGGGTTGGCCATCTGCACCTTGCCCTTGTAGATGGGCTTGATCAGGTCGGCCCAGCACTGGGGCGCCGGCAGACCATCCTTCTTCAGCATCTCCTCGTTGTAGCCCCAGCCGAGCGCGCCGGAGTAGATGCCGATGGTGCGGTCCTTGGCGGCCTTGGCCTGGTTGAGAGCGAAGGCCGCGATGCGCCCACGGTTGGGCGAGACATAAGCCTGGGACAAGCCCTCTTCTGCGGCTTGCAGGTGCGGATCACCTGTGCCGCCCCACCAGACGTCACCCTTCGGGTTGGACGCCTCGGCCTTGATCTGGGCGTAGGTCTCGCCGGAGCTCTTGCGCGTCATGTCGACACGCACGCCGGTGGCCTTCTCGAACTCGGTCTTGGCCTGCTGGCACCAAGCCTCGTCGGAGCTGCAGTAAAGGGTCAGACGGCCCTGTGCCAGACTGGCCGAGGAAGCGACGACAAGGGCGGCGGCCACCGCCACGCGAGAAAGACCGGACATGGATGTCTCCTGCAGATGACAATTTCGTGACAGAAGTGTCATGCTGGACGGCGCCGAGGTCAATCTAGGGTTTCACCGATGGCGCCGCAGGGACAGATGATGTTTGCAAGGCGCAGTGAGCCCGTATGCTGTGCACGGATGAACGACAACCGCACACACCTCGCACAGGTTCACGCCTACCGCACGGCGCTTGCGGCCGGCGTGCCCATCTACACCGACGCACCCCCCGCTGACCCGATGCCGCCGGTCGACCCGGGCGCGCCGACCGTGCTGGTGTTCTCGCCCCACCCCGACGACGAGGCCGTGGTCGGCGCGCTGGGCCTGCGGCTGCGCCGCGCGCATGGCTGGCGCGTCGTCAACGTCGCGGTCACCCTCGGCAGCCTGCAGTCGCGGCGCGCAGCCCGCTGGCAGGAGGCGCAGCACAGCTGCGAGCTGCTGGGTTTCGACCTGGTCAGCCCCACCGGCACGCCGGGCGTGGCGCTGGAGCGCATCACCCGGGCCGACGCGCGGCGTGATGCGGGCGCCTGGCGCCAGGCCGTCGAGGCCGTCGCCACGCTGATCGCGCACCACCGGCCACGCCTGATCCAGGCCCCGCACGCACTCGACGGCCACCCGACGCATATCGGCACCCACCATCTGGTGGTGGATGCCTTGCGCGCCCTGGGGCCCTCGCAGCAACCGCACCTGACGTGGTCGGAGTACTGGAACACCCAGATGCAGCCGGGCCTGATGGTGGCACTGGCCGACGCCGATGTCGCCCGACTGATGGCCGCGGTCGCCAGGCACACGGGTGAGGTGCAGCGCCACCCCTATCACCACAGCCTTCCCGCCTGGCTGATCGACAGCGCACGGCGCGGGGCCGAACGCGTGGCCGGCATGGGCGCCGAAGCCGCCCACGGCCCCGTCTATGCCGCGCTCTACGGCTGGCAACGCTGGGACGGCCGCCGGCTGCGCAGCCTGGCGCCGCGCATCGTGCGGGCCGAAGAACCGATCGCGCCGCTGTTCGAGTGACGGTGCCGCTTCGTGCGAGCCTGCCCGCTCGCCCGTTCGGGCTGTGCCCATCACCTCATCCGTTCGGGCTGAGCCTGTCGAAGCCCCCTGCCGCCCTCACAGACGCAACTCCGCCGGCAGGTACTTCGCCATCAGATCCTCGTAATACGGCTTGAGCTCGGCCATCACCGGCGGATTCGGGTTCTTCGAATACAGATCGTAGGGATTGAACTTGCGCACCCACGGCAGGTTCGCCCGGTCGGTCGCGTCGGTCAGGTGCCCGTACTGCTCCTCACGATGCCACGCGTAGAAGGAGTGGTAGCGGATCATGTACAACGCCGGCTCGGGCAGGCAGTCCTTGAGCATGTGGAACAGGTACTCGTCGTGCCCCCAGGACATGTGCACGTTGGACAGCCCGCAGCCCGGCTCGTAGATGCCGTTCTCGGTGCCGTACACCGGGTGGTCATGGTCCGGGTTCAGGGCGAAGAACTCCGGGAACACGATGCGGTCGGAATGCCGGCACCCGACCGGGAAGGTGTCACCCACCACGGCCCACTGCGGTTCGCCGAACAGGCACAGCACCTTGCCCAGGTCGTGGACGAAACCGGTCAGCACGAACCAGTCGGGGTGGCCGTCGGCCCGAATCGCCTCGGCCGTCTGCAGCAGATGGCTGATCTGCGGCAGGGTGATGTCAGGGTCGGACTCGTCGACCAGCGTGTTCAGGTAGTCCAACGCCGCCCACGGCGTCATCGTCTGGCGGTCGAAGCGCAGCCACTGCGCCTTCTTCCGGCGCACGAAGTCCAGCGTCTGGTGCTGGTGGTTCTGACGGTAGAACTCGCGCACCCGATCGATCTCGGGCTTGTCGTAGTTGCGGTAGGCGGTACGGTCGGCCTCGTCGGCCAGCCACTGGTTCTCGGACGCGACGTCCGCGCTTGCGTGCAGGGTGTCCATGGGGATCTTGTGCGTGTCAGGTCAGGAGCGACGGGGCGCAATGATCGCGGGTGGCGGGACGGTGGTCAAGACGCAGTCGATGACCCACATCCCGCGACGCAGGGCCTGGGCGTCGGAGCCGACCACGTCGGCCCTCCATCCACCCGCCGCCCCCAGGCAAAAGCCTGCTGGCCCGCCCGTGGCCTGGGCCGCGGCGCGATGAGGATGGCGCCATCGAACGGCGCCTGCAACGGCTCGTCACCGTCCCAGCCCGCGAGCTCCCCCGCGCGGAACTCGACGAAGCCGGCGTGGCTGGCGAGCAGCCGGTAGCGGTCGGTGCGCAGGAGGACGGGCTGCACGATCTCGTACCGCTCCACAGGTGCCGACGCGGTCGCGACCGCCCCGAGGCACAGGGCGTCCTCGGGATCGAGCGAGCCGCACACCACCAGGAACCGCAAGGCCACCTGCCATGCGGTCTCGGCGGTGGCCCGCGCGAAATGCTGGCCGCATTCGGCGATCAGCCCGACGGCCGTGCCGTCGGGGCGCGAGAACGGGGTGTCGTCGATCAGGTGCCAGCCCTCGTGCCGGAACTCGGGCAGCAGCAGTTGGCGCGCGGGCAAGGCGAGTTCGTCTGCCAGCGCGCGCGATCGCGGCAGGCGTGCCAGCACGAAGAAGGGCAGCAAGGCGTGCCATGTCGAGTGCAGATCGAGCAAGCGGTCGACCGTGGCCACCACCGGGCGCATCTCGTGTGCGCGCCGCGCCTCGACAGAGTGACGGTCCGCCGCCAGCACCTCGTCGTGCCACAGACGGTTGAAGTCTCGATCGACGTAGCGGCAATCCGGCGCCAGCGGGTCGAAGCGCTCGTAGGCGACGACGTTGGCAAAGGACAAGGTCAGCCGCCCGCGCCGGGGCCGCACGCCCAGATCGAGCAGCCGCTTGACCACCGCCATGCCGCACAACTCGTTGCCGTGGGTCAGCGCATTGACCATCACGTGCGGGCCGGGCCGCGGTGCCGAAAAGGTGTGGACGTGATCGACGCCGGTGCCCGACGCCCGATAGGGCGTCAGGTCCTCGGGGGCGAGTTCCACTGGATAGGTCGGCTCCGGGTCGCCGACCGACGTCATCACCTGCGGGCTCACGCCTTCAGGGACAGCGTCACCACCGGCTGGACTTCCAGGCCTGCAGGCACGTGGCCGACCAGACGAAGCCAGCCGCCGAAGTGCCCCACCCGGGCGTAGACCAGCGCCTCGGGCTGTGCGTCCACGCGCAGGACCGTGCCCTCGTCGACCCAGCGGATCCCGTCTGGCGACAACTGGACCTTGCACTCAACCGCCGTGCCGGCTGACGCAGTGCCACGGACGCCCATCAGCCGCACGAAGAACAGCGCTTCCGCGGCCCAGGCGGCCTCGTAGGGCTCGGTGTCGAAGTCGCCCTGCAGCCACTCGCCGCGCACCAGCACCGCGGTCAGGGTGTTTCGCATGATGCCGGCCATGGTCAGAACTCCCCGGAAAGGACGACGCTGTCGAGGTACAGGAATGCCCGCTTGGCGGTGTCGGGCTCGCAGAAGAAGGCCAGGTTCAGCATGCACGACAGGTTGGGCATCGCAGGCATGCGGATCGACTCCACCCCGCTGGCGTCGAAGATCTGGTCGTTGCACTGGAAATCGATCCAGCGCATGGCCTCGAGATCGAAGTCCATGCGCAGGTAGTGCCAGTTGATCTTGGTCGGAATCTCGTTGTAGCAGAGCAACTGGCCCGCGCCGGGGATGTCCTCCCAGTCCTGCGGGCTGAGGTGGTCGTGGGTGACGGTCTCGTTGTGCCCACCGATGGCGCGCAGGGGCAGGCTGCGGCGTTTGTACTGCCAGCGGTTCATGCGCTGACCGTCCAGCGCGTTCAGGTAGCGCAGGTGCGGCATCACGCGCTCGCGCCCGTCCTGCAGGTCGAACAGCAGGCCGAAGGAGCGCACGTCGCGGTCGGACAGCCGCAGCTCGTTGGCCTCGGGCTTGAAGGCGAAGTAGGTCTCCACGCGGATGCGCGCGGCCTTGCGGAAGGTCACGCGCTTGATCGCCACGTTGCGCTCACCTGGCACCGGACGCGTGGCGATCTTCAGCGCATAAGTGCCGTCGAAGGCCCCGTGCGTGCCGGCATCCCAGTGCGTGATCTGGCTCAGCATGGGCTGCGTGTGACGGGCGTACGAGTGCGTCATCGTCTCGATCGAGCCCTCGTAGTTGCCCACCAGCGTCGTCCAGCCGTTGATGCCGTCGTCGAAGTCGTCGAAGTACAGGATGCGCGACATCGGGTCGTAGCGCGACAGCCGGGCATCGGCCTGCGTGGGATGGGCACTGGACATCGTCGAACCTCCGGGCGATCAGCCCTTGACGGTACCGGCGGTCAGGCCGGCGATCAGGTATTTCTGCACCATCAGCACGAAGACGAGGATGGGCAGCAACTGCAGCGTGGCCGCTGCGAACAGGATCCCCCAGTCGACGCCGTCGATGGCGCCGACCATCTCCGAGATCACCAGCGGCGCGGTCTTGGCGTCGACGGCGGTGAAGATGAAGGCAAACAGGAAGTCGTTCCAGGCGAAGACCATGATGAAGACCGAGGTCGCGATCAGGCCGGCGTGCGACAAGGGCAGCACCACCCGCCACAGCGTCTGCCGCAGGCTTGCGCCGTCGATGGCCGCGGCCTCTTCGAGCTCGCGCGGCAGCTGGTCGATGAAAGCCTTCATGATCCAGGTGCCCAGGCTGACGAAGAAGGCGCAGTACAGCAGCACCAGCACCAGCTTGGTGTCGTTGAGCTGCAGCCAGTTGACCGCCGGGAAAAGCGGCAGTGTGATCACGATGGGCGGCAGCAGCCGCACCAGGATCATGAAGAAGGCCGAGGCCGTCAGCACACGGCTGCTGCGCCGGGAATAGACATAGCCCGCCAGAAAGGCCACGACCAGCGTCAAAGCGGTCGCACTCAGCGAGATGACCAGGCTGTTCAACAGGTTGCCGAAGAAATCCGGCCAACGTTCCCACAGATTTCGGTAGTTGACCAGCGTCGGGCTGAACGGGCCGACACCGAAGACCTCACGCGGCGGACGTACGGAGGCGCTGACCAGCAGAAAAATGGGGTAGCCCGACCAGACCAGCACCGCCGCCAGCGCGACCATGCGCAAAGCCAGGACCACGCGACGGCGCAACCAGGGGCTGAGCATGTTCTGACGACGGGAAGCGGTCATGGGCGACGGCGCGAGGTCAATTCGAGGCCTGGGCGAACATCCGGCGGTACATCTGCCAGATGTACCAGGCGCCCATCAGCAGCGACGCCAGCAGCATCAGCCAGCCCGTGGCCGCGGCGGCACCGAAGTCGGAATAGCGAAAAGCCTGCCGGTACAGGTAGACCGCCAGCACTTCGGTCGTGCGCGCAGGCCCACCGCCGGTCAACAGCCACACTTCGGAGAAGATTCGGAAGGCGAAGATGTAGCGGAACACCACCGCCACCAGCATGGCCGGCACCAGCAGCGGCAGCGTGATGTGGACGAACTTGCGCCAGGCACCGGCGCCGTCGACCTGCGCCGCCTCGTACAGATCCTTGGGGATGCCCATCAAGGCCGTGTAGAGCAGGATGAAGGTGAACGGCAGGTGGTGCCAGACCGACAGCAGCACCACCATGGTCAGTCCGTGCGAGGGCTCGACCGCCCAGTCCAGCGTCGGAAGCCCCAGGGACTGAAGCGCCAGCGTGACCGGCCCTTCGTAGGGCTCCATCATGTACTTGAACATCACCACCGAGACGACCTCGCTGATCGCGTACGGCGCCAGCACGACGGCGATCATCAGCCGCCGCCACGGAATCCAGCCCGCGAACAGCATCGCCATCGCCAGCGCGAGCAGGAACTCGACGATCACCACGGCGTTGACGACAATGGCGGTGTTCAGCGTGGCCGTCCAAAAGTAGGGGTCGGCCAGCACCGTGGCGTAGTTGGACAGCCCGGCCCACTGCGGGCTCTGGCCGTAGGTGGAACTGTTCAGGCTGAGCCAGAACACGTACAGCGAGGGCAGGAACAGCGCGATGACCAACATCGCCTGCGCAGGCGACAGCAGCAACCAGTGGCGCCAGCCCGGCCTCATGCCTGTCTCGGTACGCGGTCGATGCGAAGCGCGTCAACCCGGTCCCAGTCGATCTCGATGCCCAGCCCGGGGCCTTGCGGCACCGGGAGCCGGCCGTCCACGAGCTGCGCCGGCGAGCCCACCGGCTCCGTGGTGAGCGCATCACGCAGCGGGTTGCCGACGAACATGCACTCGAAGGTCTTGAACGCCGGCATGGCGGCGGCCAGTTGCAAGCTGGCCGCCACGCACACCGCCCCGGACCAGCCGACGTGCGGTGCGTAGCCGACATGGTGAGCCTGGGCCAGCGTGGCGATGTCGCGCGTCTCACTGATGCCACCTGCCCGAGCGACGTCCGGCTGGATCAGTGCGACGAGGCGCGCAGTGAGCAACTCGGCTGCGTGGGCGACGGTGTAATCACTCTCACCCGCGGCCAGCGGCACGGACAGCACACGCCGCAGGTGGGCGTAGCCGTCCAGATCCTCGGGGGGAATCGGCTCCTCGAAGAAGGCGTAGCCCAAGTCGTGCAGTGCATGCCCGACGGCCACCGCCTCATCCAGGCTGTAGGCCCAGTTGGCATCGACACCCAGCGCCACGCCCGGCCCCACGGCTTCGCGCACCGCAGTGGCCGCCTCGATGGCTCGCGCGACCGGCGCGCCCAGTTTGACCTTGACGGTGCGAAACCCCATGGCCACCACCTGCCGGGCCTGCGCCTGCATCGTCGCCGTGTCGGCCCAGTTCACCGAGGAGGCATAGCAGTCGACCTCTCGCCGCCCCACCCCGCCGAGCAAACGGTGCACCGGTTGCCCCAGCGCGCGCCCCACCACATCCCACAGGGCGATGTCGACACCCGCGAGGGCTTCGATCATCATGCCGCCGGCCCGGCCCGACAACGACGATCGCATGGCCTGCCAGTGGCGCCGGATGTCGAAGGCGCTTCCGCCGAGGATGCGAGGGGCGAGGACCTCTTCGATGAAGGCCGCATAGGCACGCGCGCCGAAGCGGCCCAGGCACTCGCCGACGCCGACGACGCCGTCGACCGTGCGCACCTTGACGAGCACGATGGAGACGGCGTCATACACGCCCTGAGAGGTGCGCGTTCCCGCCGCCATGCGGGCGGTCAGCGGAATCGCCTCGACCTCGGCGATGGTCAGGTCGCGCGGCGACACATCAGCGTCCTTCATGTCACGACTCCAGCGGCCACGGCCTCGGCGTGGACAAACAGTCCGGGCGTCCCGCCCGAGTGGAAGAACACGAGCGGCGCGTCGCCTCGCCAGCGCCCGGCACGGACCTGTGCCGACAACGCGGCAAAGGCCTTTCCTGTGTACACCGGGTCGAGCAGCAAGGCCTCGGTGCGCCCGGCCAGCGCAATCGCCTCGATGGCTTCCGGTGTCGATACGCCATAGGCCGGCCCGATGAAGCGATCGTCGATGTCGAAATCGTGAACCGACACGGTGACCGGCAGGCCGAGCAGCCTGGCGGCCGATGTGGCGCGCTGCGCCACCAGCGGCGCGATGAAGCTTGCAGGGCGCTGCACCGACACGCCGACCACGCGCGTGGGCAGCCCGAGCGACTTGAAGGCCAACGCGACGCCTGCCGTGGTGAGCGCCGAACCCGCGGCCAGATGCAGCGCCTGCGGCGCAATGCCGGCTTCGAGAAATTGCTCGGCGAGTTCGTAGCCGGCGTCCACCATCGCCGCCGCCCCCAGCGTCCCCGACTCACCGGGAATGTGCAGCACCCGCGTCTTCAGGCCCCGACGCTCGAAATCGGCCACCATGTCGTCCATCCAGCCGGGCACACGCGGGTCGTAGGGATCGGTCGTCTGGATGAAGCGCACCTCCGCACCGAACACGTGGTCCAGCAGCAGATTGCCCTGGACAGACGCATCGGGCGGCCCGCGCAACAGCAACCCGACTTTCAGGCCCAGCCGCGAACCTGCGGCCGCGCAGGCACGGCAGAAGTTCGACTGCGCAGCCGCCGTGGTCACGACCGCCTGCACGCCATCCTCGAGGGCGTCGCCCAGGAGGAACTCAAGTTGCCTGGGCTTGTTGCCGCCGAGCGCCAGGCCGCTCAGGTCCTCCCGCTTGACCCAGATGGGCGGCCCGCCGAGTGCCGCGCTCAACCTTCGTGCAGGCTCGAGCGGGGTGGGGAAACGCCCCAACGGCACACGCGCCAGCGCAGCCGTGGGGCGCCCGGACGCCGTGATCACGTCGGCAGCAGAGGCTTGACGCGGCGTGCGACGTCGTCCATCGCCCGGGCGACTTCCTTGCGGCCCAGCACCGCAGCTTGCAGTTCCTCGACAAAGATGTCGCCTGCCTTCGCGGCATTGTCGAAGGCCGGAATGGGCACCCGAGCCACCTTGAGCGTGGCCGCCTCGGCCTCGGCATACGGCATCGACGCGACGAACGAGGCATCGCGATAGGAAGACGCGCGTACCGGACCGTTGCCGTTGCGCGCCGCCGCCAGCGTGTTGGATTTGGAGGACAACTCCTTGATCAAGCTCCAGGCCAGCGCCTTGTGGCGCGCGTTGCGGGGCATGCACATCGACCAGAACTCGGTCTTGGCCGGTGCTGAACCGGGGTAGCGGCCCTTGAGTTCCTGCGAGGCAGGCAGCGCCATCACCTTCATCGCCCCAGGGTTCTTCGCCTTGTCCTTGTCGTTGTAGAAATTCGTGCGCCCGAACGAGGTGATCGTCATCGCCACCCGGCCGCTCTGCATCCAGGTGTTGACCTCCTCGCCCTTGATCGCTGCCCAGTTGCGCGGCAGCACCCCTGCAGCATAGAAATCGCGCATCGTCTGCACCGCGCGCAGCATCGGTGGCTCGTTGACCGCCAGGCGGAAGTCCTGGGTGATGAAGTCGCCGTCCCAGGCCCGTGCGATGTCGATCACGTTGGGGTAGTTCGTCCCCTCGATCAGGAAACCGAAGACCTGCGTGCCGTCGGCGCGTGTGTAGGTCAGCTTCCTTGCCGCGTCGATCACGTCCTCGAACGTCTGGGGGATCGGTACACCCTTCTCCCGGAAGATGGCCTCGTTGTAGTGAAAACCGGTGGTGGCATGACGCTGGGGGATCGCATAAGGCCTGCCGCCAAAGGTCATGGCAGCCACCAAGCCCGGGAACATGTCGCCGGGCTCTTCCAGCGGCTCGGCAGCCATCAACGTGTCCAAGGGCTCGAGCAGCTTGGTGATGTTGGGCGTGGCCTGCGTGTTCACCAGGAATGCGATGTCGATGCCGGTGGAGCCCAGACTGGCCTCACGGAACAGGCGCTCGTGCAGGGGGCCCGTGTCCAGCGTGACCCATTCGATCGCAATGCCGTTGCGCTTGCTCCACTCCGCGGTCGCGTCCCCGCCCTTGGCGCCCGTCAGCACCGCACGGTGCACACGGTGGCACAGGACGGTCAGCTTTTCGGGGCGCGTCTGCAGCCAAGCGGTCGACGGCGCAGCCGCCACAGGCAGTGCAAGGCCCGCCTGCATCCATTCACGACGATTCCACATGAGCAGTCCTTTCGAGCAGCGTACAAGGAACGAATACGACGTCGACGCCTGGCGCCCACCCCGCCTCGACGCACGGTAGCACCGGGCTGGGCGAACGCACAGTCGCCACACGTTTCGGTCAGCGAAACGGCGCTTCCTGACGTCAGCGTCCGCGGCCCTGTCAGCAAAGGGAAATCAGCCGGAGACTGCCGCGCCAGACGACCTTCGCTCGCGAGGGACTCGATTGACACGCCGACCAGCCCACGCGGATACTGGCCCGAGAGACAAGCCGACCCCTGACGTCGGCGCCACTGCGGCACCAGACCGAGAAAGCCAGCCATGCCCAAGATGCTGAGCGAACAGGCCGTGCAGGCCTACCACCGCGACGGGATCCTGTTCCCGCTGCGCGCCATGTCGGCCGAGGACGCGGCGGTGCTGCGCGATCGCCATCAGGCGCAGGCCGATCTGATCAAGGGGCGCGTCAACCAGAAGCCGCACCTGCTGTTCCCCTGGATCGAGCAGATCGTGCGCCACCCGCGCATCCTGGATGCGGTCGAGGACGTGCTCGGGCCGAACTTGCTGTGCTGGAGCGCCGGCTTCTTCGCCAAGCCGGCCGGAGACCCGGGCTATGTGAGCTGGCATCAGGACGGCACCTACTGGGGCCTGTCGTCACCCGACGTCGTCACGGCCTGGGTGGCGTTGTCGCCGAGCACGCCCGAGTCCGGCAACATGCGGGTGATCCCCGGCACGCACGCGAAACAGGTCGCGCACGAGGACAAGTTCCACCCCGACAACCTGCTGTCGCGCGGGCAGGAACTGGCCGTCCGGGTCGACGAGTCCCAGGCGGTGGACGTGACGCTGCAGCCGGGCGAGTTCTCGCTGCACCACGTGCTGATCTTCCATGGCTCAGAGCCCAACCGCTCGACCGAGCCGCGCATCGGCCTGGCGATCCGCTACATCCCCACCCACGTGCGCCAGACCGCCGGTGAGCGGGAGAGTGCGCTGCTGGTGCGCGGTGTGGACGATTACCACCACTTCGACGCCGAGGTCTCGCCCGAGGCCGAGATGCACCCCGATGCTGTCCGTCGCCACGGCGAGATCATCGATCGGCAGTTGCGCATCCTGTACGCAGGCTCCAAGCAACGCGGACGGCTCGGGCCGGAGAAGCTCCCGGCGCCCATGGCCGGTTGACAGCTCGCGGGGGAGCAGACGCCTCGCCCCCCGTCCAACCGCCTGCGCTGCGTTCCCAGATCCATCACCGGCCCGCACCGGGCCCGAACACCGGAGGAGACCATGAAGAAACTGCTCGCACTGACCCTGACCGCGATCGCGGTGGCCCTGCCCGCGGCGGCGCAGGACGTGAAGATCCGCTTCGCCCACTCGCTGTCCACCACCGAGCCGGCCCACCTCGCGGCCGAGTACTTCGCCAAGAACGTGGCGGAGCGCACCAAGGGCCGGGTGCAGATCCAGGTCTTCCCGGGCGAGCAGCTCGGACCGGGCAAGGACATCAACGAGATGATCCGCCAGGGCGCCAACGTGATGAACATCACCGACCCGGGCTATCTCTCGGATTTCGTGCCCGACATCGGCGTGCTCAACGGCCCGTACCTGGTGGCTGGACCGAAGGACTACGAGAAGCTGCTCGCCTCCGACTGGTACAAGGGCATGGAGGCCAAGCTGGCCCAGGCCGGCATCAAGCTGGTGATGGCCAACGGCTTCTTCGGCCAGCGCCACATGATCGCCGACAAGCCCATTCGCAAGCCCGAGGACGCCGCCGGCCTGACGGTGCGCGTGCCGCCCAACACCATGTGGGTCGAGACCTTCAAGGCCATGGGCACCCGGCCCACGACGGTGCAGTGGTCGGAGGTCTACAACGCGCTGCAGCAGAACGTCGTCGCCGCGGCCGAGGCACCACTGGGCTCGCTGTGGGGCTCCAAGCTGCACGAGACGCGCAAGACGATCTCGATGACCGGGCACTTCACGGCCTTCGTGATGTGGCCGATGAACGTCAACTTCTTCAACCGCCTGCCCAAGGATGTGCAGCAGGTCCTGCTCGAAGAAGGCCGCAAGGCGGGCGAGTACATGACGCGCCTGACGCTGGAACAGCAGCAGAGCTATGTCGACCGCTTCAAGGCCGCAGGCGTGACCTTCGTGACCGATGTCGATCTGGCCGCGTTCCGCAAGGCCACGGCACCGGTCTACAAGGCCTTCCCGAAGTGGACACCGGGCTTGCATGACACCATCAGCAAGATCCTGGCGAACTGAGCCGTCCAGCCCCATGACGCCGTGGCCGAGGCCGTCATGCTGAGAGCAGATCCATGCGCGGGCTGATGCGCTGGGTCTGGCGCTACGCCGAGGAGGCCATCGCCGGCACCGCCCTGATCGTGGTGGTGCTGGCGGTGTGCTGGGGCGTGCTGACGCGCTACGTCACCGAACAGCCCGCCGCCTGGGCGGGTGAGGTCGCGCAGATCGCCTTCGCCTGGATGGTCTTCGTCGGGGCGGCGGCTGGTTTCAAGTACGGCATGCACATCAGCATCGACATGTTCGTGTCGATGCTGCCGGCGCCGCTGCGCGCGCTGCTGCAATGGGCGATGGACGCGCTGGTGCTGGCCTTCCTCGCCTACGTGTTCTGGCTGGCCATCCTCTTCAACCAGGAATCCTGGGACTCGCCGACGTCGGTGCTGCAGGTCTCGCGTGCGACGGTCTACAGCTCGGTGCTCGTGGGGGTGGCCTTCATGGCGGTGCGCTACGTGCAGACGATGGTGCAACGCATGCGCGGCGGACGGCTGCCGCTGTTCCCGATGCCGGGCAGCGCGACGCGCTGACCGGGCGCAGGTCGAGACACGCCGATGGAACTCGCCCCCGTGCTGCTGATGTTCGCGCTGTTCGCGCTGAACGTGCCGATCGCGCTGGCCATCGCCATCGCCGCGCTGTCCTACTTCTTCACGGCCGACGGCCTGCCGATGCAGGTCTATGTGCAGAAGCTGGCACAGGCGACCGACTCCTTCCCGCTGCTGGCGGTGCCTTTCTTCATCTTCGCCGGCGTGATCATGAACCACGCCGGCATCACGCGGCGACTGCTGAACTTCGCCGATGCGCTGGTCGGCCACATGATGGGTGGGCTGGCGCAGGCCAACGTGCTGCTGTCGACGCTGATGGGCGGGCTGTCGGCCTCGGCCAATGCCGACGCGGCGATGCAGGCCAAGATGCTGGGCGGGGACATGGTCAAGCGCGGCTACTCGCCCGCCGTCGCCGCGGCCGTCACCGCCTGCTCCGCCGTCATCACGCCCATCATCCCGCCGGGCATCGGTTTGATCATCTACGGCTTCCTGGCGGACGTGTCGATCGGTCGGCTGTTCATCGCGGGCATCGTGCCCGGGGTGATGATGTGCATCGCGCTGATGGTGGCGGTGCATCTGGTGGCGCGCAAACGTGGTTACCTGCCGGTGCGCGATCGCCGCGTGCCGCTGCGGCAGTTGCTGGCGTCCTTCGTCGACGCGCTGGGCGCACTGTCGATCGCGGCCTTCATCATCATCGGCATCCGCTACGGCTTCTTCACGCCCACCGAGGCGGGGGCGATGACGGTCGTCTACGCCACGCTGATCGGCATGGTCTGGCACCGCGACCTGAAATGGTCGGCCTTTCCGACCATCATCGTCGAGACGGTGCTCGCCACGGCCTCGGTGATGCTGATCATCTGCGCAGCCAGCGCCTTCGGCTTCTACATGTCGTGGGAGCGCATCCCGGCGCAGGGCGCGCAGTGGCTGATGTCGCTGACGCGCGAGCCGCTGCTGCTGCTGCTGCTGATCAACCTCGGCCTGCTGGCCATCGGCATGCTGATCGAAGGCACGGCTGCGCTGATCCTGCTGACGCCGCTGCTGGTGCCGGCCGTGGTCAAGCTCGGGATCGACCCGCTGCACTTCGGTCTGATCCTGGTCATCAACCTGACGGTCGGGGGCATCACGCCGCCGGTGGGCACGATGATGTTCACGGCCTGCACCATCCTGGGCGTGCGGGTGGAGCGCTTCGTGCGCGAGGGCTGGCCCTTCATCCTGGCGCTGTTCCTCGTGCTGGCACTCGTCACGTTGGTGCCGCAGACGGTCCTGTGGCTGCCCAATCTGCTGATGCCTCAATAGCGCATCAGCGGTGCGCGCTCAGCTGGCGTCGTCCGGCTTGAGAAACACGTCCTTGTCGGGGAAGAACAGCCCGTGCAGCGGCAGCAGTGCAGCGCCGAGCACACGCGCATGCGCGCCCACCTCCCCGAACAGCAAGCGGGGCTGGCGGATGCCGGCGTATTCGAAGCGGTTCAGCGCGGCGCGCGTGGCCTCGGTCAATGCCGCTTGCAGTGACGGCTCGAGTGCGCCGTCGATGACGACGGCATCGATGTCCAGCAGCGCCGTGGCCGAGACCGCGGTCATCGCCAGGCTGGCGGCGGCTCGCTCGAGCCAGTCCGCCGTGATCGATTGGCACGGAGGCAGCATCACGTCCGGCTGACGCACCAGCATCGGATCCAGTCCGTGCTCGGCCAGCGCGCGCTCCAGCAACCCACCGGAAGCGAGCTGCAGCAACTGCGCAGGCTTGCCCGCCGGCCCGGGCAGCCCGACGGGGATCGAGCCGATGGCGCCGGCATTGCCCCGCTCGCCGGCCGAGACACGACCGTCGAGCACGACGCTGCCGCCGACAAAGGTGCCGACGAAGACGTAGAGAAAGCTGCGGACGCTGCGTCCACGGCCCTGCAACAACTCGGCCACGCAGGCGGCCGTCGTGTCCTTGGCGAACAACACCGGCAAATCGACCCGCGCCTGCACCTCGGCCCTCAGATCCACCCCCTCCCAGCGCCGCAGCGCCGCCGCCGCACCCGGGCCGAGCAGGTCGCCCCAGAGATGCAAGGACAGCGGCGCCGTCAGGCCCGCGCCGACCACCCTCGACCAGCGCTCGCCCATCTCGGCACGCAAGCCCTGGAGGCCGGAGTCGAGCAGGTCGAAGAGGTGATCCGGATCGGGATGGTCATAGTCGCGGGCGCAGCCCGCCACGCGCTGGCCGCAGAAGTCCACGACGGTCAACTCGAGATTGCGGCGCCCGACCTGGATGCCGATGCTGAACGCACCTTCCGGGTTCAGCGCCAGCGGCACCGAAGGCTGCCCGATGCGGCCACGCACCCGGTCCTGCTTCAGCAGGAGTCCGTCGTTCATCAGCCGGCTGACGACATTGGCCACGGTCTGCGTCGACAGATGCGTCACGCGGGCCAGATCCGCCTTGGGCAAGGCGCCATGGTGGCGTATGGCCTGCAGCACGATGCGCTCGTTGAACTGGCGCATGCCGCTGTGGTTGGAGCCCCGCATCGGCGGCTCCCAGGCAGGAAGGTCAGGTGGCGTCACGAAGGCTGCATCCGAAGGCCGAGAGTCTGCCCAAGACCCACCGGTCATGGCATTAGTAAAACTACTACCTTTACTTAATCGATGTCTGGCGTTCAAATATCGGTTGTGGTTTCTGCCCTCACCCCAACCCAGGCGCTGTCGAAGGTGTCGATGTCGAACCCTGCGCACGCGATCACCCTTTCATCGTGTCGCGGCGGTTCCTCGCCCGCCTGCCAGCGGCATGGGGCAGCCGCATGAAGCGCGAGGTCGTCGTGATCGGCGAGGCCTTGATGGACTGCTTTGCCAGGCCTGACGGCGCACTTCTGCCCGTCCAGGGCGGCAGCCCGTGCAACCTCGCACGAGCCACCGCGCTGCACGGCGGCCACGTGAGCTATCTCAGTCCGCTGTCGTCCGATCGCTTCGGTGCGGGCTTCCGCGCCACCCTCGAGCGCGACGGTGTCGGCCTGCCGATGCGCGACAGCCGCAAACCCACCTCGCTGGCGGTGGTGCAGATCGTCGACGGCCACGCGAACTACGGCTTCTACCGCGAGGGCGTGGCCGACCGCGACTGGCGTGTGGACGAGGTCGTCGCCTGGCTGCGCGGCCGCGCGCCCGGCATCCTGCACACCGGCTCGCTGATGCTGATCCCGCCGGAATGCGACAAGGTGATGGCGCTGATGGATGCCGCGCGCGCCCTGGGCTGGACACTGAGCATCGATGTGAACCTGCGTCCGCGGGTGGCCGACGATGGCCCGGCCTACCTGCGTGCGGTGCGCGCCGCCGCGGCACGCGCCGACTGGCTCAAGGCCAGCGACGACGACTTGCGGGCGCTCGGCCACGTCGACGTGACACCGGGGCAGGCCCCTGATCTGGTCGCCGCGCTGCGCCGCACCGCCGAGCCGGGTTGCCTGTCGCACGTGGCGCTGACCTTCGGCGCCGATGGCGCCTACCTCGATGTCGAGGGCGTCGCCAGCCTGCAGGCCGCGCCTCAGGTGACGGTGACCGACACTGTCGGCGCGGGTGACACCTTCTGGGGCAACTGCCTGGCCGACTGGGCCGAGGCATCCGGCGCCGCCGCGGAGCGTGTGGCCACGACCTTGCAACTGGCCATGGCCGCTGCGGCGCTGAACTGCACGCGTCAAGGTTGCCTGCCACCGACGCGGCAGGAGACGCTGGCCTTCCAGTCGCGGCTGACGGAAGGACAGGCATGACCACGGCGCTGATCCAGGCCCGCGCGCTGCACAAGTCCTTCCCTGGCGTGAAGGCGCTGCAGGACGTCTCCTTCGAGTTGATGCCCGGCGAGGTGCACGCGCTGATGGGGGAGAACGGCGCGGGCAAGTCCACGCTGATGAAGATCCTGGCCGGCGTGTACGTCAAGGACGAAGGCGAGGTGCTGCTCGACGGCCGGGCGGTGGAGATCCGCGGGCCGGCGCACGCGCAGGCCCTGGGCATCGGGATCATCCACCAGGAACTGCACCTGATGCCGCACCTCACGGCGGCGCAGAACGTCTACATCGGCCGCGAACCGCGCAAGCACGGCGGGCTGTTCCTCGACGACGACCGGCTGAACCGCGACGCCGCCGCGCTGTTCCAGCGCATCCACCTGGACGTGGCGCCGACCGTGCTGATCGGCGAACTCACGGTGGCACGCCAGCAGATGGTGGAGATCGCGAAGGCGCTGTCACACCGCTCGCGCGTGCTGATCATGGACGAGCCCACCGCGGCGCTGAACGACCGCGAGATCGAGGAGCTCTTCGGCATCATCCGGCAGTTGCGCGCCGAGGGCGTGGGCATCGTCTACATCTCGCACAAGATGGACGAGATCCAGCGCATCGCCGACCGCATCACGGTCATGCGCGACGGCTGCACCGTCGGCACCGTGCCGGCCGCCACACCGATGCCGGACATCATCGCGATGATGGTGGGCCGCCGGCTGGAGCCGGTGCGCAAGGTCATCCCCGACACCTCGGCAGAACCCGTTCTGTTGGAGGTGCGCGGGTTGAATCGCGGCAGGCAGGTGCGTGACGTCTCCTTTCATGTGCGACGCGGCGAGATCGTGGGCTTCGCCGGCCTGATGGGCGCCGGGCGCACCGAGGTCATGCGCGCGATCTTCGGCGCCGACCGCCCGCAGGCCGGCGAGGTGCGGGTGGCCGGCCGGCCCGTGGCCATCCGCAGCCCGGCAGATGCGGTGGCCGCGGGCATCGGTTACCTGTCGGAGGACCGCAAGCAGTTCGGTCTGGCCACCGGCATGAGCGTGGAAGCCAACATCACGCTGCCCAGCCTGGCGCGCTGGCTCAAGGCACGCTTCTTCATCGACCGTGCCGGCAGCGAGGCCATTGCACGCGAGATGGTCGAGCGCCTGCGCGTGCGCACGCCGTCGATCCACCAGCTCGCGCGCCTGCTGTCGGGCGGCAACCAGCAGAAGGTGGTGATCGCGAAGTGGCTGGTGCGTGACTGCGAGATCCTGATCTTCGACGAGCCCACGCGCGGCATCGACGTAGGTGCCAAGGCCGAGATCTACCGGCTGCTCAACGACCTGGCCGCGCAGGGCCGCGCCATCGTCGTCATCTCCTCCGAACTGCCCGAGGTGCTGCAGCTCGCCCACCGCATCCTGGTGATGTGCGAAGGCCGCATCACCGGCGAGGTGGGTGGCGCCGAGGCCACCCAGGAAGGCCTGATGGCCCTGGCCACGACCCGTGACACGGCGCCTGTCGCCGCCTGAAGACCGCAACCATGAGCGCCCCCATGACGCAAGGCTCCCCTCCGACGCCACCGGCCCGGCAATCCGCGGCAACGGGCCGCCGCGGCCTGGGACAGGCCAAACAGATGGTGCTGGCCTTTGCCAGCCTGATCGCGCTGATCGCGATCTTCGGCACGCTGCGCCCCGAGGCCTTCCTGTCTGTCGACAACTTCATCGGCATCCTGCAGTCCACGACCGTGATCGGCGTGCTGGCCATTGCCAGCACCTTCATCATCATCACCTCGGGCATCGACCTGTCGGTGGGCGTGCTGATGACCTTCTGCTCGGTGATGGCGGGCGTGTTCCTCGTCAACCTGGGGCTGCCGCTGCCGCTGGGCGTGCTCGGCGCCATCGTCATGGGCGCGCTGATGGGCAGCGTGTCGGGGCTGGCGATCACCGTGCTGAAGGTGCCGCCCTTCATCGCCACGCTGGGCATGATGATGCTGCTCAAGGGGCTGTCGCTGATCATCACGGGCACGCGGCCCATCTATTTCAGCGATGTCGAGGGCTTCGAGAACATCTCGCTCGGTTCGCTGCTGGGCGATCTCATCCCCGCGCTGCCCATCCCCAACGGCGTGCTGATCTTCTTCCTCGTGGCCGTCGGCGCGGCGATCATCCTGAACCGCACGGCGCTGGGGCGCTACACCTTCGCGCTCGGCAGCAACGAGGAGGCCGTACGCCTGTCGGGCGTCGACGTCAACCGCTGGAAGGTCATCATCTACGCCTTCAGCGGCGGCATCTGCGGCATCGCCGGCCTGCTGATCGCCTCGCGCCTGAACTCTGCGCAACCGGCGCTCGGGCAAGGCTACGAGCTCGACGCCATCGCCGCAGTGGTCATCGGCGGCACCTCGCTCAGCGGCGGGGTGGGCACCATCCTGGGCACCGTGATCGGCGCCTTCATCATGAGTGTGCTGATCAACGGCCTGCGGATCATGTCGGTCGCGCAGGAGTGGCAGATGGTGCTGACCGGGCTGATCATCATCCTGGCCGTCTACACCGACAACCTGCGGCGGCGCAAGGGCTGAACAGCCGGGCGCCCACGAGACGACCGGACCACGCGACATCCAGGACGAGGAGGAGGAGACCCCGCATCGACCACGACGCCCCAGCCCCGACACCTTACACACCTTCGACCCCAGCCGCCCTGCCCCCACACACATCGGGAAAGCGGCACACCCCAAGGAGACGCAGATGATCTGCAAACGCAAGCTTCTGGCGCTGAGCGCCGCCATGACCCTCGCCGGCTTCACCTCGATGGCGCAGGCACAGGAAATCTACATCCCGATGATCTCGAAGGGCTTCCAGCACCAGTTCTGGCAAGCCGTGAAGAAGGGTGCCGACGACGCCGCGCGCGACTACAAGGTGCGCGTGACCTTCGAAGGCCCCGAGACCGAGCAGATGGTCGACAAGCAGATCGACATGCTGTCGGCCGCCCTGGCCAAGAACCCCAAGGCACTGGGCTTCGCCGCGCTGGACAGCAAGGCCGCGATCCCTCTGATGCGCAAGGCCAAGGCCGCCAACATCCCGGTGATCGCCTTCGACTCCGGCGTGGACAGTGACATCGTGCTGACCACCGCGCAGACCAACTCCAAGGCCGCCGCCGCGCTGGCAGCCGACAAGATGGCCGAGAAGATCGGTGGACGCGGCGAAGTCGCGGTCATCGGCCACGACCAGACCAGCACCACCGGCGTGGACCGTCGTGACGGCTTCGTCAACCAGATCAAGGCCAAGTACCCGAACATCAAGGTCGTCGACATCCAGTACGGCGGCGGCGACCACCTGAAGTCGGCCGAGATCGCCAAGACCCTGCTGCGTGCCCACCCCAACCTCAAGGGCATCTTCGGCACCAACGAGGGTTCGGCCATCGGCGCCGGCAAAGGCATGAAGGAAGCCGGCAAGAGCGGCATCGTCGTCATCGGCTTCGATTCCGGCAAGGCCCAGAAGGACATGATCAACGACGGCGTGATCGCCGGCGCGATCACCCAGAACCCGGTGGGCATCGGCTACAAGACGGTCGAGGCCGCGGTCAAGGCCCTCAAGGGCGAGAAGCTGCCCAAGGTCATCGACACCGGCTTCTACTGGTACGACAAGACCAACATGAAGGACCCGAAGATCGCCGCGGTGCTGTACGACTGACAGCGCTTCGCAGCGTCTGAAGAAGGCGGTGAGACCCCGCCTTCGCGCAGGCCGAAGGGCGGGGAAATCCCGCCCTTTTTGCCGTCTGCGTACCACGCATCCGGCGCGCGGGGCACGCCATGCCCGCGCCTGGGCCCTCGCCCGTCAGGCCTCGAAGACGTGCAGCGCCTTGCGGTGCGCAGCGATGTAGTCCCAGTCGTAGCGAACGCCCAGGCCCGGGCCGGTGGGCACCGGCACGCAGCCGTCGGCACCGACGCACTCCAGCGCGTCGGAGTAACCGCAGGTGTAGACCGGCGGCATGGCGTTCGGGCAGTCGGGCCCGACCAGGGCCACCTCGTAGAAGTTGGAGTTGCGCATCGCGTTCATGCAGTGGCGGTGCGCGGGGCCGCTGGCGTGGATCTCGCAGTCCAGGCCCAGGGCCTCCGCCAGGTGCGCGATCTTCATGCAGCCGGTGATGCCCATGTCGTATTCCGGGTCGGCGCGGACGAAATCGGTGCCGCCGGCCAGGATGAAGTCGGCCTTGGGTTCGACGCCGCGCACGTGCTCGGTCTGCAGGATCGGGGTCTTCAGCATCTCGCGCAGCTTGCGGTGGCCGAAGGCCGACACGCCGCTGTCGCGGTACGGGTCCTCGAGCCAGAAGTAGCCCCAGTCGTCGCAGGCGCGGCCGACGTGCAGCGCATCGGCGAAGGTGCGCAGTTCGCAGGCCGGGTCCAGCATCAGCGTCATGCGGTCACCGATGGCACGGCCGACGTGGCGCACGTTCTCGGCCTCCTCGCGCGCATCGCCCTCGTTCCAGCCGTGGATCTTGAAGCCGCGGTAGCCCAGGTCGAAGCACTGCTGCGCAAAGGCGGCGAAGGCCTCCTTGCTGTCCAGCCCCCCGGTGCGGTCGCCGTGGTAGGTGGAGGCGTAGGCCTTCAGGCGGCCGCGGTAGCCACCGAGCAGCTGGCTGATGGAGGCACCGAACTTGCGCCCGGCCAAGTCCCACAGCGCGATGTCGATCGGGCCGTGACCATAGTGGTCGTACTGGCGCAGCTCGCGCTTGAAGTCGTCGTAGATCTGCTCGCGGTGGTCGGCGTTGCGCCCCAGCAGCAGCGGCGCCAGCGTCAGCGTCTGCGCCAGCGCCGGCTTGGTGCCGCCCCACATCGGCACGTACTCGCCACGCGCGCCGTCGGCGCAGCGGATCACCACCGCGTACTTGGTCAGCTCGATCGAGGCGCCTTTGCGGTAGGTGATGCTGGCGTGGGCCCCGCCGCCGGCCAGGTGCAGGTTGCGGGC
>JBMTXX010000006.1:0-33580 GCA_049453935.1 Rubrivivax sp.
CTTCACTGCAGAACGCCGTCGGCGCGCCGGGCCAGGTTCTGGATCCGTGTGTCTGCCGTGGCGTCGGTGTCCGCGATGGCGTATGGCGCGGTGTCGTGGCGGTCGCGCAGGTACTCGGCCAGTGCATCCTGCTCGCCGCCTGCCGGCAGTGAGACGCGTCCGCCCAATGCGGCGGCGGCCCGCGGATCCGCGTCGAGCTTCAGCAGATTGCCCAGGCCCTCGCCGGCACGCCCCGTGGCACCGAACTTGTAGCCGTCGCCACCGGTGGCCAGGAAGTTCAGCGTGACCACGCGGATGACGCGCTGCGGGTCGCCCTGCACCACGCCGTCGCGCACGATCACGTCCGACCCCACGCGCACCGAACGCACCCGGCCCGGCGTCGTCGATGCGCCATCCGGGGCGATGGCGCCCTTGGCCGCCTTCGGGTCGAAGCTGAAGCTCAGCCCCGAGACCTGCGGGAAGCGCCCGTCGATGCCCTCGACATTGCCCACGCCGTGCTCGAGCAGCGCGTGCAGCCGCGCCGCGGCGATGTCGAAAACCCACAGCTTGTTGTCGAACTTGAAGGCGGCTTCCAGCATCAGTTGGGAGATGCCGCCTTCCGCGCGTCCGGCGTCCGGGTTGGCGGCAGGTGCCGTCAACTGGACGTCCGAGGTCGAGCCCGGCTGCGCCTTGACCGTGCCGATCTCGGCACGAACGCCGCCGCCGTTCTTGATCGACACCTGTACCGACGGGTCGACCGCGCGCGCATACGCCAGGTTGGCGTCGGCCGACAGGTTGCCCAGGTTGGTCTCCTCGGTGCGAACGGCGTTGCGACGGCCTTCGAGGAAGACGGTCGTGCGGCCGTAGACCTGCCCGTCCTTCGCGGCGATCACGCCGCGCAGAGCGTCGCGGACCTTCACCACCTGCTCCACCGCCGGCGTGCCGTCGGCTGCGGTGCTGTCCTCCTGCGTCACCCAGGCGCCCGAGGCGCGGTCATCGAAATGCTGGGGCATCAGCACGCCGCGCGCATCGAAGGGGGCCATGAAGCGGCCCAGGTATTGGTAGTCGGCATCGACGTTGACGACCACGATCGGCTCGCCTGATGCGCTGCGCGTCTGGAACGGGTAGGCCTCAGCCGCCGTCGCGCCCGGGCGCAGCCGGTCGTTGGCGTCGGCCTGCAACGTGTTCGAGCCGCCGGCCACGATGATGTCGACGCCGCGCAGCTTCTGCGCCAGTGCCTTCTCCACCGAGATCTGCTGCATGTGGGCCAGCAGCACGATCTTGTCGATGCCCGCGGCCGTCATCTCGTCGACACCGGCCTGGATGCGCGCGGCCAGCCCGTCGACGTCGACCTGCGCACCGCGCAACGGCGGGTCGAACACCAGATCGCCGCTGGAGGTGATGTTGCGAAACACCGGCGAACTTGCACCGATCAGCCCGATCACCTGCCCACCGACAGTGACCCGCGCCCAGCCGGCGACCTTGCCGCGCTGCGCGTTCACGTCCTGCCCATTGGCGGTCACCAGGGGCGCGGTGTTCCGGTCGGCCTTGAAATCGGTGTTGTACGACAGATAGGGGAACTGCGCGCCCGGCCAGACCACGTTGCCGCCGGAGACCTGCGGCGCCACCATGTCGCGGAAGGTGCCCGTGCCCAGGTCGAGGTCGTGGTTGCCCAGCGCCGAGGCCTGCACGCCCATGGCGTTCATGAAGGCGATGTCGCCCCGGCCCATGCCCTCGCGGCCGATCAGCTTGCGCAGCGCCCCGGCGTTGTCCGCGGCGTTGAAGCGCGGCCCAGGGATCACGTTGTCGCCGGAGCTGACCAGCAAGGTGCGATCGGGGTGCTCGGCGCGGAACTTGTTCACCAGCGCCGAGAAGTGCGCCACGCTTCGCAAGGCCGTCGTGTCGGAACCGTCGACGTCGGCGAAGTGCAGCAGTTGAAGGGTGAAGGCGGGCGCCTGGCCTGGCGCTTGGGCCAGCGCGGCGCAAGCCCAGACGGCGGCGCCCAGGCCGACGGCAAGCCGTGCCAGCCGAGTGCGTCCTGGCCCAGGCGATGTGCGGGCCAAGGCGATGCGATGCAGAGTGCTCATGAAGACTCCCGGAGGAATGAAGGGCTCCGGGCGATGTCGCCCGGAGCCCCTATTGTTCTGCGGCAGCGGCCAGCCGACCAGCGTCTTCGTGACCGCTGCAACAGCGGTGCTGCCCGATGTGTCAGTCGATCTGGTAGACCGCCATGCTGCCCGAGACCTCGTAGCCCACCAGCAGCAGCGCCTTGCCCGTGGGGCTCTGCGATGCCGGGATGAATTTCATGCCTTCGGGGCTGATGTCCCCATCGGCGAGGTCGGTGCTGTTGCGCAGGATCTGCACGAAGCGTGGGGCCTGTGGTGTCGTGATGTCGTAGACCAGGACCGCGCTGGTGCGCTCCAGACCGACAAAGGCGTATGCCGTGCCGCCCACTTCGCCGACGACCACGCTTTCCGGCTCCGGCCCCTTGTTGTCCAGGCGCCCCAGCACCTGCGAGGCCTGGATCAGCTTCAGTCTCGTCGCCTCATCGGCCACATCGGCGATGTGGTTGTAGGCGATGCGCTCCACGTCATCACCCGAGTCGAACACCAGCGATCCCGAGGCCGGGTCGAAGACCGAGAACGAGCGACTGCCGAGCACGTAGAGACGGTCGTAGTCGCCATCACCGTCGGTGTCGCCGAACTTTCCGCCGGCATGCGTGGCCATGACGGTCAGACGTCCGAGTTCGGCGTTGTTCTTCAGCGCATCGCCATCGGGGAAGGCCGTCGCGTCCAAGGAAAGCGAAGACACGCGTGCGGTCTCTTCGGCCGCGAGGAAGTCATCGCGGTCGTCGCCTTCGTTCGCCGTGAGCACGTAGGTCTTGCCGCCGACGGTGTAGGCCGCGACCCCGTCCGGCATGAAGACGCCGTACAGGCCTGGGTACTGCTTCAGGGTCGGGCTCGTCGTGTGCGCGCTGGCCGAGGAACTGCCATTCGCATACCGATCGGACGCCGCGATCCGGTTGCGCGCCAGACCGTGGTCCTTGAAGCCGAGGGCGAAGATCTTCGAGATGCGCTTGGCCTCCAGGTCCACGACCGCGATGGCATTGTTCTCTTGCAGCGAGACGTAAGCCGTCTTGCTGTCGGCCGAGACCGTGACGTATTCCGGCTCCAGATCCTGCGCCACCGAGGCGCCTGCGCGGCCGATGCGTACATCTGCCGGCAGTTCGGCGTTGCGCGCGCCGCCGCTGTTGAAGGCCGTGAAGTCCAGCGAGGTTGCGGTGTCCGCCGGCACGCCGTCGACGATGGCGATGAGCGAGATCGAGCCTTCCGGGTCGATCCCGTTGTCCGCGAAGTCGTTGCTCAGTTCGCCTTCGTTGGCGACAACCAGGTGCTTGCCGTCCGGTGAGAAGGCCACACCGTCGGGCAAGGCGCCGACCGTCACCTTCTTGAGGTAGGTGGCGGCACCGCTGCCATCCAACCCGTAGAACGCGACCACTCCGGGGTCCGTCTTGGTGGCGGCCTGTACTGCGATGGCCAGAAGATTGCCGGTCACATCCAGGCTCTGCACGCCGCCGGCCGTGAACTGCGCATCGTTCACATCGGCCGCCACCGACACGGTCGTGCCGGTGTTCAGGCTGGAGGTGGACGTCGGGTTCGCCAGCGCCGTCGTCGGCAGGCTGGCCAGATCGACGCGGCGGAAGCTGGATTTCTCCGTGGTGCTGTCGACGGTGACAAACGCTGACTTGCTGGCGGCATGGAAGCCGACGATCTCGGCCACGAGCCGCGTCGCGGCGTCGCCGGAGTAGGGCGCAGCGAAGGGGGCGTAGCGGCCGACGAGCGTGATCTTCGGTGCGGAGGCGCGGCTGGCGAGGGTCTGCGCCAGGTGCCTGCGCGCCTGTGCGGCGTCACGCACGGCCACACCGTCCTTGACCAGCGCGGCCAGGTCGGTGTCGTCGTTCCAGGCCGCGGGCGCCGCGGCACCGTCGCGCAGTCGGCTGCGGTCGATGCGAATGCCGTTGTCCGGATTGCCATCGGCGTCCAGTGTCTGCAGGAAGCGCGCCAGCGCGACGGCGCGCGGATCATCGGGTGTCGTCGCACCCAGGATGTCCAGCGGAGTGACTTCAGTCTTGGCCGGGGTGGCCGGCAAGCTGACGCTGCCGATCGAGAAGGTGACGCTGTCACCGTCGCGGTAGAAGAACTGCCCCTGTGCATCGGTCTCACCCGTGTCGCCCGATGACAGCCGGTAGGCGGCGCCCGTGACCGGTGAATCGAGCAGAACGCCGACGCGGTTCGGTTCGTCGGTGCAGGCTGCCAGGAGGGCTGCGGCGGCCAGCAAGCTGAGGGAAAGACGAGGGTTCATGAGGGCTCCTTGCAAATCCCCTGAGGCTAGGTCTGGCGCGTGACATGGCTGTGACGATGCCGCTGTGGGTGCGATTCGCATCCACACAAGGCCCGGGCCTTCCAGAAGCCGCAGTCAGCGGGCTGGCCGCCGCGCCGCAGGGCGACCCCTGAAGTTGCGGGGGTGTCCTCGGTCTGTGCAGCCGAGGCCCGTGTCCTGAGGTAGGGTCACAACGGCCATGGCGAGGAGCGCTGCGTTCGCCATCCATCGCCCTGGCCTGCCGACTGCACCCTCCACCGAGTACGAGCATGACCACACCACCCGCCCCGTCGATCCCCGCAGGTGCCGTTGGCCTGACGCGCCGGACCGTGACCGCCTCCCTGCTGCCGCTTGGCGCCGGCGTGGCGTTGGCGCCGGCACAGGCCTCCACGGCGGAGCAGGTCGCGGCTCTGCTGCGCGCCGGTGGCGTCGTGATCGCCTTCCGCCACGCGCTGGCGCCGGGCACCTTCGATCCGCCGCAGTTCCGCCTGGGCGACTGCAGTACGCAGCGCAACCTCAGTGATGAGGGGCGGGCGCAGGCGCGGCGCATCGGCCGTTGGTTTGACGAGCGGGGCCTGGTGCCCCGCGCGGTGTCGAGCAGCCCATGGTGCCGGTGCGTCGATACGGCGCAGCTGGCTTTCGGCCGATCGCAGGTGGAGCCTGCGCTGGGTTCGCCGCGCGGCGCGACGCCTGAGGCCAACGCCCGGGCGCTGGCCCAACTGCGTCAGGCGGTGCAGGCAGCCGCCGCCAGGCCTGAGGGATTCGATGTCTGGGTGACGCACATGTTCGTGCTGGCGGACCTGACCGGCGAGGGCACCAGTTCCGGAGAGGGCCTGGTGCTCGCGCCCGGCGGGTCGCAAGGTCGACCGCAGGTGCTCGCGCGCCTGCTGCCTTGACACGCACCCCAACAAAAGATATAAATTATTTATACCTTTTAAGGAGACTGCCATGCCCCGTGCCGCCGCCCGCCCAGCCGATGTCGCTCCCAAGCCTGCAACGACTGCCACGACCACAGCGCCGACGCGCCGTCGCGCTGCGGCCGCGCCCGCCAAGTCATCGGCTCGACAGCCTGCAGTGGCGCCAGCGCCCGTGTCAGCGTCCGCAGCCAAGCCTGCCCCTGCAGAAAAGATTGAAAAGGCCGACAAGCCTCTCAAGGCCGGACCGGTCGACCGGTCCGAAAAGGCCGGGAAGCCGACGAAGGACGTCAAGGCTGAAAAGGCTGACAAGATCGACAAGACAGCCGAGCGCGCTCGCGCCGACAAGCCCGCCAAGCCCCGCATCCGCATGGTGCGTGACAGCTTCACCATGCCCGAGGCGGATTTCGCGCTGATCGCCCAACTCAAGGCGGCCGCGGTGGCGATGGGCCGCCCGGCCAAGAAGAGCGAACTGCTGCGCGCCGGCTTGCGTCTGCTGGCCGCACAGCCGCCCAAGGCGCTGCTGGGAGCACTCGACAGTCTCGACCCTGTCAAGCTCGGCCGGCCCAAGCAAGGCGGCTGAGCCTGCGCGTCCGGGCGGCCTTGGCGCCGAGGGTGTTCAGTCCCGCCCGGGCCCCAGCCGCCGCACCAGCGCCCACCCGATCAGCCCCGTGAGGGCCACGATCAGCAGCAGCATCAGCCAGAACCCGGCGTCTTCTTCGGCCATCGGCACGCCCCCGACGTTCATGCCGAACAGGCCGGAGACCAGGTTGATCGGCAGCGCCAGCACGGTCACCATCGTCAGCACGAACAGACTGCGGTTGGTGTCCTCTGCCATGCGGGCCGTCGACTCGTCCTGCATCAGCCGGATGCGGTCCTGCAGCGTCGCAATGTCTCGCAGCACCAGCGCGAACTCCTCGTTGGCCTGGGCCAGTTGCTGCACGTCGGCGGGCTGCATCCACCCGGGCGGGCGGGTCAGCACACGGGCCAGTGCGCCGGGCTCGGGCGTCAGCAGGCGCTGCAGGCGCACCGTCAACCGGCGCTGGCGGGCCAGTTCGGCCCGGTGGGTGCGGTAGCGGCCGGCCAGCACGTCGTCCTCGATGTCGTCCAGCCGCAGCGCGGTGCGCCGCAGGGTGCGCTGCAACTCGTCCGCCTGGTCGCGCAACAGGTGGTCCAGCAGGTCCACGCTGTTGTCCATGACCTGACCGCGCCGCACTTCCGTGCGCAGGCGGTCCACCGAGCGCAGCGGCCGGCGCCGGGCGCTGATCACCTGGCGCGGTGCGACGCTCAGCCACAGCGTTTCGACCTCCTGTGCGTCCACGGTCGAATCGAAGGTGACGTCGTTCAGCACGGCGAACAGCGCCTCTCCGTCACGCTCGATGCGCGCCGAGCGTGAACCTTCGGTCAGCGCCTCGAAGAAGCTCTCCCCCAGGCCCGCATGCTCGCGCAGCCAGCGCAGTGTTGCGGCGTGGCTCAGGTTGATGTGCAGCCACACGAAGCCGCTGCTGCCTGCCCCGGCGCCCAGCAGCGCTTCGGCCTGCGCCAGGGTCTCGATCGGCATCGCAGCGGCCCCGGGCAGGAAGCGATACCCGCAGATCAGCCCGTCGTCGTCGCGGGACGGCAGCCAGGGCGTCGGGACAGCGGTCGGGGCGGGTGCTTCAGTCATGCCGGCGGCGGGGGGGTAGGCGCGCACCGAGTATCTGACGCTCAGGTCTGCGCCGTTGTGTGGACTGGGCACGAGGTCTTCTGCGAGTTGTGGTGCGCGCGCCACAAGCCCAGCGCGTCACGCCACGGTCATCGGGGTCGCGGATCATGCCGCAACGCCTCAACCCGGTCTTCACAATGGATCAGGACTCGACCGCACGTTTGGACGTGCGCACGGTGTGGATCTCGGACCTGCATCTCGGCACCCCGGGGTGCCAGGCGCGGGCCCTGCTGGATTTCCTGCGAACCACGCGCTGCCACACCCTTTATCTCGTCGGCGACATCGTCGATGGTTGGCAACTTCGCCGCAGCTGGTATTGGCCTCAGGCCCACAACGATGTCGTGCAGAAGCTGTTGCGCAAGGCGCGCAAGGGCACGCGCGTGGTCTTCGTGCCCGGCAACCACGACGAGTTCGCCCGTCGCTACGTGAGCCACAACTTCGGCGGCATCGATGTGGTCGACGAATGCATCCACGTCACCGCCGACGGCAGGCGGCTCTGGGTGACGCATGGCGACCTGTTCGATGGCGTCATCCAGTGCGCGAAGTGGCTGGCCTACGTCGGCGACGTGGCCTACGAGCTGACGTTGAAGGTCAACCGGTGGTTCAACCAGGCGCGCGCGCGCCTGGGCTTTCCGTACTGGAGCCTGTCGAAGTATCTGAAGCTCAAGGTCAAGCGTGCGGTCAGCTACGTCTCGGATTTCGAGGTGGCCGTGGCGCGCGAGGCGCGTCGCCGGGGTGCCGACGGCGTGGTGTGCGGCCACATCCACCACGCCGAGATCCGCGACATCGAGGGTGTCCTGTACTGCAACGACGGTGACTGGGTGGAATCGCTGACGGCGCTGGTCGAGCATCACGACGGGCGTCTGGAGATCATCGATTGCAGCCATGCCTTGCAGGTGACGCCGTCTGCGGTGCTCGAGGCCGAGGCCGACAACGAAGCCGACGAGACACCCGCCTGGGGCGCCCCGCAGCCGGTCGCGTCCCTGGCTCAGCGGGTGGGGCCCATCGCCGGGGTCGTTCCTGCCCGCCGGGTCGTCTCGGCAGACAGTGACGATGACGCTGCGCAGAGCGGCATCCTGCCCGCGCGCCTGACCTGATCGGTGGCAAGCACATCGGCGAGGATCTCCGGGATCTCGAACACCGCAGCGTTCCCGGGCAGTGCCTCCCGCGGTAGTGCCTGTGCCCCCGCGGCCAGCACCTGGGACAGAGCCGCTCGCAGGTCACGCACGTTGCGCACCGCTGCGCCCAATCCGTGCTCGCGCAGCCACTGCAGGTTGTAGCGCTCCTGCGGCATCGTGGCCGCGTTGTCGAAGGTCAGGATGGGCAGCCCCAGATGCGCGGCCTCGCTGAGGCTGCCTGGGCCGGGCTTGCCGATGAAGAAGTCCCCGAGCCGCAGGAAGTGCGGCACATCGGCCGTGAAGCCGACGACGGCGTGGCGTGCCTTGCGCTCGCACGCCTGCAGGGCGTTGGCGAGCCGCCGGTTGTGGCCGCACATCAGGATCAACTGGACGTCGTCCAGCGTGCGCGCGATGCGCAGCATCTGCGCCGACCCGTGACCGCCGAACAGCACCACGCCGGTGGGTTGCATCGGATCGAGCCCCAGTGCACGCCGGGCGTCCTCTCGGTCCAACGCGGGAAGTCGGTGAAAGGCCGGGCGCAGGATCATGCCTGTGGTGAGCCAGGTGCGATCGGCTGGCACGCCCGCCAGGCGCGCCTGACGCACGGCCTGATCGCTGCCGCACACGACATGCTGCGCCGTCCCCGGCTCGATCCAGAAATGCGGCGGCAGGTCGGCCAGGTCGGTCATCACCGTGACGAAAGGCGTCTGCGGCGCGGCCCGTTGCGCGGCATCGTGCATGGCCCGGTTGAAGTTCGGGATCAGCGACACGATCAGGTCAGGACGCGTGCGGTCCCAATGGCGCGACAGGCGCTCGACGAGCCAGCGGTGGCCCAGGCGGATGGCGCGCTGCAGCAGCTTCAGCTCCGTGGCCAGGCCCCAGGTCCAGCCCCGGGCCAGGCGCACGTTGTACAGGTCCTCGGGCATGAAGCCCGTCCACCGGTGGAAGCCCGCCGCCGGGTCGAGGACGTCCACCAGGTTCACCAGCCGTACCTGCCAGGGTCTGCGCTGCTGGGCGATCACCTCCTGCAGCGCCAGTGCAGCCGCCCGGTGCCCGCCACCGGCGTTGAAGTAGACGAGATCGATCTTGGTCATCCGTGGCCCCGGATGCTCGATGCCAGCGATGACGCGGCGGTGAAGGATGTGCGTCCTGCAGGTGACGATGCGTGGTCTTCCTGCGCGTCGGGCAGACGCATCAGCGCCTGCCCCATGCGCAAACGGCGACCCTCGGTGACCCCGTCGCAGAGCGTGAAGCCCGGCGGCGCGAAGACGATGATCGTCGAGCCGTGCTGGAACCAGCCGAGCTCCTGTCCCTTGCGCACATCCACGCTGCACGGCATCTCGTTCGGACCCCGCCAGCGCAGGTGCAGCAGCACGTCGAGGAAATGCAGGCGGATGCTCGCCACCAGGATGGCCGCCACCGGCACGAGGGCGATCTCGTGTCGGCCCTGGGGGCCGGCGCGCAATCGGATCACGGCGCGTTCGTTGCGGCAGAACAAGCGCTCCACGCGACGCAGCGCGATCGGGTTGACGTTCCACGTGTCGCCACTCAGATAGGTGACGTGGTCGATCGTCGCGTCATGAGGGGCATGGAAGCGGTGGTACATCGCCGAGGTCAGCCGCAGCGTGACGTAGCAGCCGCCCTCGAAGGCCGTGAAATCCTGACTCGGGCCGAACAGATCCCTCGTCGCGTACGGGAAGCCCTTGGCCTGGAAGACCTGCCCCCGCTCGACGCGGCCGCAGGCCCCGACGATGGCGTCACAGGGGCTGCACAGCACGGTGGGGTCGGGGTCCACGGCGCGCGCGCCGGGTTGCAGCTCGCGCGTGAAGCACTCGTGCAGGCTGGCGTAGCGTTGCGGCTTGGCGTCCGACAGGTCCAGGTCGGTGAACAGGCGCCACACCGCGATCGAGGCCCTGCACACCCACGGATGGCGGACCTGGCTGAACCAGCCCATCCATCGCGTCAGCGCGATGCGCGGCACACGGTTCGTGAGCAGGAAGTTCAGGTCCTCGTGCTGCAGCAGCCGTCGCCAGGTGTTCAGGAGTTTCATTTCATCACCTTGTCAAGGAATCCGGATACACCCTGCGGACGTCGCAAAGGGTCTGCCTCGCCATGGAAAACGCCGTCGCGCTGTCCGCTGTCTCCGCCCTGTCGCTGGGCGCGCTTGCCTGGGTGCTGCCGCGCGCACGGCAGCGCATCCAGTTGTCGCGGGCCAAGCACCGATCGCTGGCCGGGCACGCGCGCATGGCCAAGCGCATCGCGTCGATGATTCCGGGCTATGCCTATGACGAGGCCGAGTTCCTCTCGTGCGACGGCGCGCCGCAAGACGTCGTGGCCCGCCGCCGTGCCAGTCTGCAGCGCCTGTCGGCGCTTTACGGTGAACGTTTCGCCCGCAGCGCGGCAAGCACGGCGCTGGCGCGTCAGACGATCTCCGATCTGCAGTTCACAGGCAGCTACCGGGTGCCGTTCCAGTTCAGCCCCCACTTGAAACAGCACCTCCAGCCGGGCGCGGTGCTGACGGCCTCGCGCGATGTGCGTGTCTTCGACCAGGACGGCAACGCGTTCTACGACCTGACCGGCTCCTACGGTGTCAACGTCTTCGGCACGGATTTCTACAAGGCCTGCATCGACGACGCCGTCGCGCAGGTGCGCGACCTGGGGCCCGTGCTCGGCGCCTACCACCCGCTGGTGCTCGACATCCTGCCGCGGCTGCGCGAGATCTCGGGTCTGGACGAGGTCTCGTTCCACATGTCGGGCACCGAGGCAGTGATGCAGGCGGTGCGGCTGGCCCGCTACCACACGCGGCGCACGCACCTGGTGCGGTTCTGCGGTGCGTATCACGGCTGGTGGGAGGACGTGCAGCCCGGGCCGGGCAACCCGCTGCCGCCGCGCGAGACCTACACGCTGAAGGACATGGACGAGCGCAGCCTGAAGGTGCTGCGCACGCGCGACGACATCGCCTGCGTGCTCGTGAACCCGCTGCAGGCACTGCACCCGAACGCCAGCGCGCCGGCCGACACGGCGCTGGTGGACAGCAGTCGGCGTGCGGGTGTCGACCGGCAGGCCTACGCGCGCTGGTTGCAGCAACTGCGCGAGGTCTGCACCGAGCGTGGCATCGTGCTGATCTTCGACGAGATCTTCGTCGGTTTCCGCCTGGCACGACGCGGGGCGCAGGAATGGTTCGGGGTGCAGGCGGACATGGTCACCTATGGCAAGACGCTGGGTGGTGGACTGCCCGTGGGCGTGGTGTGCGGCAAGGCTGCGCTGATGAAGCGCTTCCGTGAGGATCGGCCTGCCGATGTCTGCCTGGCGCGCGGCACCTTCAACGCCCATCCCTATGTGCTGGGTGCGATGAAGGCCTTCCTCGACCGTCTGGCGCAGCCCGATGTCGCGGCGGTCTACGAGGGCTTGGATGCACGCTGGGACGGGCATGCCCGTCGCTTCAACGAGCGCTTCGAGCGCGAGGGCTTGCCGCTGCGCGTGGCCCACCTGTCGTCGATCTGGACGGTCACCTACACGCAGCCATCGCGCTACAACTGGATGCTGCAGTACCTGCTGCGTGCCCAGGGGGTGGCGTTGAGCTGGGTGGGTACGGGCCGACTGATCTTCAGCCTGAATTACACCGATCACGACGTGGAGGAGGTGCTGGAGCGTTTCGTGGCTGCGGCGCGCCAGATGGTCGACGAAGGCTGGTGGTGGCATGACGGGCAGCAGACCGATCGGGCCATCAAGAGGCATCTCCTGCGGGAGATGTTCAGCCGCAGGCGTTGAGCGCGAGCGGCGTCTCCCGCAGGAGCTGCTCGGTCGCTTTCGCTGCGAAGCGGCGTTCTGTCGCCGACCGGCAGGCCGCACCGGTCGAGCATCCAGGTGGTGCGGCAACCGAACGTTGCGGTCCGTGAGTCCCTGTCAGTGCGGGCGCACGTGGGACATCGGGTCGATCCGCTCGCCGCGCAGCAAGTGCAGCGGCGCGCGGTGATACAGCGCGATGTCGTGGAACGGGTCTGTGAGGATCTTGGTCATCCACACCAGGCCGGTGAACAGGTCTTGCTGCGCCCACAGTTGCAGCACGCGGAAGATCAGGCCCGCCACACCCAGCGCCAGCCAGGCGATGCCGACGTCGTGGACCCAGCCTGCCACGGAATTCGCCGGCTCGATCAGGCCCCACAGCGAGGGCTGCAACCACAGCACCAGCGGAATCGCGGCCCACACCGCCATCAGCACCACCTTGCGCCGGATGTTGTAGCCGACCTTGATCTCCTCCTTGTACGCGTCGGTGACCTGGTTGACATGGTCGTAGCCGCGTGGCTCGAAGAAGAAGTGCCCGGCCTGTCGACTCGTCATCGACACACACCAGGCCAGGATCGCGGCCCACGCGGGTTGGTAGAACAGCAAGCCATAGGCGACCACGAAGCTGACGGCGCTCAACAGATGCAGGCTCTGGTTGATGCGGCAGTGGTGGTAGTACCGGTGGTCGTCCCAACGCTGGGTGTGCAAGGCGAGCGAGAAGCGGTTCACGGCAATCCTCGAGGCAACAGGACAAAGGGCGGCACTGTGATGCGCCCGCGCGTGGCGGATCTTGTCGGCCATGCATGAAACTTCGGTGACGTTTCGATGGCAGGACCTGTCGTCGTCCCGTCATCGAACTGTTGCGCGTGCGCACGACCATGCAGGCATGGAATGGCAACACGGCGATCAGGGCGAACTCGAGATCGACGAGTTCCCCGCGCCGCACCGGTCGATGCGCGTGGCGATCGTCACCGAGACCTACCCGCCTGAGGTCAACGGCGTGTCGATGACGCTGGCGCGTCTGGTCGAGGGGTTGCGCACGCGTCATCACGACGTGCAACTCGTGCGGCCGCGACAGTCCGGTGGGGACGCCGGTCAACGTGAGGAGCGCTTCCACGAGGTGCTGATGCGTGGCCTGCCCATCCCGCGCTACGGACACTTGCGCATGGGTGTGCCGTCCAAACGCAGCTTGGTGCGGCTGTGGGCGCTGCGGCGGCCCGATGTCGTGCACATCGCCACCGAGGGGCCGCTGGGCTGGTCGGCGCTGCAGGCCTGTCGGCACCTGCAGTTGCCAGTGACTTCGGATTTCCGCACCAACTTCCACGCCTACAGCCGGCACTACGGCGTCGGCTGGCTGCGCAAGCCCATCATGGCCTACCTGCGCAAGTTCCACAACGCCACGCTGCGTACGATGGTGCCCACCGAGGCGCTGCGCCGCGACCTCGCAGCCTGCGGGTTTCGTGGCTTGCGCGTGGTGGCGCGGGGGGTCGACACGGAACACTTCCACCCGCTGCGCCGCGACCGCGCCCTGCGTGCCTCCTGGGGCGCCGACGACTCCACGCTGGTGGTCGTCTGCGTCGGGCGGCTGGCGCCGGAGAAGAATCTGGACTTGGTGGTGCGTGCGTTCGATGCGGTGTCGCGCGTCGTCCCTGATGCACGCCTGGTGCTGGTGGGCGACGGTCCGATGCGTGAGGCCCTGCGCGCACGGTGTCCGCAGGCCGTGCTGGCCGGTCAGCGATCAGGTGCCGACCTCGCGGCGCACTACGCGAGTGCTGACCTTTTCGTGTTTGCCAGCATGACCGAGACTTTCGGCAACGTCGTCACCGAGGCCATGGCGAGCGGCTTGCCCGTGCTGGCCTTCGAGCACGCCGCGGCGGCGCAACTCATTCGGCACGGGCAGGATGGGCTGCTGGCGGCGCTGGGTGATGAGGCGGCCTTTCTTGGCGAGGCAGTCGGTGCAGTGGGCGATCGTTCCAGGCTCGCGCGCATCGGTGCCGCCGCGCGAGACCGTGCGGGTGCACTCGGCTGGGCAGGGGTGGTCGAACGCTTCGAGGACGAGCTGCGCGCCGTGGTCAGCGGGGCAACGCCGAGCGAGGGCGTGCTGCCCACCACGTCAGCGCGCCCATCGCCGCAGCGATGAAGGCGCCGAAGCACCACATCAGCGTTCGGATCGGCATCTGTGCGGCGGTCAGGCTGCCGTAGACCGCCAGCATCGCCAGGACGCTGGCGTTCTCGTTGAAGCCTTGCACGGCAATCGATCGCCCCGCGGTCAGCACGGCGTGCCCACGGTGCTGCAGCAGGGCATTCAGCGGCACGACCAGCAACCCTCCTGCGGCGCCTACCAGCATCAGCATCGGCACTGCCAGCGCGACGCGATCGAGACTGGCCACCACCGGCAGCAACAGGCCGAGCACGATGCCCACCGGGAGCATGCGCCGCGCCGCGTGCAGCGGCACCCAGCGACCGGCAGCGGCGGCGCCGGCGATGACCCCCAGCGCGACGGCGGCCTGGAGGTAGGCCGCCCGATCCAGGCCCAGCCCCAGCACATCGATGGCCCAGCGCAGCACGGCGAACTGCAACGTGGCGGCCACCCCCCACACCAGCGTGGTCGCCGCCAGCGACAACCCCCCGTCGGGGTCACGCCACAGGCGCAAGTGGTCGTGGTGGAAGTCCCGGCACATGGGCCAGACACTGACCTCACGGTGCGGGTACCGTGCGCCGCTGTCCGGAATGCCCTGGTTCAGGACCGATGCCAGCGCATAACCCGCGACCAGCAGGGCCATGCCCGGCGCATGGGCGCTGTCGGTCAGCCATGCCAGACCGTGCGCCGGCACGATCTCCGACAGCGTCATCACCCCCGCCGGGCTGACGAGGACGCCGCCGATGACGGTGCCGAGCAAGGCCGCGCACACCACCGAGACTTCGACCCAGCCATTGGCCGCAACCAGTTGGCGCGGCGCCACGAGTTCGATGATCAGGCCGTACTTTGCTGGCGCATAGGCGGCTGCCCCCAGGCCGACCAGCGCGAAGCCCGCGATCGGGTGGACGCCAGCCAGCATCAGCGCCGCCCCGGACAACTTGACCGCGTTCATCCAGGCCATGAGCCTGGCTTTCGGGAAGGTATCGGCCAGCGCGCCGACGAAGGGCGCCAGCAGCACGTACGACAGGGTGAAGCCGAACTTGAGCATCGGCGCCCACCACCCCGGTAGCCCCTGCTCGGCCAGCAGGGCGATGGCCACGATGAGCAAGGCGTTGTCGGCCAGCGCCGACACGAACTGCGCCGCGATCAGCAGGTGAAAGCCCGATGGCATCGGTGGGCGCCTGTCAGTGCCGTGGCAGACGGACTGTCATCGCTGCGGTGCACAATAACCCTGTGTCCGTGATCCGTCCCCAGACTGCTTCTGCGTCCCCGTCCGACTTGCTGGCGGCGGTCGACATGGGCTCCAACAGCTTCCGTCTCGAGATCGGCCGCGTGGTCGGGGCGCGCTACCGGCGGGTCGAGTACCTCAAGCGCACGGTGCGGCTGGGCGCGGGGTTGGATGCGGAGAGCCGGCTGACCGAAGAGGCCGCCGGCCGGGGTCTGGCCTGTCTGGAGGAGTTCGCGGCGCACCTGACGGCCTTGCCCAGCGCGCAGGTGCGCGCCGTGGCCACGCAGACGCTGCGCGAAGCCAGCAACCGCGACGAGTTCCTGCAGCGCGCGCAGCAGGTGCTGGGGGTGCCGATCGAGGTGATCTCCGGCCGCGAGGAGGCGCGCCTGATCTACGCGGGCGTGGCGCACCTGCAACCGTCGGACGACGCGCGGCTGGTCGCCGACATCGGCGGTCGTTCGACGGAACTGGTGCTCGGGCAGGGTCGTCGGCCGCTGGCGGCCGAGTCCTTCCCTGTGGGCTCCGTCGGTCTGTCGATGCGCTACTTTGCGGACGGAGCCCTCACGGCGGCCGCCTTCCGCGCCGCGCAGGTGGCCGCCGGGGCCGAGTTCGAGGAAGTGCTCGAGACCTTCGCGCCGGGACGCTGGGTACAGGCGCTGGGCTCGTCCGGCACGGCCGGTGCGGTCTCCCAGGTGCTGATGCAGACCGGCATGACCGACGGCCGCATCACGGTGCGGGCGCTGGCCTGGCTGATCGAGCGCTGCCTGGAGGCCGGGCACGTGGATCGCCTGGACATCGCAGGCCTGCGCGAAGACCGCCGCGCCGTGATCCCGGGCGGCCTGTCGATCCTCTACACGCTGATGACGCATTTCGGCATGGAGGAGATGCTGCCGGCCAAGGGGGCGTTGCGGCAGGGCGTCATCGTCGACCTGCACGAGCGGCTGGGCGCTGCGCGCAGCCCGCGCATGCACGACGTGCGTGACCACACCGTCGGCGCGCTGCAGATCCGCTTCGGCGTCGACACGGCGCAGGCTGCGCGCGTGCGCGGCGTGGCGCTGTCGCTGCATGACGCGGTGGCGCTGGAGGACGACGGTCAGGCGCGGCGCGAACTGGGCTGGGTCTGCGACCTGCACGAGATCGGCATGGCGCTGTCGCACCACGACTACCACCGCCATGGCGCCTACATCGTCAGCCATGTGGACGCGCCGGGCTTCTCGCAGAGCCAGCAGCGACGGATGGCGCCGCTGTTGCTGGCGCAGCGCGGCGGTCTGCGCAAGATCGAGACGGCGCTGCAGGATCTGTCCTTCGCCTGGCGTGTGTTGTGTCTGCGTCTGGCCGTCATCCGCTGCCATGCGCGGGACGCTGAACACCTGCCCGAACTGTTGCTGTCGCGCCGGGGCGAGCGTTCGGCGCTGGTGTCTTGGAGGCCCGCACGGCTGTCGGTCAACCCGCGCACCCTGCACCTGCTGCGCGAGGAAGCCCTGGCCTGGGAGCGCAGCGGCGTGCTGCACCTGGATCTCGGTGGCTGATCACGACGACGCAGGCACGACCGTCTGTGCCGCCTCGCGTGCGGTCGGGGCCCGGGCCCTGGAGGCCTCGGCTGCGTCCCCGAGAAATCGCCTGCGGCAGTGAGCCGGCAGGTCACGCACGTCGAGCATCATCGGCAGGTCGGCCGTGCCGAAGTCCGGGTCCCATGCGGGGGCGCCCAGCACGCGGGCGCCGCAGTGCAGGTAGCCCTTGACCAGTGGGGGCAGCTCCACTGCCAGGTCGCGACGCAATTCGTCGACGGGCAGTGGCAATCTGGGGGTGACGTGGTGCTGGATGGGTGCGAGGTGGCTGGTGCGCAGCCGCTGCCACAGGCTCGCAGCGGCGTGCCCGCCGTCGCGCATCGGCACGCTGGCGCAGCCGATCATCAGGTCCAGCCCGTTGCGCACCATGAAGCGGGCAAGTTCGCCCCACAGCATCAGGATGACCGAGCCGTGGCGCCAGGCCGGGTCGACGCAGGCGCGGCCGAGTTCGACCATGCGGGGTCGCAGGCGTGACAGCCGCACGAGGTCGAAGGCCTGGTCGGTGTACAGGCCGCCGACCAATCTGGCGGCCGCAGGGGTCAGCACCCGGTAGGTGCCGACCACGGCGCCCGCCGACCCGTCGGACGGCTGTGTCCTGACGATCAGGTGCTCGCAGTGGCGGTCGTACAGATCGCTGTCGTGCCCTGAGGGCGTGCCCGGCAGGGGGCGCAGCCGGGCCCCCATTTCTTCTGCGAACACACGGTGGCGCAGGGCCTGCGCTGCCCGGACCTCGTCGCCATGCCGGGCCCAGGCCGCTTGCAGCGTGACGGGCCCGGCAGGCGTCGGGTGCATGGCCTCATCCGGGCTGTCGGACGGGATCTGCGAGAGATCAGGCGCACGGCGCCCTACGGTGATGATGTCCATCCTCTCATCGTCTTGTGCCCCGGTGACGGGGCGATGAAAGCCGCGTGATGCAGCCGTGACATATTTGGAGCACGCCCGCCGTGGACAATGCAGCGCGAACAGGTTCTTGCCGCTACACGGAGGTCGCCATGCGCCGAGTCGTCTTCAACCGCAAGGGGGGTGTGGGCAAGTCCACGATCACCTGCAATCTGGCTGCGGTGGGCGCGGCGCGGGGCTTGCGCACGCTGGTGATCGACCTCGACCCGCAGGCCAACAGCACCCGCTACCTGCTGGGCGCTGGAGCCGAACCTGCCACCGCAGGGGCGGCGGGCTTTTTCGAGCAGTCGCTGAAGTACACGATGAAGGACGAGGGTGTGGAGGGCTTCGTCACCGCCTCGCCCTTCGAGCGACTGGACGTCATGCCGGCCAGCGCCGAGCTCGAGGCGCTGCACTCCAAGCTCGAGTCGCGCTACAAGATCTACAAGTTGCGGCGCGGCCTGGAGACGCTGGCCGAACGCTACGACCGCATCTGGATCGACACGCCGCCGTCGCTGAACTTCTACACGCGCAGTGCGCTGATCGCCGCCCAGGGCTGTCTGATCCCTTTCGACTGCGACGACTTCTCGCGCCAGGCCTTGTACGGCCTGCTCGAGGAGGTGGAAGACCTGCGCGGCGACCACAACCCCGATCTGCAGGTGCACGGCATCGTCGTCAACCAGTTCCAGTCCCGGGCCCGCCTGCCTGCCGAACTGGTGCAGGCCCTGGTCGACGAGGGCTTGCCGGTGTTGCAACCCTACCTGAGTGCGTCGGTGAAGATCCGCGAATCGCACCAGCTGGCCCGACCGATGATCCACATGGACCCGGGGCACAAGGTGGCGCAGGAATACGAGGCCTTGTTCCTCGCCCTGCCGGGTGAAGCGCCGCAGCGCCAGGACAAGCGGCGCAGTGTGAAGCGCAGCGCCATTTGAGGCGCGGTGGGCAGACGTCTCGGCGGAGCGCGTCTGTCTCGAACGGCGCTACAGCTGTTCCGGGCCCACAACCGTGTGCAACACCACTTCCACGCCCAGGGCGCGCTCGCGCCGGCGCAGCCACCACAAGGCGCCCTTGCGCACTGACCAGGGCTGGGCCACCCCGGCCAGCAGGTACGCCGCCGCCAGCCCGAGCGTGGGCTGATGGCCCACCACCAGGACGGCCTCTTTCGAGTCGGGCCAACGGGTGGCGGTGAGCAGGCCTTCGACGCTGCCGTCCGGCCCCAGGTCGGGCAGGGTGCGGGCCTTGCGGCCGAGCGCCTCGGCCGTCTGACGGGTGCGCAGGGTCGGGCTGACCAGCACGCGTGCGGTGTCCGGCAGATGCTGGTTCAGCCACTGGGCCATGCGGCGAGCCTGCCGTTCGCCTTTCGGGGTCAACGGTCGCAACGCATCGGGCATGTCGTCGTCGACGTCCCTGGCATCGGCGTGCCGCCACAGGATCAGATCCATACCGCGCCTTTGACTGGCCCTGCCGCGGCCCGGCCTGCCGGAAGGTGAGGCCGAGGTGGATCGACGGCGCCGAGCGCCTTCGTGCGCGTGATCAAGTCGGCTCCTGCTGGCCCAGGAGGCCCATCAACAGATGTTGCGCTGCCGTGCCAGCGCCTGCGGCGGTGGTGTACTGGCCATCGGCGTGCAGTTCCCAGCCGTCGGTGTCGTCCCGCAGGTAGGGCTCGAGGCACTCCTGGAGCACGCGACGGTGCAGCACCGGGTCGTCGACCGGCCAGGCCACCTCGACGCGGCGCAGCATGTTGCGCGTCATCCAGTCGGCGCTGCTCAGGTACAGCGCCTGTTGACGCGGCCCCTCGCCCCAGCGGAAGTGGAAGACCCGCGTGTGCTCCAGAAAGCGGCCGATGACCGATCGCACGCGGATGTGCTCGGTGTCGCCTGCCACGCCAGGCCTCAGCGTGCAGGCGCCGCGCACGATGAGGTCGATGGAGGCACCCGCGCGCGAGGCCGCGACGAGTCCGTCGATCAGCGCCGGGTCGGTCAGCGAGTTGACCTTCAACACCACACGCGCGTCCTGCCCGCGGCGTGCCGCGGCGGCCACCCGCCTCAGCAGTGCCAGCATCCGCCCGTGCATTTGGGATGGGGCTGCCACCAGCCGCCGCAGGCGCGGCAGCGGTGCCAGGCTCGACAGCGTCAGGAAGACGGCGTCGACGTCCGCGGTGATGTCCGGGCGCGCCGTCAGCAGCCCGACGTCGGTGTACAGCCGGGCCGTGCGCGGGTTGTAGTTGCCGGTGGACAGGTGTGCGTAGCGGCGCAGCACTGCCGCGCCCTGGCGCGGGCGCTCGCGGCGCGTGACCAGCAGCAACTTGGCGTGCGTCTTGAGCCCGACCATGCCGTACACCACCTGCGCGCCCACACCTTCCAGGCGCTCGGCCCAGTTGATGTTGGCCTCCTCGTCGAAGCGCGCCTTGAGCTCGAGGACGACCGTGACGTCCTTGCCGCGGCGCACCGCCTCGAGCAGCAGGTCCATCAGCACGCTCTCGGAGCCCGTGCGGTAGATGGTCTGCTTGATCGCCAGCACCTGTGGGTCTTCCACCGCCTGGCGCAGGAACTCGATGACGGGATCGAAGCGCTGGAAAGGGTGGTGCAGCAGCACGTCGCCCTGGCGCAAGGCATCGAAGACGGGGGCGCCTGGCTGCCAGGGCCCGTCTGGCCAGCCTGGCTCGTAGGGCGGGAAGCGCAGGTGCGGGGCGTCTGCCAGGTCGATCAGCGCGTTCAGGCGCACGAGGTTGACCGGCCCGTTGACCTTGTACAGCGCCTCAGGTGGCAGGCCGAACTGCTGCAGCAGGAAGGACGCCAGCATCGGGGGGCAGGATTGCACCACCTCCAGCCGGATCGCCTGCCCGAACTGCCGCGTCCGCAGCCCGGTGCGCAAGGCCTGCCGCAGGTTGGTGACGTCGTCCTCGTCGACGTCGAGGTCGGCATCACGGGTGATGCGGAACTGCGAGAAGAATTCCACGCGGCGCCCGGGGATCAACCCGTCCAGGTGGGCGCGGATCACGCTGGTCAGCAGCACGAAGCCCTGCTCGCCCCGAGGCACCAGCCGATCCGGCAGACGGATGACGCGCGGCAGGGTGCGTGGCACCTTGACGATCACCACCGATCCCGCGGTACTGTCCGACCCATCGCCCGACAGCCGAAGGATGAAGTTCAGGCTCTTGTTGGCCACCAGCGGAAAGGGGTGCGCCGGATCGAGCGCCACCGGCACCAGCAGCGGCCGCACCTGGGTGTTGAAGTAGCGCGCCACCCAACGTCGTTGCGCCGGGTTCCGGTCGGCGTGGTTCAGGATGCGGATGCCGCGCGCGGCCAGCGCCGGCATCACTTCCTCGTTGAACACCCGGTACTGCTCGTCGATGAGCGCGTGCGCGGCGTCCGACACCGCGGCGAAGGTCTGTGCCGCCAAAGGCGCGGCGGCCTGACGCATCGACTCGAGGTGGTCCGGGTAGCGGACCTCGAAGAACTCGTCGAGATTGGACGAGACGATGGTGATGTAGCGCAGGCGCTCGAGCAGCGGCACCTCTTCGCGTCGCGCCTGGTGCAGCACGCGCCGGTTGAACGCGAGGATCGACGATTCCCGGTCGATCATGGCCGGACGGCGCCTCGCAGCGCGAACGAGTTGAAGAAGAGCGATGGTTCCATGCGCAAACCTAAGAGGGTAGGGATGGACCGTGACAGATTCGTGAATTCAGGCGCTGCTCCATGTGACTGTCTCGCCCAGGCCACAAGCGGGCGTGTGACGGTGCATCGCGTGCTGTCACAAAAGTTTCATCGACGACACCTAGAGTGCGCTGCATTCCAACGCACTGCATCCGAGAGGAATCACCCATGAAGCGTCTATTCCTGAAGTCGACCGCCGCCGCTGCCCTCGCGCTGGGCTTGTCCGCGCCGGTCTTCGCAGCCGACATCACCGGCGCCGGCGCCACCTTCCCCTACCCGGTCTATGCGAAGTGGGCCGAGGCGTACAAGAAGGCCACCGGCGTGGGCCTGAACTATCAGTCGATTGGCTCGTCCGGCGGGATCCGCCAGATCCGCGCCAAGACGGTGGCTTTCGGTGCGACCGATGCGCCCCTGGCCGGCGACGTGCTGGACAAGGACGGCATGGTGCAGTTCCCCGCCATCATCGGCGGCACGGTGCCGGTGTTCAACCTCGACGGTTTTGGCAAGGGTGAGCTGCGCGTGACCGGCCCGGTGCTGGCCGAGATGTTCATGGGCAAGATCGTCAAGTGGAACGACCCCAAGCTGGCCGCGCTGAACCCGGGCAAGAACCTGCCCAACCAGAACATCACCATCGTCCACCGCGCCGACGGCTCGGGCACCACGTTCAACTGGACCGACTACCTGGCTTCGGTCAGCAAGGAGTGGGCCGACACCGTGGGCAAGGGCGCAGCGGTCAAGTGGCCGGCGGCCTCCTCGGTGGGCGGCAAGGGCAACGAAGGCGTGGCCGCCAACGTCTCGCGCATCAAGGGTTCGCTCGGTTATGTCGAGTACGCCTACGCCAAGCGCAACAACATCCCGGTGATGGCGCTGCAGAACCGCAACGGCAAGTTCGTCATGCCGGGAGACGACACTTTTGCCGCAGCAGCTGCGGGCGCGGACTGGTTCAGTGTGCCTGGCATGGGCATCTCCCTGGTCAATCAGCCGGGTGACACGGCCTACCCGGTGGTCACCGCGTCGTTCATCCTGATGTACAAGCAGCCGACCGACAAGGCGGCGGCCGCCGAAGTGCTGAAGTTCTTCGACTGGTCCTTCAAGAACGGCAAGCAGATGGCGCTGGAACTCGACTACGTGCCGCTGCCGGACAGCCTGACCAACGACATCCGCAACAAGGTCTGGTCGCAGATCGCCCGCTGAGGGGCTGGGGCGCACGCTGCCACCGCGTGGTGAGCGCCCGTCCGGTTCTTGACGAGCGCCGGGACGTCAGCGCGTCCCGGCGCCTTCACTTGCACGTCCTGCGCCTTCAACCTGATCCAATACGGGAGTTGTCATGACTTCGGGAGCCGCGATGAGCGTCGAGTCCCAGCGCAGCGCTGATGACGTTGCGAGGGTGGAGGCCGTGGCCAGGCGTCAGCGCTGGCAGGACTTCCTGTTCCACAAGGTCACGATGCTGTTCTCGTTGCTGGTGCTGGCAGCGTTGACGGGCATCATCATCTCCTTGCTCATCAACGCCTGGCCGGCCTTCCAGAAGTTCGGTGTGGGTTTCGTCTGGCGGGTCGAATGGGACATCATCAACGAGGAGTTCGGTGCGGCCATCGCCATCGTCGGCACGCTGCTGAGCGCCAGCATCGCACTGCTGATCGCCGTGCCGCTGGCGTTCGGGATCGCACTGTTCCTCACCGAGACCTGCCCGGCCTGGCTGCGCCGGCCGCTGGGCACGGCGGTGGAACTGCTGGCCGCGGTGCCGTCGATCATCTACGGCATGTTCGGCCTGTTCATCTTCGCGCCGCTGTTCGCCGAGTATGGGCAGCCGGCGCTGCAGTCCACGCTCGGCCAGATGCCCCTGATCGCACCGCTGTTCGGCGGGGCGATGAACGGCATCGGCATCCTGGCCGCCGGCATCGTGCTGTCGTTCATGGTGCTGCCCTTCATCGCGGCGGTGATGCGCGACGTCTTCGAGATCGTCCCGCCCATCCTGCGCGAGTCGGCCTACGGCCTGGGTTGCACCACCTGGGAGGTGGTGCGCAAGGTGGTGCTGCCCTACACGCAGAAGGGCGTGATCGGCGGCGTCATGCTGGGCCTGGGGCGTGCGCTTGGCGAGACGATGGCGGTGACCTTCGTCATCGGCAACTCGCAGCGCTTGTCGGCCTCGCTGTTCTCCCCGGGCACGTCGATCGCCTCGACGCTGGCCAACGAATTCGGCGAAGCGGCCGATTTCCACCTGTCCACGCTGTTCGCGCTGGGCTTCCTGCTGTTCGTGATCACCTTCGTCGTGCTGGCCCTGGCCAAGCTGCTGATCGTGCGCACCGAGAAAGCCAAGGGCATCTGAGGCACCGATGATGGATGCAATCAACCCTTCCCTGTACCGCCGCCGCAAGGCGGTCAACACGATCGGCCTGACGCTGTCCATGCTGGCCATGGTGCTGGGCCTGACCGTGCTGCTGTGGATCCTGTTCGTGCTGTTCAAGAACGGGCTGGCGGCCCTGGACTGGAACATGTTCACGCAGTCCACGCCCGCCCCGGGCAGCGAAGGCGGTGGCCTGCTGAACGCCATCGTCGGCAGCCTGATGATGGTGGGTTTCACCGTGCTGGTCTCCACGCCGATCGGCATCTTCGCCGGCGTCTACCTGGCAGAGTACGGTGACCGCAGCCGTACGGCCGAGATCACCCGCTTCGTCACCGACATCATGCTGTCGGCCCCGTCCATCGTGCTGGGGCTGTTCGTCTACGCGATCGTGGTCGCGCAGGTCAAGCATTTCTCCGGCTGGGCCGGCAGCTTCGCATTGGCGCTGATCGCCGTGCCGGTGGTCGTGCGCACCACCGAGAACATGTTGCGGCTGGTGCCCGGCGGGCTGCGCGAGGCCGCTTTTGCGCTCGGCGCGCCGCGCTGGAAGGTCGCCACCTTCGTGACGCTGCGCGCTGCCCGCAGCGGCGTGGTCACCGGCTTGCTGCTCGCGCTTGCCCGCATCAGCGGCGAGACGGCACCCCTGCTGTTCACCGCACTGAACAACCAGTTCTTCAGCACCGACATGAGCCAGCCGATGGCCAACCTGCCGGTGGTGATCTTCCAGTTCGCGATGAGCCCTTACGACAACTGGATCCGTCTGGCCTGGGGCGGCGCGCTGCTGATCACGCTGGCGGTGCTGGTGATCAACATCGTCGCCCGGGTGTTCTTCCGCGAGAGGGTGTCGTCCTGAGAACGGCACCTGGCACCGACCCACGCTTGACCCGCCCGATCCACGCCACCTCCGCCTGCACGGACCCATCGCCATGAGCACGACCGCCCCTACCGCCGCCAACGCGCTCGAGATCCGCGGCCTGAACTTCTTCTACGGCAGCTTCCAGGGCCTGCGCAACATCCACATGGATGTGGTCGAGCGCAAGGTCACGGCCTTCATCGGGCCCTCGGGTTGCGGCAAGTCGACGCTGCTGCGCACCTTCAACCGCATGTACAGCCTGTACCCCGGCCAGCGCGCCGAAGGGCAGATCAATTTCTACGGTCGCAACATCCTCGACGACGGCCAGGATCTCAACCTGCTTCGGGCGCGCATCGGCATGGTCTTCCAGAAGCCCACGCCGTTTCCGATGACGATCTACGACAACATCGCCTTCGGGGTGCGCCTGTACGAGAAGCTCTCGCGCAGCGAGATGGATGACCGGGTCGAGTGGGCGCTGACCAAGGCGGCGCTGTGGAAGGAAGTCAAGGACAAGCTGCAGCAAAACGGTCTGTCGCTGTCCGGCGGCCAGCAGCAGCGGCTTTGCATCGCCCGCAGCGTCGCCGTCAAGCCGTCGGTGCTGTTGCTGGACGAGCCGACTTCCGCGCTCGACCCGATCTCCACCGGCAAGATCGAGGAATTGGTGCACGAGTTGAAGAACGACTACACCATCGCGATCGTCACGCACAACATGCAGCAGGCCGCGCGCTGCAGCGACTACACCGCTTACATGTACCTCGGCGACCTGATCGAGTACGGCGAGACGAAGGAAATCTTCATGAAGCCGGCCCGCAAGGAGACCGAGGACTACATCACCGGGCGTTTCGGCTGACCCGCGCCCCGCGGACCGCACGAGGAGATGCAATGAGCGACAAGCACCTGTCCACGCAGTTCGATGCCGAACTCAGCGGGGTTTCCACACGCGTGCTCGAGATGGGCGGGCTGGTGGAAAGCCAGGTCTCGAGGGCCGTTGCGGCCATGGCGGCCTTCGACGGCGATCTGGCGGCGCAGGTGCTGCGCGACGAGATCCGCGTCAACCGCATGGAGGTCGAGGTCGATCGCGACCTGTCGGGCATCATCGCCCGGCGCCAGCCGACCGCGCGGGACCTGCGCCTGCTGATCGCGATCAGCAAGATCATCGCCAACCTCGAGCGTGTGGGTGACGAGGCGGCGCGCATCGCCCGCGTCGTGCAGCGTCTGATCGACATCGGCTTGCCTGGGCGGCTGCGCGTGCCGGTGTCCGACCTGCAGTTCGAAGCCGATCTGGCCGTCGCCCAGCTGCGCAAGGCGCTCGATGCCTTTGCCCGACTGGACACCGTGCGTGCGCTCGAGGTGCTCAAGCAGGACGACCAGATCGACCGCGAGTTCGAGGGGCTGATGCGCAAGCTCATCACCTACATGATGGAAGACCCGCGCACCATCTCCTCGAGCATCGATCTCGTCTTCGTCGCCAAGGCGGTCGAGCGTGTGGGGGATCACGCCAAGAACCTGGCCGAGGCCATCATCTACATCGTCAAGGGTGCCGATGTGCGCCACACGCCGATGGATGCGGTCGAGAACGCGATCAAGTAAGGCGGAGCGGCGGGCACGATGGCGACGAACCGATTGCTGGTGGTCGAGGACGAGTCGGCGATCGCAGAGCTCATCTCGATCAATCTGCGTCATGCCGGCTTCGCGGTCACGGTGGTGGGCAGCGCCGAGGCGGCCCGCGCCGAGGTCGATCGCGAACTGCCGAGCCTGGTGGTGCTGGACTGGATGCTGCCAGGCCAGAGCGGCGCGGCGCTGTGCCGCCAGTGGCGGACCGAGGCCCGCACGCGTGACCTGCCGGTGGTCATGCTGACCGCGCGCGCCGAAGAGTCGGACCAGGTGCATGGGCTGGAGGCGGGCGCGGACGACTACCTGACCAAGCCGTTCTCCCCGCGCACGCTGGTGGCTCACATCCGAGCCGTGCTGCGCAGGCGGGCGCCCCAGGTGCTGGAGGATGCGGTGCAGGTCGGGCCGCTGCGGCTCGATCCGGGAACCCGCCGGGTCACCAGTGAGCAAGCGGAGGTCACGGTCGAGCTCAAGCTCGGCCCCACCGAGTTCAAGCTGCTGCACTTCCTGATGACCCACCCCGAGCGCGTGCACAGCCGCGGGCAGTTGCTCGACCGGGTCTGGGGCGACCATGTCTTCATCGAGGAGCGCACGGTGGACGTCCATGTCAAGCGCCTGCGCGAGGCCTTGACCCCCGGGGGCTGCGCCGCCATGGTGGAGACGGTGCGCGGTGCCGGCTACCGCTTCGTCGCTGCGCCGCGTGCGGTGAGCGCCTGAGGGCGGCGGCGCGTCGATGGAAGGGCTGTTCGGGCGCATCGTCGCCGTCGTCCTGCATGCGCTGGTCGGGGCGGGGATCGGAGGCTTGATCGGCGCCCTGGCCGGTGCGCCGGTGGGCTTGTCGGTCACCGGCGCGATCTGTGGCGCGTCGTTCTCGGCCTTCATCGACCGCTGGCGCGGCTCGCGGGTGCTGCTGTGGCTGCGAACCGCACCGGACGCCCCCGCGCCGCGCGACAGCGGCTTCTGGGGCGAACTGGCCTACCGCATGGAGCGTGTGCTGTCGCAACGTGAGCAGCGCACCCAGGCCGAGCGCGACAAGCTGCGCCAGTTCCTGACCGCCATCGAAGCCTCGCCCAATGGCGTGATGCTGCTCGATGCCCATGGACAGATCGAGTGGTGCAACCGGGTGGCGGCCGATCATTTCGGCTTGGATCCGGTGCGCGATGTGCAGCAGCGCATCACGAACCTGGTGCGCGTGCCTGAATTCGTGTCCTATCTGCAGCAGGGTGCTTTCGACCGGCCGGTGGTCTATCCGAACCCGCGCGCCCGGGGAACGTTGTCGGTGCTGGTCCGGCCCTATGGTGACGGCCCGCAACTGGTGCTGTCGCAGGACGTCACCGAGCGGGTGCGGGCCGAGGCGATGCGTCGGGACTTCGTGGCCAATGTCTCGCACGAGATCCGCACGCCGCTGACGGTGCTGGCTGGCTTCGTCGAGACGTTGGCCACGCTGCAGCTGAGCGAGGCCGAGCGCAGCCGCGTGCTGACGCTGATGCAGCAGCAGACCGACCGCATGCAGGCGCTGGTGGCGGACCTGCTGACGTTGGCGCAACTGGAAGGCAGCCCGCGCCCTTCGGCCGAATCGTGGATACCCGTGGCCCGACTGCTCGGTCAAGCGCTGGCGGACGGCCGCGCGCTCTCGGCCGGTCGTCACGACGTGGCGCTGGACGGGGATCTGCCCACCGAGGCGATCTCCGGCGCCCCCTCCGAGTTGCAGAGCGCCTTGGGCAACCTCGTCACCAACGCGGTCCGTTACACGCCCGAGGGTGGCCATGTCTGGTTGCGCTGGGCGCGAGGTGTCGACGGCGGCGGGGTGTTCGAAGTCCGCGACGACGGCCCGGGCATTGCACGCGAGCACCTCGCCCGTCTGACGGAGCGCTTCTATCGCGTCGACGGGGGGCGCTCCCGGGACACGGGCGGCACCGGGCTGGGCCTGTCCATCGTCAAGCACGTGATGCAGCGTCATGGCGGGCAGATCGACATTCAGTCGGAGGTCGGCCGCGGCTCGACGTTCCGGCTGTTGCTGCCGGGCGTGCGCGTGCGCAACGTGCCGCCCGATGCGGGCCCCGTGCGGGTCTCTTCCGCCACCGAAGCTGCGGAGGCCTTGCCCCGGACGGCAGTAACGGCGGCATTGGCAGAGGTCAACCACTGACGCCGCCTGTTGTCTGAGCGGGTTGGACTTCCTGGCTGGGTGGCCGCAAGACGCTTTGGCGCAAGGATAATGGGCGCCATGGCTCAGCGTTTGGTCCTCCTCTCGGCGCGCACCGTGCGGCATTGGCGCAAGCCATCGGTCTGACACTCCCCCTCCTCGCCAGCGCCCGGCGGCACGCCCGCCGATGCGCAGACACCCGATCCGTCTCGGGGGGCGCGCCTGTGGCGGCACCCGGCGGAACACCCTCCCGCAGGCGGTCCACCGCGCCGGGGCAGACTTCACAGGGCAGGTGCCGACATGCTGCTGATGATCGACAACTACGACAGCTTCACCTACAACCTCGTCCAGTACTTCGGTGAACTGGGCGAGGACGTGCGGGTGGTGCGCAACGACGAGGTGACGCTGCAGCAGATCGAGGCGATGCGGCCTGACCGGCTGGTGCTGTCGCCGGGCCCGTGTTCGCCAGCAGAGGCCGGGATCTGTGTGCCGGCGATCCGGCATTTCGTCGGCCGACTCCCCATCCTGGGGGTGTGCCTCGGGCACCAGAGCATCGGCGCGGCGCTGGGCGGCCGCATCGTGCGTGCCGCGCGCCAGATGCACGGCAAGACCAGCGTCGTGCGCCACGACGGCCGCGGTGTCTACCAGGGCCTGCCGGAGGCCTTCACCGTGATCCGATACCACTCGCTGGTCATCGAGCGCGACAGCCTGCCCGCAGAGCTCGAGATCACCTCGACCTCCGAAGACGGTGAGATCATGGGGGTGCGCCACCGCGGCCTGGCGGGTGGGCCCGCGCCGCTGGAAGGCGTGCAGTTCCACCCCGAGTCGGTGCTGTCCGAACACGGGCACGCCATGCTCGGACAGTTCCTGCGCATGGGCGCGACGACGGAGGCCGCATGACACGACTGATCGACCTGCGCAGCGACACGGTCACGCAGCCCACGGCCGCGATGCGGGCGGCGATGGCCGCGGCCGAGGTCGGTGACGACGTCTTCGGCGACGATCCGACGGTCAACGCGCTGCAGGAAAGGACTGCCGAGCTGCTCGGCAAGGAGGCGGCGCTGTTCGTCAGCAGCGGCACGCAGGGCAACCTGTGCGCGCTGATGAGCCACTGCGGCCGGGGCGACGAGTTCATTGCCGGGCAGATGACCCATACCTACCGGTGGGAGGGGGGCGGCGCGGCCGTGCTGGGCAGCGTGCAACCGCAGCCGCTGGCGCAGGCAGCAGACGGGACGATGTCGCTGGCCGACATCGAGGCTGCGATCAAGCCCGATGACCCGCATTTCGCCCGCACTCGCTTGCTTGCGCTCGAGAACACCTGGGGGGGCAAGGTGCTGCCGCAGGACTATGTCGTGGCCGCCACCGCACTGGCACGTGCGCGCGGTCTGGCCACGCACCTCGACGGCGCACGCTTGTTCAATGCCGCCGTGGCGACCGACCCTGGCTCGCCCTGGCGGGCCGCCCGTGCGCTGGCGGCGCCTTTCGACACCGTCTCGGTGTGCTTCAGCAAAGGGCTGGGGGCGCCCGTGGGCTCGGTGCTGTGCGGCCCGCGTGAGCTGATCGCCCGTGCGAGCCGGGTGCGCAAGATGCTGGGCGGTGGCCTGCGCCAGGCGGGTGTGCTCGCGGCGGCGGCGTTGCATGCCCTCGACCACCACGTCGAGCGCCTGGCCGAAGACCACGCCCATGCGCGCCGTCTTGCCCAGGGGCTGCAAGGGCTGCCGGGCGTCACGGTCGAGCAGCCGCAGACCAACATCGTCTTCGTCGACCTCGCGCCTGATCGCGCCCAGGGGGCGGTCGACCGGGCGCGCGATGCCGGGGTGCTGTGCACCGGGTTGTACCGCTTGCGTCTGGTCACCCATCTGGACGTGACCTCGTCCGACATCGATGCCGCCATCGGCGCCTTGCGGCGCAGCCTGTGAGCTTCGCCAGAGAACTCGCTGCGATCTTCCGTCCCCCTGCACGAACCTGATCGGGCGGCGGCAGAGATCGTTCCCCCGCTTTCCCAGGACTGACACATGCCCATCACCATCACCAACACCGATGCCCTGACGCGTGTCATCGAGCACCGCGAGATCTTCCACGACGAGATGCTGGCCTTGATGCGCCGCATCATGGGCGGCGAGATGTCGCCGGTCATGATCGCGGCTTTCGCGATCGGTCTGCGCGTCAAGAAGGAGACCATCGGCGAGATCGCTGCGGCGGCGCAGGTCATGCGCGAGTTCGCCACGCCGGTGGCGGTGGCCGACCGCACGCACCTCGTCGACATCGTCGGCACCGGCGGTGACGCATCCCACACCTTCAACATCTCCACGGCGTCCATGTTCGTCGCCGCTGCGGCGGGCGCGCGCGTGGCCAAGCACGGTGGGCGCAGCGTCTCGTCGACCTCTGGCTCGGCCGACGTGATGGAGACGCTGGGTGCCTACATCGGGCTGAACCCTCAGCAGGTGGCCGAGTGCCTGGCCGAGACTGGCATCGGCTTCATGTTCGCGCCCCACCACCATGCCGCGATGAAGCATGCCGCGCCTGTGCGCAAGGAGCTCGGCGTGCGCACGATCTTCAACATCCTGGGCCCGCTGACCAACCCGGCCGGCGCCCCCAATCAACTGCTCGGGGTCTTCCACCCGGATCTGGTGGGCATCCAGGTGCGCGTGCTGCAGCGACTGGGCAGCGAGCACGTGATGGTGGTCTATGGAATGAACGGCATGGACGAGATCTCGCTGTCGGGCGAAACGCTGGTGGGCGAGTTGAAGGACGGTGAGGTGCTCGAATACACCGTGCACCCGAGCGACTTCGGCCTGCCGGTCTACGACTCGCGCGTGCTGAAGGTGGCGAGCACCCAGGAGTCGGTCCAGTGCATCCAGCGCGCGCTGGCCAACGAGGATGGCCCGGTGCGCGACATCGTGCTGCTGAATGCGGGCGCGGCGCTGTACTGCGCCGGCGTGGCCGCCAGCGTCTCCGAAGGCGTGCGGCGTGCGCGCGAGGCTGTCGCGTCGGGCGCCGCGCTGGCCAAGCTCAGCCAGTTCGTCAGCGTGACCAACCGCTTCCGGCCTGCCGCCGGTTGACCCCTGCCGGCGCATCGACGGCCTTGTCGCGTCCGTCGCTTTCGTCGCCGTCCCCATCCATCGAACGGGAGCCTGAGGTGTCCGACATCCTGCAACGCATCGTCGCCGTCAAGCACGAGGAGATCGCCGCGGCGCGTGCCCGAACCAGTCTTGCGCAGGTCCAGGCGGCGGCTCAGGCGCGCGGTGGTCTGCGCGGCTTCGAGGCGGCGATGCGTGCACGCCTTGCGGTCGGCGCGCCCGCCGTGATCGCAGAGGTCAAGAAAGCCAGCCCGAGCAAGGGCGTGTTGCGTGAGCCCTTCGACCCCGCGGCCATCGCGCGCCGCTACGAAGCCGGTGGCGCCGCCTGCCTCAGTGTGCTGACCGACGAGCGTTTCTTTCAGGGCTGTGCCGCCTACCTGGAACAGGCCCGTGAGGCGTGCGCGCTGCCGGTCTTGCGCAAGGACTTCCTGGTCGACGAATACCAGGTGCACGAAGCGCGCGCGATGGGGGCCGACTGCGTGCTGCTCATCGTCGCCTGCCTGGACGATGCCCGGCTTGCGGACCTGGAGGCGTGCGCGCACGGGCTCGGCATGGACGTGCTCGTCGAGGTCCACGACGCTGATGAGCTGTCGCGGGCGTTGAGGCTGCAGACCCGTCTTGTCGGCATCAACAACCGCAATCTGCGCAGCTTCGAGGTGTCGCTGGACACGACGCTCGGCCTGCTGCCGCAGGTGCCTGCCGATCGCTTGCTCGTCACGGAGAGCGGCATCCTCACCCGCGCCGACGTCCACCGCATGCGAGCCGCCGAGGTGCACGCCTTCCTTGTGGGCGAGGCCTTCATGCGCGCGCCCGATCCGGGCGCGGCGCTGGCGGAGTTGTTCGGGTGACGGCCGACGACCTGAGCGCGGCCTTTGACGGGCTGCCGTCGGCCTGGCGTGCGGCGCTGCCAGGGTGGACGCCGGCGCGGCAAGAGGCGCTCGTGCAGCGGGTGCGCGCGATTTCGGGTGATCGGCCCATCGCCCCCGTCGACCCCTTCCGCGCCTTGCGGCTGGTGGGGCCCGAGCACGTGAAGGTCGTGGTCCTCGGGCAGGACCCTTATCCGACGGCTGGTCATGCCGATGGTCTTGCGTTTTCCGCTGGCGCGGGGCGGTGCCCGGTGTCGCTGCGGCGGATCTTCCGCGTCCTGGCGCAGGACAGGCCCGGCTGGACGCCACCGGCTTCCTGGGCATTGGATGCCTGGGCGCAGCAGGGCGTCTTGTTGCTCAACCCGGTCCTGACGGTGGAGATCGGGCACATCGGCAGTCATCTGGAGGTCGGCTGGCAGCCCTTGACCGCGCAGATCGTCGAGCACCTGGTTCACCGGGCCGCGCCGCCCGTGTTTCTGCTGTGGGGCTCCCGGGCCCAAGCCTTCTTCGACGACGCGGCGGGGGCGGCCGCGGCCCGCGCGGCCGTTCATCGCACACGCCATCCGTCGAACGATTTCCGGCGGGAGTTCATGGCGGCGGGCAGCCACTTCGCCGCCACTTCGTCGCTGGTCGACTGGTGGGCGCTGCATCCGCCAGGTGCCGTGGAGCAGCGCTTTCTCAACACGTCTGGAGTTCTGCTATAGTTTTATGTTCTCCGTGGAGGGGTGCCCGAGTGGTTAAAGGGGGCAGACTGTAAATCTGTTGGCCTACGCCTACGCTGGTTCGAATCCAGCCTCCTCCACCAGGTGTTTCGAAGGTGCTGGCGTAGTGACCTCTGTTCCAGAGGTGCTGCTCCGGGGCCTGCAGACGCCGCGCGGGAGTAGTTCAATGGCAGAACCTTAGCCTTCCAAGCTAATGGTGCGGGTTCGATTCCCGTCTCCCGCTCCAGGTCAGGAGGTGAAGGTCGGCTTGCCGTCGTCACAGGTTTGAGCACCCTTCGTGTTCAGGCCTGTGTCGATGCCCATGTGGCTCAGTGGTAGAGCACTCCCTTGGTAAGGGAGAGGTCACGCGTTCGATCCGCGTCATGGGCACCATGTTTGTTCCGGGTGCATTCCCGCTGTCCTTGCGGCAGCCCGTTTTCCGTCAGGAGTTGTGCAGATGGCTAAAGGCAAATTCGAGCGGACCAAGCCGCACGTGAACGTGGGCACGATCGGTCACGTGGACCACGGCAAGACGACGCTGACGGCGGCGATCACGACGGTGCTGTCGACGAAGTTCGGTGGTGAGGCCAAGGCTTACGACCAGATCGACGCGGCGCCGGAAGAGAAGGCGC
>JBMTXX010000007.1:0-31792 GCA_049453935.1 Rubrivivax sp.
CGCGTGTCCTTCAGCCGGTTCTCGGTCTCGCGCCGGCGCTCCTTGTACTTGGAGACACCGGCGGCTTCTTCCAGGAACAGGCGCAGTTCCTCCGGGCGCGACTCGATGATGCGGCTGATCGTGCCCTGGCCGATGATGGCGTAGGCGCGCGGGCCCAGGCCGGTGCCGAGGAAGACGTCCTGCACATCGCGCCGACGCACCGGCTGGTTGTTGATGTAGTAGCTGCTGGTGCCGTCGCGCGTGAGCACGCGCTTGACGGCGATCTCGGCGAACGCGTTCCACGCCCCGCCGGCACGGGCGTCGGCGTTGTCGAACACGAGCTCGACGCTGGCACGGCCGGCCGGCTTGCGCTGGGCCGAGCCGTTGAAGATCACGTCCTGCATCGACTCGCCGCGCAGCTCGCTGGCCTTGCTCTCCCCGAGCACCCAGCGCACGGCGTCCATGATGTTGGACTTGCCGCAGCCATTGGGCCCGACCACGCCCACACGCTGCCCCGGCAACTGGAAGGTCGTCGGCTCGGCGAAGGACTTGAATCCGGCCAGCTTGATCTGGTTCAGGCGCATCGGACGGCAGCCGCAGGCCGCTTGCAAGCCATTGAATTCATTGAAAAAAAGGCGTACTCAGGACGGGCGGATTGCCGTCGGGATGATACCATCGGCTGTTGCGGACGCCCGCCCGGCCAAGCGCTTCGTCGGCCCGCCATCCCCCTTCAGGAAGATGCCCCGGATACAGAACTCCACTGCCCGCAAACCGGCGCCGACGCCAGGTGCCGTCTCGCCGCCCGGGCCGGCGCTTGCGGGCATTGCCGCGCGCCCGAGCTACCAGAAGTTCGCGGTCGACGTGCATGCCAGCCCGATCGACGGCCAAGGTGCGTTCGCGGCCGAACCGATCGCCGCCAGGCGCAAGATCGGCGAGATCCGCGGCGAGTCCATCACCGTCGAGCAGGCCCGGATCCGCGCCACCCGCAGCGAACGCATCATGATCGTCGAGCTGTCGCCGAAGAAGGCCATCGACTTCAGCCGCTCGGCAGACCCGATGCGCTACACCAACCACTCCTGCGCGCCGAACGCCCGCCTGTGCATCCGCCAGGGGCGCGTGGAGTTCTACGCGCTGCGCGACATCGCCGTCGGCGAGGAGATCACGGTCCACTACGGCGAGACCCACCACGAAGGCCGTCTGGCCTGTCGATGCGGGGCGCCGGGTTGCGCCGGCCGGCTTTGACGCCGCGGGTTGCGACACCTGTGTTGCGGCGTACCGTCACACCGCACAAGGACCCCACTTTTTCATCGAGACACACCGTCGACTTCACATGGGCATCGAACTGAACCGGGAGGTCCGCAAGGAAGCGGTCGCCTCGATCGAGCGCTACTTCGAGCAGGAACTCGACCAGCGACTGGGCAACATCGGTGCCGCGGCATTGCTGAATTTTTTCCTGGAGGAAATCGGCCCGCTCGTCTACAACCAGGCCGTCGAGCAGGTGCAGCAACGTTTGCAGGAGCGTTTGCTGGAACTGGACATCGAGTTCCACGAAGAAGGTCTGCAGTACTGGCGCCGACGTCAGAAGCGCACACGCCCCGGCACGTGACCTGGCGGCTCGCGTCGCGCAGGCGTTGCGCGCAGCGAAATCGCACGCATGCGTGCCGCGCAGGCGCCCCCTCGCCGATCGGGCCCGCCCAGGCAGCGCCGCAGTGGGCGATGCCCTTGGCGGCCTCCTACACTGACGGCAGCCTGCGTCTGACCCGTCCCTGCACACGACCTGCACATGAACCCCCTCCTCCAGCGCCTGCACCCCTACCCCTTCGAGCGACTGCGTGAGTTGTCGCGAGGCATCGTGCCCCCGGCGAGTCTGAAGCCCATCAGCCTGGGGATCGGTGAGCCGCGACACGCCACACCGGCTTTCATCGAGCAGACGATCGCCGCATCCCTGGCTGGCTTGTCGGTCTACCCCGCCACGGCGGGAGAGACTGCGTTGCGGGAAGCGGCGGCGGGGTGGGTGCAGCGGCGCTACGGGGTGGCGCTGGACGCGGGCACGCAGGTGCTGCCGGTCAACGGCACGCGCGAAGCGCTGTTCGCGCTGGCGCAGACCGTGGTGGACCCGACGCGCCCCGGCGCCACCGTGGTCTGCCCCAACCCGTTCTATCAGATCTACGAGGGGGCAGCGCTGCTGGCCGGCGCGCAGACCGCCTTCGCCAACAGCGACCCGGCGCGCAACTTCGCCGTGCGCTGGGACGACATCGACGAGGCCACCTGGGCGCGCACGCAACTGGTCTACGTGTGTTCACCCGGCAACCCCACCGGCGCGGTGATGCCGCTGGCGGAGTGGGAACAGCTGTTCGCGCTCAGCGATCGCCACGGTTTCGTCATCGCCAGCGACGAGTGCTACTCCGAGATCTACTTCCGCGACGAGCCGCCGCTGGGCAGCCTGCAGGCGGCGCAGGCGTTGGGGCGCCACGGCTTCCCACGGCTGGTGGCGCTGACCAGCCTGTCCAAGCGCAGCAACGTGCCCGGGTTGCGCTCCGGCTTCGTCGCCGGGGACGCGGCGATCCTGAAGTCCTTTCTGCTTTACCGCACCTATCACGGCAGCGCCATGAGCACGGTGGTGCAGAAAGCCAGCATCGCCGCCTGGGGCGACGAAGCTCACGTCGTGGACAACCGAGCGCTCTACCGGGCCAAGTTCGCGCAGGTCACGCCGATGCTGCAACCGGTGCTGGATGTGGCGCTGCCGGATGCCGGCTTCTATCTGTGGGCCGGCGTGCCGGGGGGTGACGACGTGGCCTGGTCACTCGGCCTGCTGGCGCAGCAAGGGGTGACGGTGCTGCCGGGCTCGCTGCTGGCACGCCCGGCGCAGGGCATCAACCCCGGCGCCGGCCGCGTGCGCCTGGCACTGGTCGCCGGCACCGACGAATGCGTCGAGGCTGCGCAGCGCATCGTGGACTATTGCCGACGCGGCTGAACTCAGGCCACTTCGACGAAGTGCCCATAGGGTTTCAGCGCGGCATCGGCCGTCAGCAGGCTCAGACCCTCTTCGACGGCCTGGGCCACGAGCAGGCGGTCGAAGGGGTCACGGTGGACCCAGGGCAGGCTCGCCACACGGAAAAGGTGGGCCGGCGCGATCGGCACTTCCAGGAAACCCTGCGCCAACAGTCCGCGGTGCAGCAGGCCCGGGTCGACCTGGAAATCCGCACGGCCGAGCGATGTCTTCACGGCCACTTCCCAGATCGACGCCAAGCTGAAAACCAGCGTGCGATCGCGCGCGGTGAGAGCCCTGCGCGCCGCGCCTGACAGCCGGGCTGGCTCGAAGGCTGCCCACAGCAGCAGTTGCGTGTCGACGAGGGTCGCAGGCCCCGAGTTCATCGCCCGGCGTCGAACATCTCGGCGATGTCGGCTGCGAAGTCCTTCTTGAGGTCGGCCAGGACAACGCCGCGCCCAGCGAGGAAGCCGAGTTCGCGCTCTGGTGACGGCGGCTCCACCGGCACCACCCGCACCAGCGGCCGGCCGGCCTTGGCGATCACGAACTCCTGCCCGCGCGCGGCCTGCTCGACCAGACGCGACAGATGGGTCTTGGCCTCGTGGATGTTGATCACGGTAGAGGGCATGGCGACATTCCGATCACGACGAAAGGACTTAGTTTAATTGGACTTGGTCCACTTTCTGGATCTCCTGCCCTTTCGCCGGCACCGTAGATCGACGCACCGTCGCAGCCCCCTCCCTACAATCGTCGGTTTTTCACCGTCACTTCATCACCCCCATGTCCTCGACCCTTCAGACCCTCATCGAAACCGCCTGGGACCAGCGCGCCGACGCCGCGGCGCTGGGCCGCCCTGAAGTGCGACAGGCCGTCGAGCACACGCTGGCCGAGCTGGACGCGGGCCGCCTGCGCGTGGCCGAGCGGCAGGGCGTGGGGCAGTGGAAGGTCAATCAGTGGGCCAAGAAGGCAGTGCTGCTGAGCTTCCGGCTCAACGACAACCGCCCCATGCAGGCCGGTGACCTGACCTTCTTCGACAAGGTGCCCACCAAGTTCGAAGGCCAGTCGGAAGCGCAGTTGCGTGCCGCTGGCGTGCGCGTGGTGCCGCCCGCGGTGGCGCGCCGCGGCAGCTTCTGCGCCAAGGGCGTGATCCTGATGCCGTCCTACGTGAACATCGGCGCCTACGTCGACGAGGGCACGATGGTCGACACCTGGGCCACCGTGGGTTCGTGCGCGCAGATCGGCAAGAACGTGCACTTGTCGGGCGGTGTGGGCATCGGCGGCGTGCTGGAACCGCTGCAGGCCAACCCCACGATCATCGAGGACAACTGCTTCATCGGCGCGCGCTCCGAGATCGTCGAAGGCGTCATCGTCGAGGAGAACTCGGTCATCAGCATGGGCGTCTACATCGGCCAGAGCACCAAGATCTACGACCGCGCCACCGGCGAGGTGATCTACGGCCGTGTGCCCGCGGGCTCGGTGGTGGTCAGCGGGAACCTGCCCTCGGCCGACGGCAAGTACAGCCTGTACTGCGCCGTCATCGTCAAGAAGGTGGACGCACAGACCCGCGCCAAGACCAGCATCAACGAACTGCTGCGCGACTGAAGGCCATGTCGGAAGCGCTGCGCCTGACCGAAGCGCTGATCGCGCGGCGCTCGGTCACCCCCGAGGACGCGGGCTGCCAGGCCTTGCTGGCCGAGCGGCTGGTGCGCATCGGCTTCGAATGCGAATGGCTGCACGCCGGTCCGGCAGACTTCCGCGTGAGCAACCTCTGGGCACGGCGCACCGGCGCCGCAGAAGGCATCACGCTGGCCTTTGCCGGCCACACCGACGTGGTGCCCACGGGGCCGCTGGAGCGCTGGGGCTCGGACCCTTTCGTCCCCACCTACCGGAACGGCCACCTGCATGGCCGTGGCGCGGCCGACATGAAGACGTCGCTGGCCTGCATGGTCGTCGCGGTGGAGGAATTCGTCGCGGCGCATCCGCAGCACCGCGGCCGCATCGCCTTCCTGCTGACCAGCGACGAGGAAGGGCCCTCGGTCGACGGCACGGTGCGCTTGGTGGAAGCGCTGCAGCAGCGTGGGGAGCGGCTGGACGCCTGCATCGTCGGCGAGCCGACATCCGTGCACGCGCTCGGCGACACGGTCAAGAACGGCCGACGCGGTTCGCTCTCGGGCCGGTTGACAGTGCGTGGGGTGCAGGGTCACGTGGCCTACCCGCAACTGGCGCGCAACCCCGTCCACCTCTTCGCCCCGGCCCTGACGGAGCTGGCGGCGACGGTCTGGGACGAAGGCAACGAGTTCTTCCCACCCACCACCTGGCAGGTCAGCAACCTCCACGCGGGCACTGGCGCGACCAACGTGATCCCGGGCGAGCTGGTGGTGGACTTCAACTTCCGCTACTCCAGCCAGAGCAGCGCCGACGGTCTGAAGGCGCGTGTGCATGACCTGCTGCGGCGCCACGCCATCGACCACGACATCGCCTGGACGCTCAACGGCGAGCACTTCCTGACCCCGCCAGGCGCGCTCAGCGACGCCTTGGTGGCGGCGATCGCCGACGAGACCGGCGTACAGGCCGAGCTGTCGACCACGGGCGGCACCTCGGACGGCCGCTTCATCATCAGGATCTGCCCACAAGTCGTGGAGTTCGGCCCCGTCAACGCGACCATCCACAAGGTCGACGAGCGTGTGGCGGTGGCCGATGTCGAACGCCTGAAGAACATCTACCGTCGCACGCTGGAGCGGCTGCTCGCGTGACGGTCGGCCCGTTGACTTCGGCCCCTGAGCGGCAGGCAGCGCGGGCAGGCGGGTCAGCCCGTGCGGCCGCCGGCTCGGGGCAGCGCGGATGACCTTGCTGGAACTGCTAGAGCGCAGCAGCATGCGCCTGACCGAGGCCGGCGTCTGCTTCGGCCACGGCACGACGAACGCACGCGACGAGGCCGCATGGCTGGTGCTGTGGCGTCTGGGCCTGCCTCTGGACGATCTGGAGGGGGTAGCCGGTCACGTGCTGTCGGCGACGGAGATCGCGGCCGTGGACGCGCTGGTGGACGAACGCATCCGCAGCCGCCGGCCGGCAGCCTATCTGACGGGCGAGGCCTGGTTGCAGGGCGTGCCCTTCACGGTGGACGAGCGCGTGATCGTGCCGCGCTCGCTGATTGCCGAGGTGCTGGCCGAAGGGCTGATCGACGCCTGGCTCGGCCGCGAGCCGGCCCGCGTGCTCGACCTGTGCACCGGCAACGGCAGTCTGGCCGTGCTGGCCGCGATGGCCTGGCCCGACGCGCGGGTCGACGCCGCCGACCTGTCGGCGGATGCCCTGGCGGTGGCCGCCCGCAACGTCGAGCGTCACGGTCTGGGTGAGCGCCTTCGGCTGGCACGGGGCGACGGCCTGGCCGCCGTGCCCGACCAGTCATACGACCTGATCCTGTGCAACCCACCTTATGTGAACGCGCAGTCCATGGCCCGCCTGCCGGCGGAATACCGGGCCGAGCCGACGCTGGCGCTGGCCGGTGGCGACGATGGCATGGACTTCATCCGGCCGTTGCTGGTCGGCGCGGCGGCGGCGCTTCAGCCTGGCGGTGCGCTGGTGCTGGAGATCGGCCACGAAAGAGCCTCTTTCGAGCAAGCCTTTCCAGGGCTCGAGCCGGTCTGGCTGCCGTGCAGCGCCGGCGACGATCAGGTGCTGCTGCTGACACGGGAACAGTTGTGAAACCTTCTTTCCTGCCGGCGCCCGCGCGACCGGCCCGACCGGGAGCCCGCCTGACATGATCACCGTGCGCGACGTCACGCTGCGCCGTGGCGCCAAGGTGGTGCTGCAAGGCGCCAGCTTCACGCTCAACCCCGGCGAGAAGGCGGGTCTGGTCGGGCGCAACGGCGCCGGCAAGTCCAGCCTGTTCGCGCTGCTGACCGGCCGGCTGCACGCCGACGCCGGCGATGTGGACATCCCGCCGCGCTGGCAGATCGGCGAAGTCGCGCAGCACATGCCCGAGACCGACGAGGGCGCCACCACCTTCGTGCTGGCCGGCGACCTGCCGCTGCAGCGCGCGCAGGCCGCCCTCGAGGCGGCCGAGGCCGCCGACGACGGCCACGCGATGGCCGAGGCGCATGCCGCGCTGCAGGAGGCGGGGGCCTTCGATGCCCGGGCCCGCGCCCAGGCCCTGCTGCTCGGGCTGGGCTTTCGCGTGGACCAGCTCGACGCGCCGGTCAACAGCTTCTCCGGCGGCTGGCGCATGCGGCTGCAGCTGGCCCGAGCGCTCATGTGCCCGGCCGACCTGCTGTTGCTGGACGAGCCGACGAACCACCTGGACCTGGACGCGCTCGTGTGGCTGGAAGCCTGGCTGCAGCGCTTCCCGGGCACCATGGTCGTCATCAGCCACGATCGCGAGTTCCTCGACGCCGTGACACGCGTGACGCTGCATCTGGACGAGGCGCGCGTGACGCGTTACGGCGGCAACTACACCGCCTTCGAGAGCATGCGCGCCGAGCGCATGGTGCAGGCCCAGGCCGCCTTCGACAAGCAGCAGGAGCGCATCGCGCACCTGCAGCGCTTCATCGACCGCTTCAAGGCCCAGGCGACGAAGGCCCGGCAGGCCCAGAGCCGCGTGAAGGCGCTGGCGCGGATGGAGAAGCTGGCCCCGGTGCTGACGGCCAGCGACTTCGCCTTCGACTTCCGCGAACCGGTCAGCCTGCCCAACCCGATGCTGGCGCTGCGCGACGTGGCCTGCGGCTACGGCGCCGGCCAGACAGGCGCAGACGGCACGCGCGACGCCCACGCAGAGCCCGTGGTCATCGTCCGGCACGTCACCCGCACCGTGATGGCGGGACAGCGCATCGGCATCCTCGGCGCCAACGGCCAGGGCAAGTCCACGCTCGTGAAGACGATCGCCGGCGTGCTGCCGGCCCTGGGCGGCACCTCCACCGAGGGCAAGGGCCTGGCGGTGGGCTACTTCGCGCAGCAGGAGATGGACCTGCTGCACGCCGACGACACGCCGCTGCAGCTGATGACGCGCCTGGCGCGCGAGCAGCCGCCGGCCGGCACCGACACGCGCGAACAGGCGTTGCGCAACTACCTCGGCCAGTTCCGGTTCGAAGGCGACATGGTGCACCAGCCGGTGGACACCTTGTCCGGCGGCGAACGCGCACGCCTGGTGCTGGCGACGATCGTATGGCGCCGCCCCAACCTGCTGTTGCTGGACGAGCCCACGAACCACCTCGACCTGGCCACGCGCGAGGCGCTGTCGATCGCGCTGAACGAGTTCGAGGGTACGGTGCTGCTGGTCAGCCACGACCGCGCGCTGCTGCGCGAAGTCTGCGACGAGTTCTGGCTGGTCACGCGCGGGGGCGTGCTGCCTTTCGACGGTGACCTGGACGACTACCAGCGGTGGCTGCTCGAAGTCAGCCGTGCCACAGCGCGCGGTGCAGTGCCCCCGGACGCGACGTCGTTCCTGCGCGGGCTGGAATCGGGCTCGCCGTCTTCACCCAGCGTCTCTGGCAGTGCGGGCGCCGGTCAGCGCTCGTCCGTCCCCTCAGGCGGCAAGACGGCCTCCTCGGGGACGCCCCCCGGACCGGCCAGCCCGTCCGGGCCCCGGAACCCGACCGCATCCGCCAACGGCGACGCCCCGGCGCGTCCGTCCTCGGGCCAAGGCGCGGGTGCAGACGACCGCAAGGCACGCGCCGCCGCGCGCCAGAAGTTGGCCGACGCCACGCGGCCGCTGCGCAGCGAGATCGCGCAGATCGACCAGCGACTGGAGCGCCTGGGCACCGAGCGGACGCAGGTCGAAGCCATGCTCGCGACGGCCGGGCTTGCACCTCCAGCCATTGCCGAACAAGGCCGGCGTCTGAACCACATCGGCGCCGAGATGGCGATGCTGGAGGAACGCTGGCTCGAACTGAACGAGCAGTTGGAGCAGATGCAGGCGGGTGCGCGCGGCTGACCTGCCGATGCTCGCCTGCCCCAGGCGAGTGCGGTACGGCCCGTCAAGGCTCGACCGCAGCGCGCCCTGACAGGGCTCAGCCGGCGCGGCCGGCAGCGCCCAGCATCCGCAGCATCAATTCGACACGGGCCTGTGCCGGTGTCAGATGGCCGGCGCTGGGAAGACGCGCCGACGTCGTGGCCGGCGCGCCGCCTTGAACGTCGGGGGCGGCCGACAGCGGCTCCGCCCCCGGCTCGACGATGCCGCCGCCGGCGCAGCGGGTGGCCCGCAGCACCGGCACCCCGTCGGCGCAGGCCGCACGCAGGACGGCTTCCAGCGACTCGTGCACCGACCCGTTGCCGGTGCAGGCCACCACGAGACCGCGCACACCGCCGGCACGCAGCGCCTGGACCGCGCGCGGCCTAGCCCCCGCGTGGCTGGCCACGATCTCCACCCAGGGCCAGGCATCGTCCTGCGCGGGCAGGTCCGCGGCGGCCGGGACCGCCGGCCACGCCGACGGGTCCACAGGCACGCGGAATCCGGGCCAGGGCCTGAGTGGCGCGACGCGCCCTTCGCGCAAAAGAGCCACCGGACCGGCATCACCGGCCTCGAAGGCCTCCAGGCGCCAGGTGTGCACCTTGCGCACCTCGGCGCCAGCCCAGACCTGTCCGGCCAAGGCCAGCAGCACCCCGCCGGCGCCGGGCTCGGCCGCGACGGTCACGGCATCGAGCAGGTTCTGCGGCCCGTCGGCCTGCAGCGAGGTCGCCGGGCGCATCGCCGCCGTCAGGACCACGGGCTTGTGCGGCGTGTGGCCGCCGGCACGGTCGTCCCCGGACAGGGAGCCGACCGCAGCCCCCAGCACGCGGTGCAGCAACCACGCCGTCTCTTCCAGGGTGTCGGTGCCGTGCGTGATGACCACGCCGTCCACCTCGGGCCGGGCCAGATGGGCGGCGCAGCGCCGGGCAAGGGCCGACCAGATCTCGTGCCGCATGTCGCTGCTGTCGACCTGCGCGACCTGCTCGGCCTCGACGTGAAAACGCGCCAGCGCGGGAACGGCGGCCAGCAGGTCGGCCACCCCGCGCTGCGCCGAGGCGTAGCCTACGTTGTCGGTGGCACTCGCTGCCACCCCTGCGATCGTGCCGCCCGTGCCGAGCACGACCACACGGCGCACCGCCACCGGCACTTCCGCATCCGGGCCGTCAGCGACATGGACGTGCCCGGACCCGCCTGCACCCAGACCATGCGCCTGAGCGCTTGCCATCGTCTGCATCATGGATGAAAATCCAGCCCTGTGTTCATGAACAGCCCTCACCGCCATGGATGACTCACCCAAGCTCACCGCCCGCCAGCAGCAGGTGCTCGACCTGGTGGTCAGCGCGATCGAGCGTACGGGCTCGCCCCCGACGCGGGCCGAGATCGCGAGCGAACTCGGCTTCCGGTCCCCCAATGCGGCCGAAGAGCACCTGCGCGCCCTGCAGCGCAAAGGGGTGCTCGACATCGTGGGCAGCACCTCGCGGGGAATCCGCCTGAAGTCTGACACATTGCGCGCACTGAACGCCGCACGTGGCGACCCCTACGGCAAGCAGTACGTGCTGCCCCTGCCACACCTGGCCCAACTGAACCTGCCCCTGGTCGGCCGCGTGGCCGCGGGCAGCCCCATCCTCGCGCAGGAGCACGTCGACCAGACCTATGTCGTCGAAGCGTCGATGTTCCCGCGCCGACCGGACTACCTGCTTCGGGTGCGCGGCATGAGCATGCGTGACGCCGGCATCCTCGACGGCGACCTGCTCGCCGTCCAGAAGACACAAGAGGCGCGCAGCGGCCAGATCGTCGTCGCCCGGCTCGGCGACGAGGTGACGGTCAAGCGCCTGCGCAAGGTGCGCGGCCACATCGAACTGCAGCCGGAAAACCCGGATTTCGAGACCCTGGTCGTTTCGGCGGACGACCGCAGCTTCGCGGTCGAGGGCATCGCCGTCGGGCTCATCCGCAACACGATGCTGATGTGACGAAGCGCGGCCGGGCCACCGCGGCTTGGCCCCTCCGGCACCCGCCTTGCCGGCCCGAGCGTCGCCACGATCTGACCTGGCCCGGCATCGGCGCCTGACGCATGCCGAGACCGCAAGGCCCTGCCCAAGGCAGAATTGGCACCGCATGAACGTCATCATCCTCGACGACTACCAGGACGCGGTGCGCAAGCTGCCTTGTGCGTCCCTGATGGAGTCCCTGAACGCCAAGGTCTTCACCAATTCCGTCAAGGGCGTCGGACAACTGGCGGTGCGGCTGCGTGACGCCGACGTGCTGGTGCCGATCCGCGAGCGCACGCACTTCCCGAAGGCGCTGCTGGAAAAGCTGCCCAAATTGCGGTTGATCGCGCAGACCGGCCGGGTGGGCAGCCACATCGACGTCGAGGCCTGCACTCGCCTGGGGATCGCCGTGGCCGAAGGCGTCGGGTCGCCTGTGGCCCCGGCCGAGCTCACCTGGGCGCTGATCATGGCGGCGATGCGCCGTCTGCCGCAGTACGTCGGCAACCTCAAGCACGGGGCCTGGCAACAAAGCGGCCTGAAGGCCGCGGGCATGCCCGCGAACTTCGGCCTGGGCATGGTGCTTCACGGCCGCACCCTGGGCATCTGGGGCTACGGCAAGATCGGCCGGCTGGTGGCCGGCTACGGCCGCGCATTCGGCATGCGGGTGGTGGTCTGGGGCCGGGAGGCCTCGCGGGCGCGGGCAGCGGCCGACGGCCTCGAGGTCGTGGCCGACCAGGCCACGCTGTTCGAGATCAGCGACGTGCTGTCGGTGCACCTGCGCCTGAACGACGAGACCCGCGGCCTCATCGGCGCCGAGGATCTGGCGCGGATGAAGCCAACCGCGTTGTTCGTCAACACCTCGCGCGCCGAGCTGCTGCGCGAAGGGGCACTCGTGTCGGCGCTGAACCGGGGCCGACCGGGCATGGCCGCTGTCGATGTGTTCGAGACCGAGCCCATCCTGCAAGGTCACCCGCTGCTGCGACTGGAGAACGCGGTGTGCACGCCGCATCTCGGCTACGTCGAGCAGGACAGCTACGAGATGTACTTCCGCGCGGCCTTCGAGAACGTCGTCAACTACGCCCGCGGCGAACCGACGAACATCGTCAACCCACAGGCGATTCGTCTGGTCCGCTGACCTCGGTCGTGCCGCCCGACCGGCCGCCTCCGCGCTGCCGCAGGGCCTCGTACAAGCAGACAGCCGAGGCCACCGAGACGTTCAGGCTCTCCACCGCACCACGCATCGGGATGCGCACCAGACGGTCGCAGGTCTTGCGGGTGAGCTGGCGCATGCCGCTGCCCTCGGCCCCCAGCACCAGGGCCACAGGGCCCGTCAGGTCGATCTCGTACAGCGTCTGCGGCGCGTCGTCGCTGGTGCCGATGACCTGCAGCCCACGGTCCTTCAGCTCGTCCAGGCTGCGCGCCAGGTTGGTCACCATCAGATAAGGCACGGTCTCGGCCGCGCCGCTGGCCACCTTGGCCACCGTGGCGTTCACCCCCACGGCGTGGTCCTTGGGCGCGATGACCAGGTGTGCGCCGGCACCGTCGGCCGCACGCAGGCAGGCCCCCAGATTGTGCGGGTCGGTCACCCCGTCGAGCACCAGCACCAGTGGCGGCCCGTCGCCGCGGGCGTCGACGTCGTCGAGCACGCCGTCCATCGAGTGCTGCGCCTTCAGCGGCAGGACGAAGGCCACCACCCCCTGGTGGCGGCCGTTGCCGGCCAGGCGGGACAGACGGGCGTCGTCGCTGTCCATCAGGCGCGCGCCGGCGGCCTGCGCGCGTTCGACGAACTGGCGCATGCGGGCGTCGCGCCGCTGGGCGTCGACGTGGACCTCGACCACGGATTGGGGGGCCGTCTTCAGACGGACGGCCACGGCATGAAAGCCGAAGAGCAGTTTTCGTGTCATCAGGCGCGCATTGTCGACGCCGCCGTCAACAGCCCGATCAGCACCGGCTGGTGCAGCATGTAGAAGCTCAGGCTCCATCGGCCCAGCGTCGCCAGCGGCCGAACACCCCATCCCTGCGGACCGGCCGCAGAATCGGTGAGCCACGTCGGACGCGCCGACAGCACCCATCGCCCTGCCGCCAGGCCCCACAGCATCACGCCCCACCAGGGCAGCAGGGGCACATAGTCCTCGGTCACCGGCTTGCGAGTGACCAGACCAACCCCATTCGTCCACCGGCTGTCGAAGAACGGATGGGCCACGAACTGCGGCAGCAGCACGATGACGGCACCCAGCGCCAGCAGCGCCGGCACCGACAGGCGCGCAGCCACCAGACGCGTGAGCACCAGCATCAGCGCGATGCCGTGCAGCACGCCGAAGCTGATCCAGCTGCCCGGGAACATGATCGCCGAGCCCGCGCTGACCAGAACGGCGCAGCCTGCGATCTGCAGCCATCGACGCCAGAAACGGGGCCAGGACAGCCCGGCACCCAGCGCCACCGCCTGCGACAGCCCGGCGCAGAACAGGAACAGGCTGACGATGGCCGTGCGCTGCAGCGTCCAGAAGGGATCGGCGTAGAAGTTCTGCCGAGGCTGCAGCCAGCCGAAATGGTTCAGGTCGAAACAGAAGTGGAACACCGCCATCCACACAATGGCCAGCCCGCGCAGCGCGTCGAGCCGGTCCAGGCGCTGGCAGGCCATCGGCATGGACGGGACGGTCAGCGGCGACACGGCTTCACCGCCGGTGGATGAGGAACTTCAACAGACCGTCGGCGAACCGCCCGTAAGGCGGACCGACCAGTTTCATCGCCGACCAGCGCGCCTGGTGGAAGACCGGGCGCATCTTGGAAAAGGTCTCGAAACCCTCACGCCCGTGGTAATGCCCCATGCCGGAAGGCCCCACGCCGCCAAAAGGCAGGTCGTGCTGCGCGACGTGGAACAGCGCGTCGTTGACCGTCACGCCCCCGGACAGGATGTGCTCGAGCAGGTAATTCACCCGCCGCCTGTCGTGGCTGAAGGGGTAGATGGCCAGGGGGCGGTCGCCGTCGTTGACCGCCGACACAACATCCTCCAGACGGTCGTAGCCGATCACCGGCAGGATGGGGCCGAAGATCTCGCGGCGCATCAAGCCGCTGTCCGGCGGGGCGTCGAGCACCAGGTGCGGGGCGATCTTGCGCGTGGCAGGGTCGCAAGCTGGGCCGGGCAGCAGCGGGACGACACGGGCACCGCGCGCGCGAGCGTCGTCCAGCGCCGCCATCAGCCGGTCGTACGAGCGCTGATCGATGATCGAGGTGTAGTCGGGCGATGACAGCGTCGGGTAGCGCGCCGGCACGATCTGCTGCGCGAGCGCGACGAAGGCGTCGATGCGGTTGCGCGGCAGCCACAGGTGGTCGACCGTGGTGCAGATCTGCCCGGCATTCAGGCACTTGACGAACAGGATGCGCTGCGCCGCGGTGGCCAGCGGGAAGTCGTCGCAGACGATGGCGGGCGACTTGCCGCCGAGTTCCAGCGTCACCGGGCAGAGGTTGGCGGCGGCCGCCGCCATCACGGCGCGGCCGGTCGCACCCGAGCCCGTGAACAGCAGGTGGTCGAAGGGCAAGGCCGAGAAGCGCTGGCCCACCCCGCCCGTCTCGTCGAAGAACTGCAGCTTCTCGGGTGGGAACCACGCCGGCATGCGCTCGATCAGCAGCGCCGCGAGGTGGCGCGAGTTCTCGCTCATCTTCACCATCGCGCGGTTGCCGGCCGCAAAGATGTAGGTCAGCGGCACGAAACTCAGGTTGACCGGGAAGTTCCACGGCACGATGGCGCCGACCACGCCCAGCGGCTGGGGCACCACCCGGTTGCGGCCGCCCGGAAAGCTCAGCCAGTCCACGCCACGGCGCTGCGGGCGCATCCAGCGCGGCAGCACCTTCAGCACATGGGAGATGCCGTCGATCGCCGGCGCGAGTTCGGTCAGCCGCGTCTCGTGCGGCGAGCGGTGACCGTAGTCGGCGCTGACCGCCGCGCAGATCTCGCGCTCATGGGCACGCAGGAAATCCTGCAGCGCCTTCAGGTCCGCCCGACGCTGTGCCAGCGTGGGCGCAGGCTGGGCACGGTGCGCAGCGCGCTGCAGGGCCAGTGCGGCGTGCAACTGCTGCATCGCTGGAAGATCGTGTGGGTTCATCTCGAGGGTTGCAAGGGCGGTTGAGGTGGTCGTCTTTCACATCACTCGCTGCATCGTCAACGTCAACGCGGCGCACATCTGAGGATGACGACACCATTCAATAGGTCATCGAATTTCAGGGTCACACCCAAGCCGCTGTCCTGGCTCCTGCGCCGACGGAAGGCCCCGGGGATCGCGATCATCTCCATGGTGACGGCCGGTGGCAAGGGAGGGGGGGTCGATTCATCGAGCGGGATGGCGCTCGTCAAGCCGATCCGGGCTGCCTTTCTGCCGGGCTGAGCAGGTCCATCAGGCGCGGCAGCAGCGTCTGTTCGTCGGACCGCGCCAGCCCCAGGGCAAGCGTGGCCTGCACCGCCTCGGCGATGGCCTGCGCCGCGCCGGCGTCGCCGGCCATGGTGCGGTAGTAGCCCAGGTCCTTCAGCGCATTGGCGATGGTGAAGCGCAGGCCCGACGGATCGCCGTCCAGCAGGAAGGGCCGCACCCGCTCCAGCGCCGTGCCGCCGGCGCCGCCCTTGGCCAGCACGTCGACGAAGACGTCCATGCCCACGCCCCCCTGTCGCGCGCAGGCCGCGGCCTCCGACAGCAGCGACACCATGCCCAGAGACACGTAGTTGTGCAGCAACTTCATCGCGTGCCCGGCGCCCACCGGCCCGGCGTGGAAGATGTGCTCGGCGTAGCAGCGCATCAGCGGCCGGCAGGTCTCGAGCCACGCGGCCTCGCCGCCCACCAGCAGGTTCAGGCGGCCTTCCATCGCCTCCTTGGGCGTGCGCGTCATCGCGGTGTCGAGGAAGTGCCCGCCTGCGGCCTGCACACGCTGCGCCATGCGCCGCGTCGAGGACGGAATGGCCGTCGTGCAATCCATCACCACGCTGCCCGGACGCAAGCCCTCCAGCACGCCACCGCTGCCCGTCAGCACCGCCTCCACCTGCGGCGAGCCGGTCAGCACCAGGATCACCACCTCGCTGGCCGCGGCCAAGGTGGCCGCCGAGGTGAAGGTCTGGGCCCCACCCTGCCGCAGGCCGTCCAGCGGCTGGTTGCCCGGATGCTCCAGCAGGTTCAGGGCGTGGCCGTGCTTCTGCAGGTTGGTGGCAATGCCCAGACCCATCATGCCCACGCCCACGATGCCTATCGTCCCCATCGAATGCTCCTCGTCTGCGCGTTCGGCCCATCGCCCCGGAAGGCCACCGCGAAAGATGAAGTGTCGCCCAGCACGCGGCGCGCTGTCGTCGCCGCGGTAGCGGTCGCGTTCGAGGTCGCTGGCCAGAGCGTCCGCAGCGACCGGTCCGACACGCCGGCTTGCCCTCACGCAATTCCCGGCGCGCGCGGCCCCCGATGCTTGCCGGCATGATGCGCGCCTGATGCTTCGAATCGAGTCCCTGTCCAAGTCCTACGGCGCCACGGCGGTGTTCCGTGAGGTGTCGCTGGAGGTCCGGCCCGGTGAGTTCGTCGCGCTGCTCGGCGAGTCGGGTGTGGGCAAATCCACCTTGCTGAACTGCATCGCCGGGCTCGACGAAGCCGACCAAGGGCGTGTCCTCCTTGGCGAGGTCGATGTCGGGCGGCTCGATGCCGACGCACGCGCGCGGCTTCGGCGTCAGCAACTGGGTTTCGTCTTCCAGGCCTTCCACGTGCTGCCCCACCTCAGCGTGTCCGAGAACGTCGGGCTGCCGCTGCGGCTGCTGGGCGCGGGCCGGGATGCCGCTGCGCGTCAGGCGGCCGCGCAGCGGGTGACGTCACTGCTCGAGGCCGTCGGTCTGCAGGGCCTGGGCGATCGAATGCCGGCGCAACTGTCGGGCGGGCAGTTGCAGCGCGTGGCCATCGCCCGCGCGCTCGTGCACCAGCCGGCGCTCATCCTCGCCGACGAACCCACTGGCAACCTCGACCCGGTGACGGCCGCACGTGTGATGCAGGTGCTGATCGACCAGGCCCATGCGGGCGGCGCGGCCTGCCTGCTCGTCACGCACTCGCCGACCGCCGCGGCCCGGGCCGACCGGGTGCTGCGACTCAGGCTCGACGGGATCGTCGACGAGCGTTCGCACGCATGACCGCGCCCTCGGTCATGGCCCCGTGGCGCATGGCGCTGATCCTGTGGCCGCTGATCTGGCGCGAGTGGCGTCACCATCCGTGGCGACACGCCGTGGCCGCCCTGGCCGTGGCGCTGGGGGTCGCGCTGGCCTGGTCGGTGCACGTGATCAATGTGTCGGCGCTGTCGGAGTTCTCGGCCGCCGTGCGATCGGCCAACGGCGAGCCCGACGCCGTCGTGCGTGGCGCGCCCGCAGGCTTCGACGACGCGTTGCTCGACGATGTCGCCATGCTGCCCGGGGTGAAATCGGCCAGCCCCGTGGTCGAGATCGACACCTACGCCGCGGCGCGGGCGGCCTCGCCGGATGGGTCGGCGGCACGCGTGGCCGTGCGGGTGGTCGGACTGGACGCCTTCGAGGCCGCGGCATTGACACCGAACGCGCTGCCGCGCCCGGCCGACGGCAGCTCGCGACTGGCCCTGCTGGACCCGGGGCTGGCATTCGTGAATGGCGCCGCGCGCGAGCGGCTGGGGCTGCGCGACGGCGACGCGATCCAGCTGCAGTCGGGCCCGCGCTGGCGCGTGCTGCAGGTCGGCGGCAGTGTGGCCGCCGGCGGCACGCCACTGGTCGTCCTGGACATTGCCGCGGCACAGGCGCTGTTCGGCATGGACGGGCGACTGTCGCGCATCGACTTGCGGCTGGCCCCCGGCACGCCGGCACAGGCACTGGCGCCGACGCTGCCCACCGGCCTGCGACTGGTGCCCGCCGACGAGTCGGAACAACGCGTCTCGCAGATGTCCCGTGCCTACCGCGTCAACCTCACCGTGCTCGCGCTGGTGGCGCTGTTCGTCGGCGGCTTCCTGGTGTACTCGGTGGTGGCGCTGTCGGTGGCGCAGCGCACGCAGGCGCTGGCCTTGCTGGGCGTGCTGGGCTTGACCGCTGCAGAACGGCGCACGCTGGTGCTGCTGGAGTGCGCCGTGCTCGGCGTGGCCGGCAGCGCCGCCGGGCTGGCGCTGGGCACGGGCATGGCGGCCGGGGCGCTGCGCTGGCTGGCCGGGGACCTGGGCGGCGGTTATTTCCCCGGGATCGCCCCGACGCTGCAGATCGACGCCACGGCAATGGCCGGCTTTGCGCTGCTGGGCGTGGCGTCGGCGATGGCCGGCGGCTGGGTGCCGGCCCGGCGCGCCCAGGGGCTGCAACCGGCGCAGGCACTCAAGGGCCTGGGCGGGCCGACCGGCGCACCGCCCCGTCTGTGGCCGGCGCTGGCGCTGCTGGCCGCGGGTGTGGGCCTGGCGCTGGCGCCCCCGGTGGCAGGCCTGCCCGTGGCGGCCTATGCCAGCGTGGCCGCGCTGCTGGTGGGCGGGGTGGCGCTGGTGCCGGCCGCCGTGCATCTGCTGCTGCGGTTGGCGCCCGCGCCGCACGGCGCGCTGACGCTGCTGGCGCTGCAACGCGCGCGACTGCAGCGCCACACCGCCACGGCCGCCGTCGCCGGCGTGGTGGCCAGCCTGGCGCTGTCGGTGGCCCTGACGGTGATGGTGGCCAGTTTCCGCGACGGTGTCGCGCGCTGGCTGGACCAGGTGCTGCCGGCCGACCTCTATCTGCGCACCGCCGGGTCCAGTGCGATGAGCGAGCAGGCCTGGCTGGACCCGGCCTTCGTGCAGCGGGTGCGGGAGTTGCCCGGCGTGCGCGCGGTGGAGCCCAGCCGCAGCCGCGCCCTGCCCTGGGCCCCGGGACAGCCCACGGTGACGCTGATCGCCAGGACCTTGCGCGACCCGGCGGCCGACCTGCCGCTGCTGGCGCCGGCCCTGCCGTCAACAGGCGGCGTGGAAGTCTTCGTCAGCGAGGCCATGGTGCGCCTGTACGCGGCCACCCCTGGCTCGACGGTGCTGCTGCCGCTGGACGGCACCCCTGTGCCGGCGCGGGTGCGCGGCGTCTGGCGCGACTACGCGCGCCAGTTCGGCGCGGTGGTGATCGACGCTGCCGTCTACCGCCAGCTCACCGGTGACGAACGCGTCAACGATCTGGCCCTGTGGCTGGCCCCCGGCGCCTCGATGGCCGCGGTGCAGCAAGGCCTGCGCGACGCCGCGCCGGATGCTGCCATGCTCGAGTTCGCAGCCACCGACGCGTTGCGCCGCCTGTCCCTGGCGATCTTCGACCGCAGCTTCGCCGTCACGCACTATCTGCAGGCCGTGGCCATCGGCATCGGTCTGATCGGCGTGGCCGCGAGCCTGTCGGCGCAGGTGCTGGCGCGGCGCAAGGAGTTCGGCCTGCTGTCCCACCTGGGCCTGACCCGACGCCAGATCGTGGCGGTCGTCGGCGGCGAAGCGGCAGCCTGGCTGGCCGCCGGCGCGATGGTGGGCTTGCTGCTGGGGCTGGCGATCAGTGTGGTGCTGGTGCACGTGGTCAACCCGCAGAGCTTTCACTGGACGATGGAACTGGTGCTGCCAGCACTGCGTCTGGCCGCGCTGTGCGCCGCGGTCGTCGCTGCCGGATGGGTGACGGCCAGCTGGACCGCGCGGCACGCGGCGTCGCGTCAGGCGGTGCTGTCGGTGAAGGAGGACTGGTGATGGACGCCGGCGCCGCACGCCGACATGCCGATCCGCTGCGCCGCGCGCTGCTGCGTGCGCTGGGCGTCTGTGCAGGCGCCGCAGCCCTGACGGCCCGCGCAGAGCGCGCTGTCACGGAAGGGACGCAGACCACCGACCCGGTGCGGCTTGGCCGGCCGCTGGTCTTCCCGAGAGACCACGGTGCCCACCCAGCCAGCCGCATCGAGTGGTGGTACATCACCGGCTGGCTGGTGCCGGCCCCCAGCGGCGGTGGTGCCGGCAGCGGCGTGGCGCCTGCGGCCACCGCCGGCCCGAGCGCATCGCCCGACCCGGACACGCCTGGCCTGACGGGCTTCCAGGTCACCTTCTTCCGCAGCCGCACCGGTCTGGCGCAGGGCCTGCCCGGCCGCTTCGCGCCGCGGCAGATCCTGTTCGCGCACGCCGCCGTCAGCGAGATCGCCGCCCGGAGACATCTGCACGCCGAACGCATCGCACGCTGGTCCGGCGATCCGCAGGTCAGCCGCCGGGCGCGCGCAGCGCTGCACGACGCCGACCTCATGCTCGGTGGCTGGACGCTGCAGCGGCAGTCCACCGGCACCGGGCCCTTGGACGCGCGCTGGCGCACCGGCGTGGTGGGGGACGGCTTTGCCTTCGACCTCACGATGGCGCGCACCCAACCGCTGCTGCTGCAGGGCGACGCGGGTTATTCGCGCAAGGGGCCGGACGAGGCCCAGGCCAGCCACTACCTGAGCGAGCCGCACCTGGCCGTCGCCGGACGCCTGGAGCGGGACGGTCGCACGACAGCCGTCGCGGGCCGCGCCTGGCTCGACCAGGAGTGGAGCGACGAACTGCTGCACCCCCAGGCCGTCGGCTGGGACTGGATCGGGATGATGCTCGACGACGGCTCAGCGCTGACCGCCTTCAGGCTGCGCCGTGCCGACGGCAGCGCCTTGTGGGCAGGCGGCAGCGTGCGCCGCGCCGGGCAGACGCAGGCACGGGCCTTCACGCCCGACGAGGTGCGGTTCGAGCCCTTGCGCTGGTGGCGCAGCCCGAGTTCGGGGGGGCGCTACCCGGTGGACTGGCAGGTCACCACGCCCGCGGGCCGGATGTCGGTACGGGCGTTGTTCGACACCCAGGAAATGCACAGCCGGGGCGCCACCGGCACCATCTACTGGGAAGGCCTGTCGTCCCTGCACGACCCATCGGGCCGGCGCATCGGCATGGGCTATCTGGAGATGACGGGGTACGCCGGCCGGCTGGAGATCTGAGCGCGGGCGCGCGGTCCGGCCCCATGCCGGGCCTTGACGCCGCTCACCTTCGGGCCAGGCCCCGCGCGATGCAATCGATCGGTGCCCATCGCCTTCCTGCAAAGCCCCGACGCCTGGCGCGCCTGGCATCTGCAGGGCGAGCCGGTCGAGACGGTGCAGACGCGGCGCTCCTGGGTCTTCCTGTGCGGTGACCGGGTGCTGAAGCTGAAGAAGCCGGTGCGTGAGCGCATGCTGGATTTCTCCACGCCCGCCCTGCGCGAGCAGGCCTGCCGGGAGGAAGTGCGGCTGAACGACCGCCTGGCGCCCGGCGTGTGCCTGGGCGTCGTGGCGCTGCGCAAAGCGCCCGGCGGCTGGCAACTCGACCCCGCACCCGATCGGCATGCGGCCGATGTGCCCGCCGACGAATGGCTGGTGCTGATGCGTCGTCTGCCGGCCGAGCACCTGCTGGATCGACGCCTGGCGTCGGGCCAGGCGGGCGCTCGCGAGGCACGGCTCGTCGCCGATCGCCTGTCCACGTTCTGGCGGACCGTGCCGCAGGTGCCGCTGAGCGCCCCCGTCTACCTGCACCGGCTGCGCGACGAACTCGCGATCAGTCTGGCGCTGCTGCGTCAACCCCGATGGGCGCTGCCCGGGGGCCGTCGACGACTGCGCCGGCTGCTGCGGGCCTTGCGCCCGGGGCTGACACGGCTGGTGCAGCGGGCGCAGGACGGGCGCATCGTCGACGGCCATGGCGACCTGCGTCCGGAGCATGTCTGCGTGCCGGCGTCGCCCATGCCCCGCATCGGCGCCGAAGACGTGCTGGTGATCGACGCGCTCGAGTTCAGCCCGGCGCTGCGGGCGGTCGATCCACTGGACGAGCTGGCCTACTTCGCGCTGGAGTGCCGGCGCTTGGGCGCGCCACGCTTCGGCTTGCGCGTGGCGGTCGAATGCATGCGCGCGCTGGGCGACCGTCAGGCCGCAGCCGCGCTGCGCACCTACACCGCACTGCGCGCGCTGCTGCGCGCCCGGCTCGCACTGGCGCACCTGCTGGACACCCCGGTGCGCGATGCATCGCGCTGGCGGCCGATGGCGCTGTGGTACCTCGAGGCCGCCGAGGCGGCACTGCGCCTGCCGCGGTGAACGGTCTGGCCGCGAGAGGCGTGGCGATCACCCCCCACGCGCGAACGCGTCCCGGCTGTCGCGCAGCACCTGCAACAGCGGCCCGGCCGCGCTGACCGTGCGCAGCCGCGCCGAGGCCGCGCAGGACGCCGGCATGCGGAACGCAGGCACGCTGTCGGTGACGGTGATGCTGTCGAGCGGCGCCTCGGCCAGCACGCGGTCGGCGTGGCCGACGAACAGCCCGTGGGCGGCCAGTGCGTGGATCTGCGCTGCGCCGGCATGCCGCAGTGCGACGGCCGCGTGCGCCAGTGTGTCGCCAGAAGCGATCAGGTCGTCACGCAGCAGCACCGTCGCCCCGTCGACGTCGCCGGCAACCAGGTGCCCGCTGTGCACCAGGCCCAGACCGCGGCGCTTGTCGACCATCGCGAAGCCGACGGGACGCGACAGCAGGTCCTCCAGGTGCTCGCGCCAGCGCAGCACGCGCTTGACGCCGCCCGGGTCGGGTGAGGCCACGACCAGCGGCGGCGGGTGAAGCCGCCCCGGCCCCACCGCGCCCGTGGCCGGCGTCGAAGCCAACCCCTCATCGGACCACACTCGCACGGCGGCATCGAAGGCCGGCGCCGCGTCGATCGTCATCACCGGCACACGAAAGGCGTTCTCGCAGGCCCCCGCGTGGTGCGGCTCGAAGACCATCACCTGGTCGCACCCGGCCGCCTCGAGCAGCCGTGCCAGCAGTTGCGTGCCCAGCGGGTCGTGCGGCTGCGTCCGCGCGTCCTTGCGCGCGTAGGCCAGATAGGGGATGACGGCCGTCACCCGTGCGGCGGCGTGCGCGCGCAGCGTGGCGCACATCGACAGCAAGCCGAAGACCTTGTCGTGAGGGCTGTCGTCCAGGTCGCCATGCAGGCTGGCCAGCACATAGGCATCCTGCCCCCGTGGGTCGGTCAGCGGCCGCCACTTGCGCTCGCCGTCGTCGAAGCGGCGCTCCTCGTGGCCGGCCAGCGGCAGCTCGAGTGCGCGGGACAGCGCCAGTGCCAGCGACGATTCGCCGTCGAGTGAGTACAGCAACATGGACACTCCGGGCGCCTGAAACAGCCCACCACTGTGCCCTGGCCGCCTCGGGCCGCCTTGATCAACGGCAGACCGGATGCCCGCATCTGCGCCAAGGCCGCACGGGTCAGCGGTCGTCGTCCTCGTCGATACGGTCGCTCACCGTCGGCGGCACGATCTCGGGCGCCTGGCGCGCGGCCCGGAACTCGGCCAGTTCGCCGTTGAAGCCACGCAGTCGGCGTGTCGTCAGCTTGGCGATGTTGCGGTACAACGCGGCCAGGATCTCATGGTCGTTGTCCAGCGCGCGGTTGTTGATGCACAGCGACACCGCCTCGGAGCAGGCACGCACCCGGGCCGAGCGGATCTTGTCGCCCACCAGCGTCATCTCACCGAAGCTTTCGCCGGGCTTGAGCGTCACGAGCGGCACCCACTGGGCGCCTCGCTTCTTCTCCACCCGCGCCTCGCCCAGCAGCAGCACATAGAAGGATGCGCCGTCCTCGCCCTCGTCGAAGAAGAGTTCCCCTTCCTCCTTCGACACACGCTCGGCACGCGACAGCAGGCGCTCCAGCGCGATCCGGCCCAGCCCTTGGAAGAGCTCGACCCGGCTGGCGATCTTCATCAGCAGCGACGATGCGTCGACCATGTCAACGACCCCCATGCGCCGTACCCCGGCGCTTGCATCCTACTTCGACTCGTGGGTCCAGACCCCGTCCCAATCCTTTGCCGGCGGCGCAGCGGCCAGCGCTTGCGCGCGTGCCAGCCACAGCGTGTGCAGGGTGCTGGGCGCCTGGTCGACCAGAGCGCGCCAGAGGGCCCGCGCCTGCTCGAAGTCGCGCGCGAAGTACGCCGCCAGCGCCGCCTCGTGTGCCTGCGTCTGCGCCTGCTGTTCGGCCGACGCTTCGTCGGCGCGGCACAGCGGCTCGTGGATGTCCAACGGTGTGTCACGGCCCTTGACGCGCACGCGGTCGATCTGCCGCCACAGGAAGTGCGGCCCCGCCGGCGCCTGCTCCGCCGCCCGACGCGTGGCCTCGCCGACCACGATGTCCACCCCATAGGCCTTGGTCAGCCCCTCCAGCCGTGAGGCCGTGTTGACGGTGTCACCCAGCACCGTGTAGGCCATCCGGTAGGCCGACCCCATGTTGCCGACGACGGCCGGCCCGGTCTGCAGCCCGATGCCCACGGCGATGTGCGCCCCCTCGGGCAGGGTCAGCGAAGGCAACAGACGCGCCAGCGAACGCTGCATGTCGAGCGCCGCCGCCACGGCCGCGCTGGCGTGGTCTGCGCGTACCACTGGCGCACCCCAGAAAGCCATCACACAGTCACCGATGTACTTGTCGATCGTGCCCAGGTGATCGGCCCGGATCACCCGGGACAGGTCGGTCAGCAGCGCGTTCATCAGCGTGGCCAGCGCGGTGGGCGTCATGCGCTCGGACAAGGTGGTGAAGCCACGCACGTCGGCGAACAGCACCGTCAACTCGGCCGCGCGCGCCGACATCGAATAGCGCGCCGGATCCTCGTTCATCTCCCCCACCAGTTCCGGCGGCACGTACTGGCCGAACAACCGGTTGATCGCGCGCTTGCTGCGCGTCTCCACCAGATAGCCCAGCACTGTCAGGCCCGACAGCAGCAGGGCCACCTGCGTGATCGGCAACGCCACCGGCAGGACTGCGCGGTGCTCGACCCACAGCCAGGCCGCGCCGCCGAGCACCGCGGCCGCCAAGGCCACGGCCGTCAGCCCAAAGCTCCACAACCGCAGGCGGCGCGAGCCGACGCCCATCACCAGCGCCACGGCCCACATCGTCGACAGCACCGCCGCCGTCGTGTAGTGCGGCTGGCTGGGCAGGCGCGCGTCGAGCGCGCCCTGGACCACCGAGGCATGGAGTTCGACCCCGGGCTGCGCTGGATCGACAGGCGTCACACGCGCGTCCTTGAGCCCCGGCGCGGTGGCACCGAGGAACACCACACGACCGCGCAGCAGCGTCGGGTCCGCCTGCGCAGACAGGACGTCGCCGGCCGAAACCGTCGGGATGGAGCCTGAGGCTCCGAAGAAGGGCACGAGCACGCGCGCGCGCTCGTCCACCGGCAGGCGGAACGGCCCGACCGTCAGCGATTCGGTCACGGCACTGCCGTCCAGGGTCGACTCGCGCCCGAAGTCCACGGCGGCTCCGTCCCCCGCCAGCAGACCGAGCACGCTCAGCGCAAGGGACGGGTAGAGCATCTCATCGTGCTCGACGAGCAAGGGCACGCGCCGGGTGACACCGTCCACGTCGGGCGATGGATTGAAGTGCCCGGCGCGCCCCGCCGCGGCCGTCAAGGGCTCCAGATTGGCGCCATAGCCCAAACCTTTCTCGGGCCGCAACGACATCTCATGGGCGAAGGCCGCAGGCAGGAAGGGCTCCGGCAGTGCCCCCGCACGGCGCGCGGCGTCCCCCGTGAAGTAGTAGCCGAGCACGACCGGCCGCCCCTGAAGCACCGCAGCCAGTGTCGCGTCGCGGTCGAGCGTCTGCAACAGGCGACCGAGCTCGGCGCGCAAAGGGTCTCCCGGCCTGGCCGGCACGGCGTCCAGCCGCTGCCGGATGGCCTCGGCATCGCTGCGGTCAGGCTCGGCGAAGACGATGTCGAAGGCCAGCACGCGCACGCCATGTTCGTCGAACAGCCGACGCACAAGCTCTGCCACGCGATCGCGCGGCCAAGGCCACTGACCGTGGCGGGCCAGGCTGGCCTCGTCCAGCGCGACCACGGCCACGCTGGATGACGCAGCGGGACGCAAGGTCGCGCGCACGGCCTGATCGTAGACCCACAAGTCCATGCGCCGCAGCAGGTCCGGCGTTCGGCCGTCGATCAGCAGCCAGCTCAGCAGCAGGGTGACGGCCAACGTCCACAGCGCGGCCGTCCAAGACGCCGCGTGGCGAGGACTGATTCGGGGAATCACATCACGCAGTTGCACATCCCCGATCATGCCTTCGTGACGCAGGCACCGCCAGCCCATCGGCATCCCACCTACAGCCCATCGCGAGTTGCAGCCGGCACGCCCGAACCGATCTGATGCAGGACAAGGACATCGTCACTGCCGCTGCAATATCATCTCTTGCTGATATTCAAACCACGAAGCGGGCATCGCTGCGCAGGAGACCCCCATGGATCGTCACCCCGGGCTGACACGCCGCAGGCTCTTGCGTGTGGGGGCGCTGTGCGCCGTCTCAGGCGCCTTGATGTCACCGCAGGTGCAACGTCTGGCGGCGGCCACCGACGACTTCATCCGCGGCCCGGACGTCCCCGACCAGCCGCTGCAGCGCCTGAGCCAGAGGGTGGCCATGGTGTACGCGGCCGACGGCTTCCCCACGCCCGAGAACCGGGGCATGATGGCCAATGTGGTGTTCGTCCTCACGTCGGCGGGCGTGGTCGTGCTCGACAGCGGCGCGTCGGTCCAGATCGGCGAGATGGCGATCCGCCGCCTGCGCACGCTGACCGACCGTCCGGTCGTCGCCGTGGTCAATTCGCACTACCACGGGGATCACTTCCTCGGCAACGACGCCTTCGTGCAAGCCTATGGCGCGCAGTTGCCGATCTACGCCCACCCCGACACGCGTCGCCAGATCGAGGGCGTGGCCGGCAGCGGCTGGCGCTCGGCGATGGAGCGCTGGACCAACGGCGCGAGCATCGGCACCCGCGTGGTGCCGCCCAATCGGGACGCCGGTCACGGCGACGTGCTGCGCTTCGGCGACACGACGCTGCGCCTGCACCACCATGGTCGCGCCCACACCGAGGCCGACCTGTGCGTCGAGGTGGTCGAGGACCGGGTGGTCTACATGGGCGACGTCGTGATGAACGGACGCATCGCCAACATGGACGACGGCAGCTACGTCGGCACGCTGCAGACGATCGACCGGATGCTGGCCGAGTTGCCGGGCGCCCTGTGGATTCCCGGCCACGGCATGGCCAGCCGCACCCTGCTGACCGAACAGCGCGAGTTCTTCGCCGGCCTGTTCGAGAACTGCGTCGCCGCGGTCAAGGAGGGCGAGGACGAGTCGCAGGCGCGCCAGCGTGTGCTGGCGGACCCGCGCGTGGCGCGCCACGCCGGCCGCATCCAGGGCTGGGACGGGAACATCGGCAAGTACATCAGCCTGGCGTATCTCGAAGCGGAGAAGGTCGCGTTCTGAGCGGGTCGGGGGCGCAGCGCGCTGGCGGTGTCAAAACCACCGGCGCCCGCTGACTGACACCCTTTCCTCGGGTTTTTCCGAGCATTTCCGGCACAGGGATGCGCTCAAATCGATGGTGAGCGGGCGCTCAAGGCCCGTGTAGGTACCCCAGGCGCGAGACGGCTCGACGCCTGCAGCGGAAGCGACCACCCCTCGAATGCCGAGCCCCCTGCCGGCAATTGCGCGTCATGGGCCCAACGCCTCGAGAAGCCACGCACCGATGGCAGTTGCCGGTCCCGTCGAGGGGCTGCACGCTGCTCGGCGCCGGCCTGCTTCTGGTGTGCGCGGCTTGCGCTCAGACGCCGCCCACTGCAGATGCGCCTGCCGGTGGGGGCGCCTTCGCGGCCCCACGGGCGGCCGCAGGCGAGGGCCGACCCACCCCGACGAGCACCGTCGCCGAGCCGCGCTTCGAGATCAACCGCTACGTCGTCGAGGGCGCCACCCTGGTCGACCCTGCAGCGCTGTCCGCCTTGCTGGCACCCCACACCGGCAAGGCCCGGCGCTTCACCGACATCGAAGCCGCGCTCGACACCGTGATGGGCGCCTACCTGCGCGCCGGCATCACGGCGGTGCAGGTGCTGATCCCGGAACAGACGCTGCAGGACGGCGTGGTGCGCCTGCAGGTCGAGGAGATGAAGGTCAACCGTGTCGAGGTGGACGGCGTCAAGGCGCAGCACCTGGCTCGGCTCAGGCGGGCCGTGCCCTCCTTGCGAGAGGGGCGCACGCCGGTGGACACGACGCTGGCGCAGGAACTGCGGCTGGCCAACGAGAACCCGGCCCGGCGCATGGAGGCCACCTTCCGCACCGAGGGCGACGACACGCTGACCGCGGTGCTGCGCGTGGCCGAGCGACCGCCCCTGGTCGGCCTGATCAGTCTGGACAACACCGGCAACGCCAGCACCGGGCGCTGGCGGTTGGCGGTCGCGTCCCAGCACGCCAACCTGCTGGACCACGACATCGTCGGCACCGCGCAGTTCCAGACCTCTCCCGGCCACGACAAGGCGGTGCGCATCGGCGCGCTGAGTGTGCGCGTGCCGTGGTACGGCGCCGGGGTGATGATCGACGCCAGCCACAGCCTGTCCAACGTCGACTCCGGCACCGTGCGCACACCGGCAGGCGACTATTTCCTCGCCAGCCGGGGCACCAGCACCGGCTTGCGCGTGACGCGCTTGCTGCCGCGCTGGCGCGGGGCGGAACCGCGCTGCTCGGTCGGGGTCGACCGGCGGCATGTGGACTCCCGCATCAGCAGCGGGGCCGGCGCACCCAGCCTCGTGCCCGACATCGTGTTGCGTCCGCTGACCCTGGGATGCGCGCTCACGCTGTCCACGCCCGAGCATCAGGTGCAGGCGCAGATGTCGCTCAGCCGCAACCTGCCTGCGAACGGGCGCAGCGCGGCGTCGGTCTTCGCCGAGCCGGGACTGCGCGTGGGGGCGGAGCCGCGCTACACCGTCGTTCGGGGCGACCTGGGGGCGACCTGGCCCTTCGGCGCGCTGGCCCTGAGCCTGAACTGGAACGGCCAGTGGACGCGCGACGCCCTCGTGTCCGCCGAGCAGTTCAGCGCCGGCGGCGCGGGCTCGGTGCGCGGCTTCGACGGGCGGCTGGCCTCGGGTGACCACGGCCAGCGGGCGAGCCTGGAACTGGCCGGCCCCTTGCCGGCGCCGTTCCAGAAGGACGCATGGACGTTCGGCTGGCAGGTGTACGCCGACGTGGCCCGGCTCGGGCGACACCAGGCACAGGCCGGAGAAGCCACCACGATCACCGTCGCCGGTGCCGGCCTCGGCCTGCGCGCCGACTGGCGCGGCGGCCTGTCGCTGCGCGCCGACGCCGCCACCGTCACCGATGGCGGGGGTGTGGCCGCCACCGGCTCCGGTCAGGTCCATGTGACGGCCAGCTATGGTTTCTGACATGGGGACTTCCGCGCCGCACCCCATGCCCGCCTCAACCACCCCGGGGACGGCATGCAGCCGCGCAGGGCGTGTGGCCAGGCTGCTGGACATGCTCAGGCCCGGGCGCCAGCTTCCTGCCGCCCTGCCCCGCGCGTTGCGCCGCCGCGTGCTGCGCCGCGCGCGCTGGCGGCCGAGCCTGGTGGCGCTGTCGCTGGCGGGCATCTTCGGCGCGCCCATCGCCTGGGCTCAGCCCGATCTGGCACAGGTGGTGCGCGGCAGCGCGCAACTGCGGCAATCGGGCTCGACGCTGTCGGTCACCACCAGCGACGGTGCGGTCATCCACTGGAACCGCTTCGACATCGCCGCCGGCCACACCACACGCTTCATCCAGCCCGACGCCGCCAGCCAGGTGCTGAATCGCGTCGTCGGTGGGGACCCGAGCCGCATCCTCGGGCAGTTGCAGTCCAACGGCCGCGTCTTCCTGATCAACCCCAACGGCGTGGCCTTCGGCCCCGGTGCGCGCGTGGACGTGGCCGCGCTGGTGGTGTCCACGCTGAACCTGTCCGACGCCGACTTCGCCGCCGGCCACCTGCGCTTCGAACCGCCGCCCGGCAGTGCCGCGCTGCAGGCGCGCATCCGCAACGAAGGCACGATACGCACGGCCGACGGCGGCTTCGTCTACCTCGTGGCGCCGCAGGTCGAGAACACCGGCGTGATCCACGCCCCCGATGGCCAGGTGCTGCTGGCCGCCGGCCACCGCGTGACCATCGTCAACCCGCAGACACCCGAAGTGTCGTGGGAGGTCGCCGCGCCGGCGTCGACCGCCGTCAACCTCGGCGAGGTCGTGGCCCGACGCATCGCCTTGCACGGCCGCGACGTCGAGCAGGGCGGGCGGCTGCGCGCCACGACCGCGGTTGTCGGTGAGGACGGGCGCATCCGGCTGCAGGCCGCACGCCGCGTCGTGCAGGCGCCGCAGGCGACGATGGAAGCGCGCAGCCGCGACGCCCAGGGCACCGCCAAAGGCGGCCGCGTCGAGGTGCTGGCCGGAGCGCATGCGGAACTGTCCGGCCGCGTCGACGTCGCCTCGGCCCCGCTGCCGCCGCCAGCCCTGCCCTCCCCTTCACCGCCATCGGGCGACGAGGCGCCAGCGCCCGCGCAGGGCGGCGGCGGCGACGTCCAGGTGCTGGCGCCCGAGATCGTGCTCGCGCCCGGCCTGGCCGTCGAGGCCTCGGGTGCGGCCGGTGGCGGCCGCGTGCGGGTGGGCGGCAACTGGCAGGGCCGAGCCGGTGGGGCCATGGCGGAGGCCTTCGGCGACGCCCCGAACGCGCGCGACGTGCGCATGCTGGCCGGCGCCGAGGTGCGCGCCGACGCGACGCGCGCCGGCCCGGGCGGCGAGGTGGTGTTGTGGTCCGACGGCGCCACACGCTTTGACGGCCGCATCAGTGCCCGCGGCGGCGAGGCTGGCGGCGACGGCGGCCGGGTCGAGACCTCGGGCCACGCCGGTCTGGGCGTGGGGGCGTCAGCGCGGGTGGACGCAGGAGCCACGGCCGGCGCACGCGGGGCGTGGCTGCTGGATCCGCGCGACATCGTCATCACCTCGAGCGGCAGTGACCCGCTCGAAAGCGGCAGCGCTTTTGGCAACCAGCCCGATGCCGACCTGACGCTGGACGCCGGCGCGCTGAGCGCGGCCACCAGCCATGTCACGCTGCAGGCCAACAACGACGTGCGGTTCACCTCTTCGGTGGCCATCCTCAGCACAGGGGTGAACCTGACGGTGCAGGCCGGCCGCGGTATCGAGATCGACGCCGACCTGTCGGTCACCGGGACGCTCGACCTGCGCGCCAACGAAGCAGCGGTGAATCCGGCGGTTGTGCTGGACCAACGGCAGGAAGGCCCTGGCGGCATCAGCATCGGTGCCGGCAGGCAGGTGCAGGCGGGGTCGGTGGTGGTCGGTGTGGCGGCGTCGGTCCCGGGTGATGTGCAAAAGCAGGCAGGCGACGTCACTGTGGGCGGCGATGCCCTGCTGCAGTCCACCGCCGGAACCCTGACGATCGCCGCCCCGCCCACACACACGACGACGATCGAGTCCGGCGCGACGTTGCGGTCCAGGCAGGCCTTGTCGGTGACGTCGGGATCGATCGCGGTGGCGGGGGTCGTGGAGTCGATCGGGCCGAGTGGCGGCGAGAGCAGTCCCGCGGCGGGCGGTGACGGCGCCGACATCCTCCTCGAAGCCAGGGACAGCCTGACCCTGAGTTCAACCGCCCGTGTGTCTTCGGAAGGCGGCGATGGATCGGCTGGCTTCTACGGCACGTCGGGCATGGCCGGTGGCCAGGCAGGACAGATCACGTTGCGCGCAACCGCAGCCACCGCGCAGATCTCGATCAACGGCGTGGTGCTCAGTCAGGGTGGGCACGGAGGCGACGGAGGCAGCCCCCTGAGCGGACCGGGCGGAGATGGCGGGTCTGGCGGTCAGGCCGGCGCCATCGAGATCGCCGCCGGTGGAGGGGCGGGCCTGGGAACTGCTGCGGTCGTCTCGAGCATCGGGGGACAAGGCGGCGACGGGGCCCACGGCGGTGACGGGGTGCCCTTCCTGGACAGCGGTGCGGGTGGCCTGGGAGGGATCGGCGGGGCGGGCGGCTCGAGCGGCCTGATCCGCATCGACGCCGGCTCGGACGGGCTGACGGTCGCGGGCATGGTCTTCAGCCAGGGCGGCCGCGGTGGCTCGGGGGG
>JBMTXX010000008.1:0-30825 GCA_049453935.1 Rubrivivax sp.
GGGCAACTCGTCGCCCTCGGCACCGACGGCATCAACGCGCTCGACAGCAGTGGCATCACCGCGCTGAGCCCGACACAGGTCGCAGCGTTGACATCAGCGCAGATCGGACAGCTGTCTACGGCGGATCTGGTCGTGCTGACGTCGGCGCAGATCGCAGCGTTGTCCACGGCCCAGATCGACGCCTTGTCTACCGCGCAGGTGGCGGAGTTGACGACCACTCAGTTGACCGCGCTGACCGCGTCACAGATCCGAACGCTCGGCACCGATGACATCGGCGCGTTGACCTCGCAGGAGATCGGCACCCTGGGCGCGGCGCAGATCCAGGCGCTGACGACGGCACAGATCGTCTCGCTGGGCACCGACGATCTGCTCGCGCTGAACACCAGCCAGATCGCCGGTCTGACGGCCGATCAGATCGATGCGCTGAGCACCCAGCAGATCGCCTCGCTGTCGACGTCCACGATGGCGGCGCTGTCCGGGACGCAACTCGGCGGCTTCCGATCGAGCGAGGACATCGTCGCCTTGACGACCGAGCAGGTCGCTGCGCTCAGCGCGACGTCGATAGGGGCCTTGAGCACCAGCCAGATCTCCTGGCTCGAGACGAGCGATATCGTCGCGTTGACCACCGACCAGATGTCAGGCCTGACCAGTCCGCAGATCGCGGCGCTCACGACGGCGCAGGTCGTCGCGCTCGAGACCGCCGACATCGCCGCGCTGTCGATGACGCAGGCCTCAGCCTTCGAGACGCAGGACATTGCGGTCATGTCGACCGATCAGGTCAACGCGCTGCTGAGTGTCTCCCCCATCATCCTCGACCTCGACGGCAACGGCGTCTCCACCACGGCTGTCGAACAAGGGGTGGACTTCGACGTGCTCGCCCTGGGCAGTACGCAGCGTGTCGGATGGGTTGCGCCTTCGGATGGCCTGCTGGTGCGTGACTTGAATGGTGACGGCGTCATCAACGACGGTGCAGAGCTCTTCGGTGTGGGCACGCAGTTGCCGGACGGCACGCGAGCCGGCCACGGCTATGCGGCGCTGGCGGCACTGGACTCCAACGCGGACGGGAAGATCTCGGCGGCGGACGACGCCTTCGACGAACTGCAGCTCTGGGTCGATGCCGACCAGGACGCGCAGACGGATGCAGGCGAGCTTCGAGGTCTGATCGACATGGGCATCGCCGAGCTCGACTTGAACTTCTCGGTGTCGGACCGCATGGACAACGGCAACCTCGTCGGTCTGGTCTCGGGCTACACGACCCAGGACGGCCAGACCCACGAGATGGCCGACGTGTGGTTCCAGCGCAGTCGAGCGGAGGCGCCTCCGCCTGAACTCGACGAGTTGCTGGCCGCACCGCCTCCGTCGGTGGATCCGTCGCCGCAGGGGACTGCTGCGCCGTCCTGCGCACCGCCCGATCCACAGCCGGCCTCGGGTCCGGTCTTGCCGGGCAGTGATGACGAGCTCAGGCAAGTCGGTCCGCTGATCTGACCGGACGCACCTGATCGAGCCAGCGCCGGGTCTCGCCCCTTGGGGTGAGCGCCCGGCGTTTTCGTCAGGGTTCTTCTTTCAGGGTTTGTACCGGCTTGTCCTGGACGGGCCGGTCGACAAGAATTCGCGCCGTCCAAAAACGTTTTTGGAACGTCACCTTCCCTGATGGTCGACGATCCGTCTGCTGGCCACTTGGCACGCGTCGTTCGTCCGACTCCCATACCACTCGAGGAGATCTCGCCATGAAGACGTCGAAAACTTCCACCCGGGCGGTGGCGCTGGCGGCCGCGGCCCTTGCCGTCGGCCTGCACGTGGGCGCTGCGCAGGCCCAGGGCACCCTGTTGTGGTCTACGCAGGCCTCGCCTGTGGCCGAGCAGAAGGCCATGCGCGAGCAGGTGCTGAAGGACGCGCCGGTGCCAGTGGAGTTTCTCTCCAACCAGGAAGGCCCCTTCCTGACGCGTCTGAACGCGGAACTGCAGGCTGGCAAGGGCAGTATTGCGGTGGTGGGCGCCCTGCACGGCACGCTGGCCACCACGGGGGCGCAGATGGTCGATCTGTCGGCCCAGGCCAAGGGTCTGTCGCTGAGCCCGGCCTTCGTCAAGCTCGGCAAACTGGGCACGGGCGAGCAGAAGTACTTGCCCTGGATGCAGGCCACCTACGTGATGGCTGCGCACAAGAAGGCCTTGCCCTACCTGCCGGCCGGCGCAGACCTGCAGCGCCTGACCTACGACCAGCTCGTGGCGTGGTCGAAGGCCCTGGCCGAGCAGACCGGAGGCCCGAAGTTCGGCTTCCCGGCCGGCCCGCAAGGTCTGAAGCACCGCTTCTTCCAGGGCTATCTCTACCCTTCCTACGCCAACTCGATGGTCACCGAGTTCCGCTCGGCCGGCGCTGAGAAGGGCTGGGAGATGATGCGCGAGCTGTGGAAGTACACCCACTCGGCGTCGACCAGCTACAACTTCATGCAGGAGCCGCTGCTGTCCGGGCAGGTGTGGGTCGCCTTCGATCACATCGCCCGTCTGGCCAACGCCTTCAACGAGAAGCCCGAGGATTTCGTCGCCTTCCCGGCACCCAGCGGCCCGACCGGGCGCGGCTTCATGCCGGTGCTGGCTGGCCTGGCCATACCGCGCACCGCGCCGGACCGCGCCGCCGCGGAAAAAGTCATCGCCTACCTGATGCGCCCTGAAGTGCAGGTGGCCACGCTGAAGGCGACGAACTTCTTCCCGACGGTGGACGTGAAGATCCCGGCCGACATGCCCCCCGCAGTAGCCATCACGGCCAAGGCCATTCAGGCCCAGTCGGGTGCGTCCGATGCCAACCCCGGGCTGCTGCCGGTGGGCCTGGGCGCACTGGGCGGCAAGTTCAATCAGGTCTACGTGGACACCTTCGAGCGTGTCGTCCTGGCACGCCAGCCGATCCGGCCCGTGCTGGACGAACAGGCCGCGGCCTTGCGCAAGATCATGCAGGACGCCAAGGCCCCTTGCTGGGAGCCGGACCTGCCGTCCGAGGGCGCCTGCCCGGTGAAGTGATCGGGCCTCGGTCTGGCGTTGCGGTGCGCGTCGTGCGCGCCGCACTGCCGACCGTGACCTGATCCTGTGCTGATCCTGTGCTTTGCACGACGATGCCTGTGCGCCTGCTGCCCTTCCTGCTGATCGCGCCTGCGGTGCTGTTCTCGCTGGTGCTGTTCGTCTATCCGCTGCTGCTGGTCGCTCAAAGCGCCTTCACGGCGGGGGACGGCAGCGCGACGCTCGAGCACTTCGCGACGATGTTCGGACACTGGAAGTTCGGGGCGACGCTGGGCAACACGCTGCTGCTGGCGGCGCTGGTGGTACCGCTGCAGCTGGCGCTGGCGCTCGCGCTGGCGCAGATGCTGACCCAGCTCGGGCGCTCGCGCGACACGCTGCTGTATCTGTGGACGATCCCGCTGGGCATCTCCGACCTCGCGGCAGGGATCGTCTGGCTCGGCATCTTCGAGCAGACTGGCTTTCTCAACAGCCTGCTGGTGGGCCTGGGCCTGCGCGCCCAGCCCGCCTCGTTCCTGGGCTACGACGACACCCTGACGACGCTGGTGGCCATCGTGCTGGCCGAGATCTGGCGTTCCACACCCATCGTGCTGGTCATCCTCGCCTCAGGCATCGGCATGATCCCGCGCGAGTACCGTGAGGCGGCAGAGGTCTTCGGCGCCGGGCCCTGGCGCAAGTTCTTCCACGTGACGCTGCCGCTGCTGCGCCCGAGCCTGCAGACCGCGCTCATCCTGCGCACCATCCTTGCGCTCGAGGTCTTCGCCGTCGTCGTGGCGCTGTCGGGCACGAAGTTCCCGGTGCTCATGGGCGAGATCTACCACTGGCAGTTCACCCTGCAGGACGGTGGCGTGGCGTCGGCCATGGCGCTGCTGCTGCTGGCGATCTCGATCGGCGTGACGCTGGTCTATCTGCGCATGCTGCGCGTGCCGGCCGGGGTGCGGGCATGACGGCAGCCGTCAACGTCAACGCGCTCAGCGGCGGCCCCGGGCGCCCGCTGTCGCTGGAGGCCTACCAGGCCCGGCTGCGCCGCGTGCTGTTCTGGGGGGCGCTGGCGGCCTGTGTCTGGGTGCTGCTGCCGCTGTATCTGCTGCTCGTCAACGCATGGTCGTCGCCGGACGCGGTCAACGCCTTTCCCAAGCGCCCCTGGCCCGAGGCCGACGCGGGCAGCCTGCGCTTCCTGCTGGGGTTCGACGGCGTGCTGGGTGCGCTCTGGCACTCGCTGGCCGTGGCGGCGATGACCATGGTCGGCAGCGTGGCCATCGGCGCGCCCGCGGGTTACGCGCTGGCGCGCTTCGAGTTCGCGGGCAAGGGCGCGTTCCGTTTGCTGATCATGCTCACGCGTGCCTTCCCGCTGCCATTGCTGGCGCTGCCGCTGACCGTGCGCTTCCTGCAACTGGGCATCGACGACACACTGTTCGGCCTGGCCTTGCTGCACACCATGCTGGCCCTGCCTTTTGCCGTGCTGGTCACATATTCGCTGTTCAGCGGTGTTCCGGTGGAGTTGGAAGAGGCCGCCTGGGTCTTCGGTTGCAACCGGCTGCAGGCCTTCCGCCATGTGGTGGCGCCGCTGGCCTTGCCCGGGCTGACCGCCGCCGCCGTCTTCGCCTTCGTGATCTCGTGGAACGAGGTCTTCGCCGCGTCGGTGCTGATGATCGAGCACCGCACGCTGCCTGCCTTCCTGCTGCAGAGCCTGGACACCTCGCCGATGCCCCTGAAGTTTGCCGGCGGGGCGCTGCTGGTGCTGCCGGCGGCGGCCTTCATGTTCCTGATCCGCCGACATCTCTTCGCGATGTGGGGCATCGCCAGCCGCTGACCCGCGGCTGCAAGCGCCCTCGATCCCGCCCCCAGACCCGCCCACGACGCCATGGCACGCCTGACCCTCAGCCGCATCGACAAGCATTTCGGCGGTTACCACGCCCTGCGCGGCATCGACCTCGACGTGGTCGACCAGGAATTCCTCGTCCTGCTCGGCGCCTCGGGCTGCGGCAAGTCGACGCTGCTGCGCATCGTCGCCGGCCTCGAGACGGCCGACGCGGGCACGGTGCACATCGACGACGAACGCGTCGACACCTTGCAGGCGCGTGACCGGCGCCTGGCCATGGTCTTCCAGAACTATGCGGTCTTCCCGCACATGACGGTGGCCGACAACATCGGCTTCGGCCTGCGCATGCAGCAGCGCCCGCCCGAGCAGGTGCGGCGCAAGGTCGAGGAGGTGGCGGCCATCGTGCACCTGGACGCGCTGCTGCAGCGCTATTCGGCCCAACTGTCGGGCGGCCAGCGTCAGCGCGTGGCGCTCGCGCGTGCGCGGGCCGTCGAGCCCCGCGTGATGCTGATGGACGAGCCGCTGTCCAACCTGGACGCCCTGCTGCGTCTGCAGATGCGCGCCGAACTCAAGGCCATCCTGGCGCGCAGCCGCACCACGACGATCTACGTCACGCACGACCAGGTCGAGGCGATGAGCCTGGCCGACCGCATCGCGGTGATGGACCGCGGCGTGATCGTCCAGTGCGACACGCCGCTGGAGGTCTACCGCAACCCGGTCAACACCTTTGTCGCCGGCTTCATCGGCAACCCGCCGATGAACTTCGTGCCGGCGCAGGCGGTGCAGGACGGTGTGTTCGAGGCCCTGGGCATGCGGCTGGCCGGCCCGCGCGGACACGACCGCCTGACGCTGGGCGTGCGCCCCGAGGATCTCCAGCCCGCCACCGAGGGCCTGCGCTGCCCGGCCGATGTGGTCGAGGCGCTGGGCCCGCACACCCTGGTCACCTCACTGGCCGACGGGCAGGTCTTCCGCGCCGCGCTGCCCAGCGGTCTGGCCGTGTCGCCGGGTGCGGTGCTGCATCTGCAGCCGGACGCCAGCCGACTGCGCTGGTTTGACGCGCAGGGGCTGCGGCTCGAGTCGCTGGCCTCCTGAAGCCTCCACTGCCGACAACCTGACAGACCGACAGACCGACGGACGGTTGCCCCGCTGATCTTTCCACCCCATCGACACATGCACACCGAGACCGCTCCACTGGACCCGCAGGCGCTGCGCGAGCAGGCCCGCCAGGTCCTGGCCCTGAACGACCGTGGCCACTACACCGTACCGACGCACGGCCTGTACCCCTTCCAGTGGAACTGGGACTCCTGCCTGACGGCGCTGGGCCAGCAAGCCTTCGACGAGGCGCGGGCCTGGGTCGAGATCGAGACCTTGGTCGCCCACCAGTGGCCCGACGGCATGGTGCCGCACATCGTCTTCCACCAGCACGACGACGGCTACTTCCCCGGGCCGCAGGTCTGGGGCACCGGCCGGCCGACACCGACCTCGGGCATCACGCAGCCGCCGGTGCTTGGGCTGGTGCTCGAGCAGCTGTGGCGGCGCAGCGAGCGCCGGGACGCGATGCGCGAGCGCTGCATCGCGCTGCTCCGCGCGGCCGACCGCTGGCACGCTTGGTTCCATCGCTACCGCGACCCCGCAGGCACCGGGCTGGTGGCGTTGCTGCACCCCTGGGAATCGGGGCGCGACAACTCCTGTGACTTCGACGCGGCGCTGGCGGCCGTCCCCGTGGAGGGCCTGCAACCCTACCAGCGGCGTGACACGCAACACGTGGATCCGAGCCAGCGCCCGACCATGGCCGAGTACGACCGCTTCGTCTGCCTGGTGCAGACCTTCCGCGCGCAGGCCTGGCAGGCGTCGGTGCTGCATGACGTCTCGCCCTTCCGCGTGGTCGACCCCGGTTTCAACGCCATCCTGATCCGTTCCGACCGGGCGCTGGAGCGCCTGGCTGGCGAGTTGGGCGAGCCCGCGATCGCACAGGCGGCCGCCGACCGCGCCCGGCGCGGCGCGCAGGCGCTGGAGTCGCTGTGGAGCGAGCGCCTGGGGCAGTACGTCTGCTGGGACCGGTGCGCGGGCGCGCCTGTGGACAGCGCCAGCATCGGGGGCCTGCTGCCGGTGCTGGCGCTCGAGCCCGGGCACCCCCGGCTGGCGGCGCTGGTGGCCAGGATAGGCCAGTGGCTGGATGCAGCCCCCTACGGCGTGTGCAGCCACGACCCTGCCGACCCGCGTTTCGATCCGCGCCGCTACTGGCGCGGGCCGTCCTGGCTGATCGTCAACTACCTGCTCGCGCACGGCCTGCGCGAGGCCGGGCAGGGCGTACTCGCGCAGCGGATCCGAAACGTCAGCCTGGCCAGCATCGGCCGCAGCGGCTGCTCCGAGTATTACCATCCGATGACCGGCGAGGCGCTCGGTGGCGGCACCTTCACCTGGACCGCGGCGATGGTGATCGAATTCCTGCGTCCGGCCTGACCCTGACCGGCCCCGGGGTCGGTCGGGCCACGGCAAGCAACCGGTCGCTGTCCGGTCGGACAGCGTCGGCGCTGCCGACCGCGCCATCGATGTGACAAGCACAACAGCAGATGACCAAGAACCTGCGCGTGACGGCCGTGATGGCCCACCCGGACGATGCCGAGATCAGCCTCTGGGGCAGCCTGTGTGCCTGGCGCCAGATGGGGGCGACGGTCGGCCTGATCATCGTGACCTCCGGCGATGCCGGTGCCCGGCTGGAGCCGCCGGGCGCGGCGCTGGCCGCGCGGCGCCAGGACGAGGCCCGACGCGCTGCCGCCACGCTGGGCATCGAGCCGGTGTTCCTGGGCTTTCCGGACGGGCGTCTGGTCGTCGATGCGGCATTGCACGACGCGTTGCGCGGCGCCATCGGCGCGCAGGCGCCGCAGTTGCTCGTCACCCACGCGCCGGCCGAGTACCACGGGGACCACCGGGTGGTGTCGCAGGCGGTGCAGCTTGTCGCGTCCTTCCGTCAGGCCGTGTTGTGGTGCGACGCACTGCGTGGCACCGGCTTCATCCCCAACGTCTATGTCGACATCGGCTCGCATGTCCCGGCCAAGCGGGCCGCGATCGCCTGCCACGCATCGCAGGAACCGGCGCGCCTGATCGAGGCGGCGATGCTGCAGAACCAGTGGCGTGCGCACCAGTGCAACGGTCAGGCAGACGAGTACGCCGAGGCCTTCCGCTTCGAGCCGAGCTTTCCCTTTTCCGACATCCGGGCGTGGCTGCCGCCTGCACCGCCGCTGCGCCCGCTGGGCTCGCCCTGGAAGCCGGGTGAAGGCGCGGCGGCGGCCGATGGTGCCCTCGTCTGAGCCGCCATCCCGCGTCCGCAGGGCCGCTGCACCATGTCCATCCACCGCCTGGCACGCGATCTGGGACTGTCGATCTCGACCGTCTCGCGCGCCCTGAACGGCTACACCGACGTCGCCGAGGCCACGCGGCAACGCGTCGAACAGCGCGCGCGTGAGCTGGACTACCAGCCCCACGCGGTCGCGCGCAGCCTGAAGTCCGGGCGCTCGATGTCCATCGGCGTGGTGCTGCCCGTCGACGAGGTCGGTGAACGCTTCATCGACCCGATGTACTCGCGCCTGCTCGGTGCGGTCGACGCCGTCGTGCAGGCCCAGGGCTACCGGCTGGTCGCGACCACGCACAACGTCCACGGCGCCGAGGACGAGCTGGCGCTGTACCGGCGATTCCTCCAGGCGCGCTGGTTCGACGCCCACCTGGTCGTGCGCACGCGGCGCGACGATGCCCGCGTCGCGCTGCTGCAGGAGGCCGACGCGCCCTTCGTGACCTACGGTCGCACGGTCGCCGGCGCACACCACCCTTGGGTCGACACCGACAACGAGCAGGCCTTCCTGCTGGCGACCCAGCGTCAGATCGACTTCGGGCACCGCCACGTGGCCCTGCTCAACGGGCCGGAGGTCTACACCTTCTCCTGGCTGCGCGAGCAGGGCTACCGTCGGGCGCTGGAGGCTGCGGGTCTGCAGCCACACACTGGATCGGTGCTGCACGGCGACCCGATCGAGAAGACCGGCTATGCCATGGCCCGTCAGCTGCTGGCGCGGCCGGATCCGCCGACCGCACTGCTGTGTGCCACCGACGCCATGGCCATCGGCGCGATGGCGGCCTGCCGCGAAGCCGGCCGGGTCGTCGGCCGTGACGTGTCCGTCGTCGGTTACGGCAACACCGAGACCGGCGCCTTCAGCAACCCTGCGCTGACCACGATCGAGCATCGCGTCAGCGACAACGGCCGGCTGATCGGCGATCTGCTGCTCGCGCGGCTGGCCGGGCGCACGCCTGCGGTCTGGCACCATCTCGAGCCGGTGGAACTGGTGCCGCGGGCATCCGACGGTCCGCTGGCGCGTTGAGCCGGACGCGCCCGCAGCCGACCGTGTGGCAGCGACAGGGCAGGCCCGCCGTCCGGCCTCTTCGATCGCCGACGCCCCTGCAACCTGCTGTGGCGTCTGCCCGGCGGGTGCGGCTCGGCTGGGTTCCGGTGCATGATGACGGCATGTCCGGTTCCGACTCCACGCCCCGCCACGACCGGGACTTTGCGCCCGGCCAAGGTCTCGGTGCCCGCCGTCGCAACGGCATCGGTCAGGCGGCCCGTACCGTGGCCTTCTTCGGAGAGGTCCTCGTCGCGTCTGCGCATTGGGTGAGGCGCGGCACCGGCCCACGCGCCGGGCAGGTGCTCGAGCAGATCGACCGTTGCGGTCCGGGCTCGCTGCCGGTGGTGCTGCTGAGCTGCGCGTTGGCCGGCCTGCTGGTGGCCTACATGGGCGGCGCGCAACTCGCGCGCATCGGTGCCCAGGGCTACATCGCCGACGTCGTCACGGTGGGCATGGTGCGCGAACTCGCCGGGCTGATGACCGGCATTATCCTGGCCGGTCGCATCGGCTCGGCCTACGCGGCACAGCTTGCGACGATGGAGGCGGGTGAGGAAATCGACGCCTTGCGTGTGCTCGGCGTCGACCCGGTGTCGCAGCTGGTGCTGCCCCGCCTCGTGGCGCTCGTGCTCGTGATGCCGGCGCTCTACGCGTTGGGGGCGCTGATCGGGGTCGCTGCCGGTTGGTTGGCGGCGGTCGGGGCGTTCGGGGTCTCGTCGGCAGAGTACGTCCAGCAATGTCTGCGGGCGCTGCGCTTCACCGATCTGTGGATCGGCCTGATGAAAGCCGTCTTGTATGCCGCCTTGGTGGCCATCGCGGGCTGTCGAGAGGGTTTGCACGCCGGGCGCAGCGCCCAGGCAGTGGGCGAGGCCACGACCACGGCGGTGGTCAAGGCGCTGGTGTGGATCGTGGCAGCCGCGGCGGGCTCCACCGCCGTGCTGACGGCGCTGGGGTTCTGAGTGGCGCACCTGGACGAGACCGACAGGGCGACGCTCGGCATGGACCGGACGACCGGGCCCGACGTGCAGGCCCCGAACGTGCTCGAGGTCCGTGGGCTGGAGATCGAGGCTGGCGGACGCGTCGTCCAGTCCGGGCTGACCTTCGATGTTCGGCGCGGTGAGGTGCTGGCCGTGGTCGGGCCCAGTGGCAGCGGCAAGACGACGCTGCTGCGCCACCTCGTCGGCCTGGCCAGTCCCCGTGCCGGTCGCGTTCTGCTGCACGGTCAGGACCTGCACGCCGGCGACGACGTGAGGCTGGCCGCTCTGCGACGCCACTTCGGGGTCATGTTCCAGTCCGGGGCGCTGTGGACTTCGATGTCGGTTGCCGAGAACCTGCTGCTGCCGCTTCGCCTGTTCAGCGACCTCGACGCCGGGCAGCGAGCGCAGCGGGTGCACGCGAAGCTGGATCTGGTCGGGATGGCCGATGCGCTGGACCTGATGCCGGCCGAGCTCTCGGGTGGGATGCGCAAGCGGGTCGCGCTGGCGCGAGCGCTCGTGCTCGAGCCCGAACTGCTGTTCCTGGACGAGCCGGGCTCCGGGCTGGACCCGCCGAACGCCGCGCGGCTGGACGCGCTGATGCTGCAGCTTCGGCGCGAGCTCGGCACCACCATCGTGATGGTCACGCACGAGGTGGCCAGCGTGCTGGCCGTGGCCGATCGCATGCTTTATCTGGACGAGCGGGCCTGCACGATGACGGCGCTGGCGGCCCCGGACTGGCTGGTCGATCATGGGCCGCCGGCCGTACGGGCCTTTCTGCGACGACAGGCCGAGACCGGGCGTGCGATGGGCGAGGCCGTGGTGTGAACAGGAATGGGGCGCGACACTCCGGTCGTGCGATGGGGCCCGGCGCACGGCTCTTCGAGACGCCCAGCTGCTCTTCGTGCGCCTGCGGCATCCGGCAGAGGGGGTTGATGTGAATCGGGATCGCAACTGGCGCGTGGGCGTCTTCGCCTTGCTCGGCCTCGTGGCACTGATCGTGGCCCTTGTGCTCACGCGCGGCGGCTGGTTCGGCGGCACCGAGCGGGCGCTGATGGTGTTCGAGTCCTCCGTCTACGGGCTGCAGAAGGGCGCCCCGGTCGTGCTCAGGGGCGTGCGCGTCGGGCAGATCGTCGACATCGGCCTGACCTCGTCGGACCGCGCGGCCGTGTCCTTGCCGGTGACGGCGGAGTTCGACGTCCGGGCCTTGTCCGGGCTGGTCGGCGAGCAGGGCGGCGCGGCGGGAGGTGTCGTCCAGGCCCTGATCGATCGCGGGCTGGTGGCGCGTCTGTCGACGCAGAGCCTGCTCAGCGGGCTGCTGTACGTCGATCTCGATTTCGATGCAGGTCGACAGGGTGCTGCCATGGGGGCCGGCGACCAGGGGGGGGCCGCGGTGGGCGACTTGCCGCGGATACCCACGGGGCTGACCCGGTTGCAGACCCTGCAGGACCAGCTTGCCGGACTGGACCTCGCGCGCATCGGCGCCGATCTGGCTGCGACGGCTGCAGGGACACGGGCGCTGCTGGAAAGCCGTCGAGCCGATCGCGCGCTCGATGAAGCGGCAGCCGGTGCGGTGGCGATGCGCCAGGCGGCGCAGGCGTGGACACGCGAGGCCGAGCCGCTGGCCCGCGCGCTCGAGCGGACGCTGGCAGAGGCAAGGCAAGCCATGGCGCAGGTCCAGCCGCTCGTCGAGGCGACCACGCCTGTACTGGCGCAGGCGGGAACCGCTGCGTCCGAGATCGGTGTGGCCGCAGCCGCGCTGCAGCGCTCGGCTGGCCGGGTCGATGCGCTGGCACGCGCCGGCGAAAATCTGGTCGATGACCTGCGGACCGGCCTGCCCCGTGCTGTTGCTTCGGTGGAGCGTGGTGCCGAGGCCCTCGATCGAACCGCTGTCTCGGCCACCGGCGCGATCGATCGCGCCTCGACCGACGTGAACACCGTGTCCCGGGCGTTGGAGGAGGCTGCTCGAGGCATCCAGACGTTGGCGCGTGACAGCCAGTCGCTCGTGCAGGATCTGGGCACCGCAGCGCAGCGCTCGGCGTCCGCCGTGGAACTCACCGCGGGGCAGGCGCGCACCACGATGCAGACGATTTCCGGTCAGACGGGCATCGTGGCCGAGCGGCTGGGCAGCGCCGCGGTGCAGGCCGAGGCGCTGGCACGCGCCGGCGTCCCGCTCGTCGAGGACCTGCGCGCGCAGACCAGCCGTGTGGCGGTGGCTGCCGAGGCTTCCGCTGTGACTGCCGGCCGTTCCGCTGAGTCGGCTGCAGACGGTATCCGCGTTGCGGCGGGGCGGATGGCCGCTTCTGCCGAGTCGGTCGCCGCCACGGCCAGCGCGTCGCTGCGATCTGCGGCGTCCGACATCGGCGCGTCGACAGGACGCGTGGCTACCGCCGCCGAGGCGGCGGCGTCTGCCGCCGGTGCGTCGATGCAGTCTGCCGCTTCAGGCATCTCGTCAGCGGCTGGGCAGTTCGCGGGAGCGTCCGGGGTGGCCGCGCAGGCCGTGCAGCAACTGGCCGGCGGCGCGCAGTCGGCCGTCGCTGCCGCGTCAGCTGACTTCACCCGTGCAGCAGGCGGAATCGATGCGTCGATGCGCCAGCTCGGCGCGGCAGCGGCCCAGGCCGAGGTCCTGGCGCGGAGCAGCCAGTCCGTGGTGGCTGAGGTCGGTCGCAGCGCGCAGCGCGCTGCCGCAGCCGCCGAAGCGGTTGCGGCGACGGCCGGGCCTGCATTGACACAGGCCGCATCAGGCATCGCCGATGCGGCCGCAAAGGCTGGCGCGTCTGCCGCTCAGGTCGATGCGCTGGCGCGGGCCGGACAGCCGATGGTCGAAGAGCTTCGCCAGAGTGCGCGTCGCGCGTCGGCCGCGGCCGAGCGCGTGGCTGACGCGGCCGTTCCCGCAGTGCAACTTGCGGGCGCCGGGGTGGTCACGGCGGCGGGGCAGGTCGGCAGCGCAGCCTCGGAGCTGGAGACGCTGGCGCGCGCCGGGCAGCCGCTGGTGGCCGACTTGCGGCGCAGCGCTGACCAGATCAGCGCCGCCGCTGCGGCGCTGGCGGCGGCGGCGGCACAGGATTCCTCCTTGCGGCGCAACGCCGACACGGCGCTGCAGGAGATGGCCGCCGCGGCACGCGCGATGCGCGCGCTGGCGGAACTGCTCGAGCGCTACCCGCAATCCATCCTGCGTGGTCGGCCCGCGTCGCCCTGAGGGCCCGAGCCGGTACGCCATCGGCCGACAGCGCGTCGTGGACGCGGCCCGGACGGCGGGTGTCGCCTGCCCCCGGCCCGTTCAACGCACTCCGGCCAGCGGAGCCGATACGCCCACGTCGTGCACCACTGGCGGTGGCGCAGATCCGGCAGCAGAAGGCGGGCCCGCCCCACCGGCGTAGGGGGCCGGCCATCCAAGGGCCGCACTCGCGCGCTCTGCTTGCAGGCGCAACTGGTTGTGATCGGCGGCGCCCAGGTGCACGATGCCGTAGCGGTGGCTCCCGGTCCACTTGAAGTCCCGTCTGAGCCCTGCGCCGCTTTTGGGGAAATGGAACAGCAAGCCGTCAGGCCAGCCGCGAGCGAAGGCGGCGCGGCGAGCGGCATCGGGCGGGTCCGGCACCGGCTGACCTGGAAAGCTCCGGTAGACCAGACTGGCGGCCGCACCCGCCGTCGGCGCGACACGCGGCACGGTCGACGGATCCTCCCCCAGCGCCAGCGCCACCGCCATCGCATGCACGTCCACGCCGAGCACGCGACGGTAGAGGTCACCGAACTGCGAGGCCATGCGCGGGTTGCACTCGATCACGCTCAGGCGGCCGCTTTGCGCGTCATGGAAGAACTCCAGGTTGAAGACCCCGTCGTCGAAGCCGATGGCCTCGAGGAAACGCTGCGCCACATCCAGCACCCGCGCCTGCACCGTCGTCTCCAGCCGGCTCGGCACCTCCCAGCGCAGAAAAGCCTGGGTGCCTGGCACCATGATCGCATCGACCACACCCAGCGCATGGGCGCGTCCGCGGCGTACCCAGCCGTCGAGGTTGTACTGCGCCACGGATGGTGCCACCGGCTCCTCCATCAGCATGCGGTGTGCTGGGCCCGCCTGCGGCAGCCGAGCACGCGCGACGCGGTCGAAGGGCTCGACGAGACGCTGCACCAGCCAACGTTCCCAGGAACTGAAACGGGTGTGGGCCTGCAGTTCCTCGCGGCTGTCCACCCGGCGCGCCAGCACCGAAAAGGCCGCCTTCACGGGCTTGACATAGGCCGGGTACATCAGGCCTTCGGGCACCGGCTCGCCGTGTCTGGCCGGAAGCAGCCCGTGAGCGAGGTTGGCCTCCGGGGCGACCTGCTGCAGCACGCGTCTGGCATGCAGCTTGTGCTGTGCCGCCAGGATGGCCTGTGCGCGGGGGCCGTGCAGCCCCAGTCTTTCCGCCACCAGCGCGGCGGCCAGGGCACCGAACTGTTCGTGGTGTGACAGCACGGCCTGCCAACCCAGGCGTTTGCCCCGTCGGGCCTGCCGATCGGCGAAGCGCTCGATGTCGAAGCCCGCCAGGCGCAGCTGGCTGGGAAAGGAGAAGAGGTCGAAGCCCGCGGTGTCGAAACGCGCCCAGCCGGCCGACGCCAGGCGCCTCAGCGCAAGCTGATCCCAGTCGTAGGCGAACAGCCATCCCACCCGTGGTGCCTGTCCCTTCAATCCAGCGCTCCCGTCACGCCCGACACGCCGCCTCTTCCTCAGCGCGTCAGCCAGCGCCGTGCGGCCAGACTCAGGCCGTCAACCAGTGCCACCAGGGCCAGCATGGCCCCGACGATGGTGGCGGTCTTGCCCATGTGGAACAGCCCCATGTGGAAGGACAGCATCTGCCCCAGGCCGCCGGCGCCGACGACGCCAAGCACCGCCGCGGCCCGGATGTTGTTCTCCCAACGGTACAGGGTGTAGCTCATCAACTGGGGCAGCACCTGGGGCAGCGTGGCATAGAGAAACACGCGCAGCCGGCCCAGACCCTGGCCGCGCAGCGCCGCCCCCGGCCCGGGAGGGGCGTTCTCGATGGCCTCGGCGAACAGTCGCCCGAGCACACCCGTGGTGTGGAAAGCCAGCGCCAGCGTGCCGGCAAAGGGGCCGAGACCGGCGGCGATCAGCAACAGGGCGGCCCAGACGAGCTCGGGCACCGAGCGCAGTGCGTTCAGCAACATGCGCGTGGCCGATCGCCCGGGTGCACGATCATCCACGTGCAGCCGGCTCGCTGGCAGCGCGAGCGCCAGACCGCCGACGGCCGCCAGCGCCGTGCCCAGCGCCGACATCGCCAGCGTCTCCCAGGTCGCCTGGACCACGCGCTGCACGAACGCCGGCTGCAGGTCCGGCGGGAAGAACTCGCCGACGAAGCGCCCCATGCTGCGCGCGGCCTCGATCGAGAAGAACTGTGCCCACTGCAGGTCCAGCGTCGCGAAGCTTGCGACAACCAGCGCGAGCACTGCCGCGCTGAACCAGCAGGCGCGGCAGCGCGCGTCGAACAGGCGCGGCGGCAAGCGATACGGGGTGTTGGCCGCGGCAATGCCGGGACGGCGGACAGGCGGCTCGGACGGCACGGGCATGGCGCAGGACGCTCGACGCTCAGCCCAGCGCCCGACGCAGGCCCGCGCTGACGCGGTCAGCCAGCGCGACCAGAGCGACGAAAACTGCCAGCATCGTCAGCACCTCGCCACCGTTGAACATCTTCATCGAATTGTCCATCTGCTGGCCCAGCCCGCCGGCCCCGACAAAGCCCAGCACCACCGAGCTGCGGATGGCGCACTCCCAGCGGTAGACGGTGTAGCTGGTCAACTCGGCTGCGTTCTGCGGCAGCAGGCCGAAGAAGAAGGCCTGCAACCGCGAGGAGCCGTTGCGCAGCAGGGTTTGCGTGGCATGCGGCTCGCCGCTTTCCAGGATCTCGGCGTAGACCTTGCCCAGCATGCCGCCGTAGGTGAGCGCGATCGCCAGCACGCCGGCTGTCGGGCCCAGGCCGACGACGCGCACGAACACCAGTGCCCACACCAGCTCCGGCACGCTGCGCAACACGATCAGCAGCCAGCGCACCGCCTGACGCAGCAGGAAGGGCCCCCGCGCCATGCGACCGGCCAGCGCGGAGACCGACAGCACCGAGGTCGCCAGCAGCGCCAGTGGCACCGCGATCACCAGCGCCAGTGTGAGCCCCGCGGTGGCGATGGCCACGGTGCGCCAGGTCTCGCGTGCGACCATCGCGAGGAATTCGGTCGAATGGGCCGGTGGCACGAAGCTCGCGAGGAATTCACCGGTGACCTGCAGGTTGCGCGCCTCGAACAGGATCCAGGGACGGAACTCCGTGGCGTGCATCAACGGCCACATGACGACGAGGGCCGCTGCGCCCCAGAACACGCGGCCGAGCCAGGCCGGATCGCGTGTGGGCGGGGCGGTCTTCGCGGCGTTCATCTTCGCGGCGGCAGAGCAGGGTGGTCGAGGTGGTGGAGGGAACGTCAGCGCTGGGCGCGAGGCCTCACCGGCAGTGCATGACCACCGGCGCGGCCTGCGGGGGCACGTCGGCCTGACCGCCAGGCGCCGCAGGCTCACCGCGCAGTTCGTGCTCGAACTGTGCGTACAGCGCGGCCAGATGCTCGCGCGTGACGTCGGCCGCGGGCAGGTCGAAGGCCGTACGCCCGTCGCGCAGCCCCACGATGCGCGGGAAATGGGCCAGCGCCCGGTCCACCTGGTGCAGCGTGGCCACGAGTGTGATCCCGCGCAGCCGGGCTTCGTCGACCAGCGCGACCAGTGCCTGGCGTGACCGCGTCGGGTCCAGCGCCGACAACGGCTCATCGACGAGCCACACGCGTGCCGGGGCGAGCAATGCGCGCGCCAGACCGACGCGCTGCCGCTCTCCACCGGACAGCCGGTCCACGCGCTCGAAGAGCTTGTCGGCGAGGTCGAAGCGCTCGAGTGCGGCGTGTGCTGCCGGGATGTCGCTCGGGTAGAACAGGCTGCGCACACTGGCCATCAGGCTCAGGGCCGGCAGCCGCCCGGCCAGCACCGAGGTCACCACGCGCTGTCGTGGCGGCAGTGGCGGTACCTGCGGGGCCAGGAACAACCGGCCGCGCAAGCGCTGCAGGTCGCGTCGCGGCAGCGTCCAGGGGTCGATGCCCTCCAACTGCAGGTGTCCTGCCGTGGGACGCATCGCGCAGGACAGCACCTGCAGCAGCGTGGTCTTCCCGGCGCCGGAGGGGCCGATCACCGCCAGCTGCTCGCCCGGCGCCACTTCGAGCGTCAGTCCCTGCAGCGCCGGTGCGGCGCCGGCGCGTGCGGCGGGGTGGCGCGCCGAGACCGCCTGCAGGCCGAGTGTCATCATGCGGCCATGGGGCGCACGTGGAGCGCCGAGGCCGCAGACACGGCCCACCCTTTCGGCCGCGACGCTGCGGCGGGGCGACTGGCGCCGTCCATCAGATCAGCCCTGCACTGCGGCCGGCGGCTTCCAAGCCCTTGTAGTTCTCGGGTGCCGTCGGGATGTAGCGTGTGGCGCGGTTGAGCTGCAGGATCTCCTTGCCCTCGGGCGTGGCCGGGTCCAGGTCCAGCAGCGCCTGCTTGACGCGCTCGCGCAGGTCCGCCGGTGCATCGGCATGCATCGACCAGTTGTAGTTGAAGAACGTGGGCGTGGTGTGGAACACGTTGACGGCGCGCGTGTCGACCCGGTTCTCGTTCACGAACTTGCGCCACACCGTGATGTCGAGCGCTGCTGCATCGACCTTTCCGCTGACCACCGAGGCGATCGTGGCGTCGTGCGCGCCGCTGTAGGCCACACGACGGAAGTCCTTCTCGGGTGTCAGGCCGGCCTGCAGCAGGAAATGCCGCGGCATCAGATGACCCGACGTGCTGCTCTGCGAACCGAAGCTGATCTGGCGACCTTTGAGGTCGGCCAGTGTGCGGATGCCCGAATCGGTCTTGGCGATGAAGACCGACTGGAACCTCGTGTCCTCCTCGCGCTGGGCCAGCGGCACGATACGCCCGCCTGAGCGGATCTGGGCCTGCACGTGCGTGAAGCCACCCAGCCAGACCAGATCGACCTTGCGGTTGACCAGCGCCTCCACCGCGGCCGGGTAGTCGCTGACCGGGGTGAATTCCACCTTCATGCCCAGCCGCTTGCTCAGATAGTTGGCGATCGGCGTGAACTTGCGCACCTGCTCGGTGGCGGCTTCCTCGGGAATGGTGCTGACCCGGAAGACCGGCTGCGCATGCACTGTCGCGGCGAAGGCGACGACTGCGCCCGCCATCAAGGCCTGGAGGGTGCGGAGGGGCGAGAGGCTGTTCATCGGGACTCCTGGCGTGTTAATTCGCCGCATTCGGCGCGGTCGGGCGGACGGTTGCTCGAACGGACTGTAGTTCGACCGCCGATACGGCGTGCGCGCTTGGGATTGACTTGGCGCGTCGAGACCGCATCGTCCACACGCTTGGCGAGAATGCGGGCATGCGCACGCCCCGTTTCATCGAACTGCACCGGCCCGATGACCAGGCGCTGGCCGCCGAGGCGGCCCAGGGCCTGTTGCGAGACCCTGCCGCCGTCTCACCCAAGTTCTTCTACGACGCGCTCGGCTCACGCCTGTTCGACGCCATCACCGAGACCGCAGAGTACTACCCCACGCGCACCGAAGCGGCGATCTTCACCGCCCATGGCCAGGCCATCGCCCGTGCCGCACGCCAGGCCACGGGCGGCGCGGCGGCGCTTGTCGACCTGGGGGCCGGCAACTGCGCCAAGGCGGCGCGGCTTTTCGGGCTGCTCGAGCCGCGCCGCTACGTCGCCGTGGACATCTCGGTGGAATTCCTGCGCCAGGCGCTGGCCTGCCTGCAGCGCGAACACCCGGCGGTGGAGATGGTGGGGGTGGGCGTGGACTTCTCGTCGCAGTTGGCGCTGCCGCCGCAACTCATCGACGACCGCGCGCTGGTCTTCTATCCCGGCTCGAGCATCGGCAACTTCGACCCCGCCCAGGCGCTGCGCCTGCTGCGTGAGGCACGCGCGACGGCTGCAGGTGGCGCGCTGCTCATCGGGGTGGACCTGGTCAAGGACGCAGATGTCCTCGAGCGCGCCTACGACGACCCGCTCGGCGTCACCGCGGCCTTCAACCTGAACCTGCTGCTGCACCTGAACCGTCTGCTCCAAGCGGACTTCGACGTGCGGCAGTGGCAGCACGTGGCGCTGTTCGACCCCCATGCCTCGCGCATCGAGATGCACCTGCAGGCGCGCGAGGCGCTCGTGGTGCGGTGGGGGGGCGGACGTCGCGCCTTTGCGGCCGGTGAGCGCCTGCACACCGAGAACAGCTGGAAGTGGACGCCAGCCGGCTTCGAGGCCCTGCTGCGCGAGGCCGGGTTTCGTGAGGTGCAGGTCTGGAGCGACGCGCAGGGCTGGTTTGCCGTGATGCTGGCCTCGGGCTGAGGCCGCGTCCGCCACGCTCTGTCACTGCTGCGGCCTCTCATCGCGCGCAGGTGCGCAGTCCCGCTGGCACGTCGCTGCGGTGGCCGGGGAAGAAGTTTCGGTAACGCGGATGGCGCATGCGCGGCTGCGTCATGTACGAGGCCCCCCGCAGCACCGGACGGCCGTCGAACCACGGGGCAGAGTAGTCGCGGTATGGGTGCGGCTCGAAGCCGGGGTAAGGCGCGAACGGACTGGCGGTCCATTCCCAGACGTCCCCCCAGCGGAAGGTTTCGGGGCAGGTGCAGGCCGCGCGTTCCCATTCGGCCTCGGTGGGCAGGCGGCGGCCCGCCCAGGCGCACCAGGCCAGGGCTTGGTCCAGCGTCAGATGGCAGGCGGCCTCGCGCAAGTCCAGTGTGTCCCAGCGGCCGTGGCGTCGTCGCTGCCACCGCCCGCAGCCGTCGCGTCGCAGGTGCGCGGGCGATGAGCAGGCGCCCGCCTCCACGCCCGGCAGGAACTCCGCCCAGCGCAGCGCCTGCGCGTCGATCTCGAAGTCGCCCAAGCTCACGTCGCGCGCGCTCAGTTCGTTGTCGAAGGCGAAGCCTGCGTGCGCCGGGCTGCCGAGCCGCCAGGTGGCGGCCCGCAGGCGCACCGGCGGCGGTGGCTCGGGCAGCGGGGCTGGCTGCCAGCGCGGGTCGTCGACTTCCACACCCAGGCCCTGCGCCATGTACAGCGCCGCCTCGTGGTGCATGTCCTCGTGCAGCAGCGCCAGACGGAAGAAGTACAGCGCGTCGTCGCGCGCGGCGGTGGCACCGTCACCGCCTTCCCCTTCCACCTGCGCAGGCTCTGCGCTGTCGCGGCACTGCGAGTCGGCGCCGCTGCCCGCGATGCTCTCCAGCAGTGCGATCACCGCCGCGAGCTGGGTCTCCAACTCGGCCCGGGTCGTGTCCGCGTCGGGCAGTGACAGGCTCCATCGACAGGCGTGCGGGACTGCGCTGGAATCGTAGAGCCCGTCGGCGTCGATGCGCACCCCGGGCTGGCCCCCCAGCAGCGGCGCATCGGGGTCGGCGCGCCGGCCCTGGTGCCACTGCGGGTTGCGTATCGTCCAGCGGGACTGGAACCAGCCGATGTGGCCGAGTTCCCACAGCGGCAGGTTCAGTTGAGGCTGTTTCGGTACCTGCAGTCCCGGGAGCGCGCGTTCGAGCCGCGCGAACGTCTCCAGCGTGTCCGCGCGGCTGGCCTGCAGGGCTTGTGCCAGCGGGGGGGCGTCGCCGCACCGCGCGAGCCACGCGGCGGCGGGAACGGCTGCGACAGGCTCGGCTTCGCGCCGATGGAGGGGGTCGAGAGTCATGAGCACAGGGCTGTCGCTGGTGGGAGGCCTCGGGGCGACAGGCCCCGGTCCCGCCGGCGGCCTGTAGGTTAACGCCAGAGTGTGGCGAGTGATCTGTGGCACCTTGCGACCGAACGCGCACGGCTGGCGTTACGTTACGCTTGCGGCATGGCGCGTCGTCGGTCACTGCTCATCGTCACGCCGGCGCTGGCGGATGCCAACAACGGCAACTGGCAGACCGCGCGGCGCTGGGCTCGGATGCTGGGCAAGGCATACCGTGTGAGACTGGCACCGCGCTGGTCCACCGGCGATGAATCTGCCGATGCGCTTGTGGCCTTGCACGCAAGGCGCTCGGCGTCGTCGATCGCTGACTGGGCCGCCGCGCGCCAGGGCGGCAGTCTGGTCCCGGGCGCACCACTGGTCGTGGTGCTCACCGGCACCGACCTCTACCGCGACATCGACACCGACGCCGCTGCACAACGCTCGCTGGCGCTGGCCGATGCCTTGATCGTGCTCAATGCCCTGGGTGCGCAGCGTCTGGACGCCCGCGCGCGCGTCAAATGCCACACGGTGCTGCAATCGTGCAGCGCGCGCCAGACCCTGGACAAGCCGGCGGGTCACCTTCGCGCCCTGATGGTGGGGCACCTGCGCGAGGAGAAGGACCCGCTGACCTACCTCGCTGCAGCGCAGCAACTGGTCCACCGCCCCGATCTGCGGCTGGACCATATCGGCCGCGCGCTCGACCCTGCGCTGGGCGCACAGGCCCAGGCGCTGCAGGCGCGGCACCCGCGCTATCGCTGGCTCGGGGGCCTCGATCATTTGGCCACGAGACGTCGCATCCAGGCCGCGCACCTGCTGGTGCATCCGAGCCGCATGGAAGGCGGCGCCCACGTGGTCATCGAAGCACTGCGAAGCGGCACACCGGTGCTGGCCTCGCGCATCGACGGCAACGTCGGTTTGCTGGGCGACGATTGGCAGGGGTACTTCCCGGCTGGCGACGCGATGGCGCTGTCGCTTCTGCTCGAGCGCGCGCGCGACGATGCCGATATGCTTCCCGCTTTGCGACGCCAGGCGGCCTCGCTCGCGGGCGCTTACGCGCCCGAGGCCGAGGCGCTGGCCCTCAGGCGCATCGTGGCCGGCCTGTTCGGCGACGACTTCTGAAGACCCATCCGCGCCGCCCCGCCGCCCCGCCGGCAGCGCCCGCCACCACCTCGCCCAACGGAGATCCCCATGAACGCCCCTGATTCGATGGCAGCCACCGAGCCGCGCCTGACCTCGCTGTCCCATGGCGGAGGCTGCGGCTGCAAGATCGCCCCTGGCGTGCTGTCCGAGATCCTGAAGGGCACGGCGGCGATGCCGATCCCGAAGGAACTCATGGTCGGCATCGAGACCGCCGACGACGCGGCGGTCTACCGCCTGAACGACGAACAGGCGCTGATCGCGACGACCGACTTCTTCATGCCCATCGTCGACGACCCGCACGACTTCGGTCGCATCGCCGCCACCAACGCCATCAGCGACGTCTATGCGATGGGCGGGCGCCCGATCCTGGCGCTGGCGCTGGTGGGCATGCCGATCAACGTGCTGTCCACGTCGACCATCGGCCGCATCCTCGAAGGCGGTGCCTCGGTGTGCCGCGCGGCCGGTATCCCTGTGGCCGGCGGTCACACCATCGACTCGGTCGAGGCCATCTACGGTCTGGTCGCCCTGGGTCTGGTCCATCCTGACCACGTCAAGCGCAACGCCGATGCGCAGGCGGGGGATCTGCTCGTGCTCGGCAAGCCGCTGGGTGTGGGCGTGATGAGCGCGGCGCTGAAGAAGGGCTTGCTCGGCGACGCCGGCTATGCGCAGATGATCGCCACCACCACCCGTCTCAACACCCCGGGGCCCGACTTGGCCGCGCTGCCGGGGGTGCATGCGCTGACCGACGTCACCGGCTTCGGCCTGGGAGGACACGCCCTGGAGATGGCGCGCGGCGCCGGGCTGGAGGTGCAGATCGACTGGTCTGCCGTGCCCTTGCTTGACAGCGTGCGCGCGCTGGCGTCCCAGGGATACGTCACCGGCGCCTCGGGCCGCAACTGGGCCGGCTACGGCCGCGACGTCGTGCTGCCCGCGGGCTTCGCCCCCGAAGACCAGGCCTTGCTGACCGATCCGCAGACCAGCGGCGGTCTGCTGGTGGCCTGCGCACCCGAGGCGCTGGACGCGGTGCTCGCCACCTTCGTGCGGCACGGGTTCGATCGCGCCGCGGTGGTGGGCCGCTGCGCGCCGGCGGCGGGCGCGGCGCGGTTGGTGGTGGGGTGAGCGAGCGCCGTCGCGTCGTCGACGGCTGTCGACGAAGGCGCCCGAGCCTGCGTCCAGACGTTCCCTCCAGGGTTGTCATCGGGAGCCGTTGGTGACGCAGTCGGAAACACCTGGACGCGGCGTCCTGGAGGTCTTTTCGGTCTTCCTGCATCTGGGGCTCACTTCCTTCGGTGGTCCGGTCGCGCACCTGGGCTTTTTCCGCCAGGAGTTCGTCACCCGTCGCCGCTGGCTGGACGAGCGCGCCTACGCCGATCTGGTGGCGCTGTGCCAGTTCCTGCCCGGGCCGGCGAGCAGCCAGGTCGGGTTCGCGCTGGGCCTGTCGCGGGCCGGCTTGCGCGGCGCGCTGGCCGCCTGGGCGGGTTTCACGCTGCCGTCGGCGCTGGCCCTCATCGCGCTCGCGCTCGGCCTGGCGCAGGCGGGCGATGCGCTGCCGGCCGGGGTGTTGCACGGCCTGAAGCTCGCGGCAGTGGCCGTCGTGGCGCAGGCGGTGTGGGGCATGGCGCGGGCGTTGTGCCAAGGCGCCGTGCGGGCCACGCTGATGGTCGCGGCCGCGGTCGCGGTGTTGTGGCTGCCGGGGTTGGCGATGCAGTTCGCGGTCCTGGCCGGTGCTGCCGCGGTCGGGCTGTGGCGCCTGCGTCCGCAGGCCGAGCCAGACCTGACGGCCATGACCGGCCTATCGGCCCCGCCCACGGGCGCCCCCGGAGCGGCCGACCCCGGTGACCTGCGCGTGCCCGTGTCGATGCGCATGGCCGGCGTCTGCCTGGCGATCTTCATGGGCTTGCTGCTGGCGCTGCCGCTGGCCGCGTCGGTGCTGCGAGACCCCGCGTTGGCGCAGTTCGACGCCTTCTACCGCGCCGGCGCGCTGGTCTTCGGCGGCGGGCACGTGGTGCTGCCCCTGCTCGAGGCCGAGGTCGTCGCCAGCGCCTGGGTGCCGGAAGAGGTCTTCCTCGCAGGCTACGGCGTGGCGCAGGCCGTGCCCGGGCCGCTGTTCACCTTTGCCGCCTTCCTTGGCGCGTCGATGTCCACCGGGCCGGCCGGGTGGGCTGGCGGGCTGCTGTGCCTGGTGGCGGTCTTCCTCCCCGGCCTGCTGCTGGTGCTGGGCACGCTGCCGTTCTGGGCTGTGCTGCGCCGTCAGGTGGCGGCGCAGGCGGCGCTGGCGGGCGTGAATGCCGCGGTGGTCGGTTGGCTGCTGGCGGCGCTTTTCCAGCCGGTGTGGTCGGCCGCGGTGCAAGGCCCCAAGGACGTCAGCGTCGTGCTGCTGGCGCTGCTCGCGTTGACCGTCTGGAAGACACCGCCCTGGGCGGTGGTGCTGGGTTGCGGCGCGCTGGGCTGGGCGCTGCAACAGATCTGAACAAGCCACGACACACAGGAGACACCCGCATGAAGATCGACGATGTCCGCGTGCATGTGCTGCAGAGCCCGCTGACGCAGCCTTTCGCCTTCTCGCAGGGCTGGGTGCACCGGCGCTCGGCCACCTTGGTCGAGGTCGAGACCGACACCGGCCTCGTGGGCTGGGGCGAGGCCTTCGCGCAGGGCCTGGAGCCGCCGCAGGTGGCGGCCGCTGCCGTCGAGCACGCGCTGCGCCCACTGGTGCTGGGCGCCGACCCGCTGGACATCGAGGTGTTGTGGCACCGCATGTACCACCAGACCCGCGACCACGGGCGCAAGGGCACCGTGGTGGCCGCGATCAGCGCGGTCGACATCGCGCTGTGGGACCTGGCCGGCAAGCACCACGGCCTGCCGGTGCACAAGCTGCTCGGCGGGGCCTTCCGCACCCAGGTGCAGCCCTATGCCACCGGTTTCTACCGCGTCCAGGGCCAGGGCGAGGTGGCGCGTCTGGTCGACGAGGCGCACGGTCACCTGGCGGCCGGCTTCCGGCTGATGAAGGTCAAGCTCGGCTACGGCGTGGACGACGACATCGAGGTCATCCAGGCCATCGCCAAGGCGATGCAGGGCCGCGGTGTCACGCTGATGGTGGACACCAACCACGCCTACGGACGCGCCGAGGCGCTGCGTCTGGGCTGGGTGCTCGACGACATCGGCGTGCGCTGGTACGAGGAGCCGGTGGTGCCCGAGGACATCGACGGCTATGTGGAATTGCGCGGGCGCCTGCGCACGCCGATCGCCGGCGGGGAGAACGAGCACACCCTCTACGGCTTCCGTGAACTGCTCGGCCGTCACGCCGTCGACATCGCCCAGCCCGACATCGGCTCGTGCGGCGGCATCACCGCCGCGCGTCACATCGCCGTGCTGGCGCAGGCCCATGGCATCGAGGTCAACCCCCACGTCTGGGGCTCGGCCGTGGCGCAGGCGGCCTCGTTGCAGATGATCGCGGCGCTGCCGGTGGCCCACCACAGCCTGTACGCGCGCCCCCCGGTGCTCGAGTACGACCGCTCGTCGCATCCCTTCCGTCGGGACCTGGTGGCCGAGCCGCTGGACCTGGTCGATGGTATGGTCCGCATCCCCGATGGCCCCGGCCTGGGCATCGAGGTCCGGCGCGAGACGGTGGAGCGGTTCAAGGTGAACTGAACCGTCCCCGCCGGCCCGGCCCGGGTGACGAACGCCGCCAGGATTCAGACAGGACCTACACATGAAAGCACGCAAGACCCGCCGCCTGGGCGCCAGCCCGCTGGAAGTGACCGACATCTGCCTGGGCACGATGACCTGGGGCGAGCAGAACACGCCCGAGCAGGCGCATGCGCAGATCGAGCGTGCGCTCGAGCTCGGCATCAACTTCATCGACACGGCCGAGATGTATCCGGTGCCGCCCGGGCCGCAGACGCAGGGCCGCACCGAGACCTACATCGGCCAGTGGCTGGGACGCAACCCCGGGCGCCGCGACGAGATCGTGCTGGCGTCGAAGATCGCCGGGCCGGGCCGGCGCGACTGGATCCGCAACGGCAACACCCGGGTGGACGCCCGCACCATCCCCTGGGCCATCGACGACAGCCTGCGCCGGCTGCAGACCGACCACATCGACCTGTACCAGATCCACTGGCCCGAGCGTTACGTGCCGATGTTCGGCGCCTGGCAGTACGACGTCACCCAGCAGCGCGAGTGCACGCCCATCCTCGAGCAGATCGAGGCCCTGGCCGCGGCCATGCGTGCCGGCAAGATCCGCGCCTACGGGCTGTCCAACGAGACCTGCTTCGGCGTGTGCGAGTTCGTCCGCCTGGCGCGCGAGAACGGCCTGCCGCCGCCGGCGTCCATCCAGAACGGCTACAGCCTGCTGATGCGCACCTTCGACGGCGATCTGGCCGAGGCCAGCCACCAGCTCGACGTGCCGCTGCTGGCCTACTCGCCACTGGCCATGGGTTTGCTGACGGGCAAGTACACCGCCGCCGACGGCACGATCGGCGCCTTCGGCGACACGCCGCGTCCCGGGCTGGCGGACGCGCGGCTGGTGCGCTTTCCGCAGTTCGGCGACCGCTACAAGCGCCCCCGGGCGCTGGAGGCGGCCGCGCAGTACGACGCGGTCGCGCGCAAGCACGGCCTGACGCCGCTGCAACTGGCGCTGGCCTTTGTGAAGCAGCGCTCCTTCGTCGGCTCGACCATCATCGGCGCGACCTCGCTGGCGCAGCTCGAGGAGCAGGTCCGTGCATTCGACGTCGAACTCTCGCCGCAGGTGCTGGCCGATATCGAGGCGGTCCACACCGTCTGGAACAGCCCGGCCGGGCAGTAAGCGGGCGGCGCGGTGATGCAGCGCCGGCAGGTGCTCGTCTCGGGGGCGCAGGCGCTCGGGCTCATCGCGGCGTCGGCGCCGGGGCCGGGGGTCGCCCGCGGCGCGGCGCCTCGGGCGATCGACCTGCAGGGCCACCGCGGGGCGCGTGGGCTGCGGCCGGAGAACACGCTCCCGGCCTTCGAGCTGGCGCTGGAGATCGGCGTGAGCACGCTGGAGCTCGACGTCGGCGTCAGCCGCGACGGCGTGGTCGTGGTCTCGCACGACCCGCAGCTCAACCCCGAGCTCACGCGCGGCCCCGACGGCCGTCACCTCGACGCCCCGGGCCCGGTGATCGCCCACACCGACTGGGCCGAGCTGCAGCGCTACGACGTGGGCCGCGTCCGTCCGGGCAGCCGCACCGCGCAGCTGTTCCCGCAGCAGCAGCCTGTGGACGGCACGCCGCTGGCCCGTCTGTCCGAGGTCTTCGAGCTCGTGCGTCGTCGCGGCGCCACCGGGGTGCGCCTGTCGATCGAGACCAAGATCTCGCCGCTGCGCCCCGAGCTGACGCTGCCGCCCGAGGCCTTTGCGCGCGCCGTGGTCGCCGAGATCCGCCGCGCCGGGATGGCGTCGCGCAGCACCGTGCAGTCCTTCGACTGGCGCACGCTGCAGGTGGTGCAGGCGCTGGCGCCGGAGATCGGCACCGTCTACCTCAGCGCGCAGCGGCGCGGCTTCGACACCATCGGTGCCGGCCAGCCGCGGGCCTCGGCCTGGACGGCCGGCCTGCGCCACGACGACCACGGCTCGGTGCCGCGCATGGTGCGCGCGGCCGGTGGCCGGCTGTGGTCGGCCCACCATGCCGACCTGACGGCCGAGACCGTGGCGCAGGCGCAGGCCCTGGGCCTGACGGTGCTGACCTGGACCGTCAACGACCCGGCCGACCTCGAGCGCGTGCTGGACCTCGGCGTCGACGGCGTGATCACCGATCACCCCGAGCGCGCGCGGGCCGTGCTGCAGCGGCGTGGCTGGCCGCTGCCGCCGGCGGTGGCCTGACCCGGTCGGCGCTGTAGCGCCGTTCTGCCGCCTCCTTCAATGATCCAGCGCTGGGCCCAGCCGGCGCCGGACCGGGCTCCCGCCGCCTTCTTCAGAGATCCAGCACCAGCCGCGCACCCTTGCAGCGCGAGACGCACACCATCATCACGTCACCGCGCTTGCGCTCCACGGCGCTGAGCACGCCGTCGCGGTGGTCGATCTCGCCGTCGAGCACGCGGGTCTCGCAGGTGCCGCACACGCCTTCGAAGCAGCTGTAGGGGACGTCCAGACCGGCGTCCAGCAGCGCGTCGAGCAGGCTCTTGTCGGCCGGGACCGCGATCTCGCGGCCGCTGCGCTCGAGCACCAGGGTGCAGGCGCCGGGGGCAGGGGCGTCGGGCGCCGGGGGCGCGGCGGTGAAGCGCTCGACATGCGCATCCGCCAGGCCCAGGGTGGCGCAGGCGCGTTCGAAGGCGTCGAGCATCGGCGCCGGGCCGCAACAGTAGACGCCGGTGTCGCGCGGCAGGGCCGCCAGCCAGGCATGCAGGTCTGGCGGTCCTCCGGCTTCGGCATCCAGGTGCAGCGTGGTCTCGGGGACCAGGGCCCGCCAATCGTCGACGAAGGCGGCACTGGCGCGGTCGCGCGCGGCCAGCAAGGCGCGCACGGGCTTGCCCAACGCGTGCAGGCGCCTGGCCATCGCCAGCAGCGGCGTGATGCCGATGCCGCCGGCCAGCAGTGCGAAGGACGGTGCCGTCTCGTTCAGCCGGAAGTGGTTGCGCGGCGCGCCGATGCGCAGCAGCGCCCCGGGACGCAGGTGCTCGTGGACCCAGCGCGAGCCGCCGCGGCTGGCGCGGTCGCGGCCGATGCCGACGACGTAGCGGTGGGTCTCCCGTGGGTCGTTGCACAGCGAATAGCTGCGCGAGACGGTGCCGCCGGGCAGCGGCAACTGCAGGTCGACATGCGCGCCGGCGTCGAAGGGCGGCAGCGCGCCGCCGTCGACGGCGGTGAGTTCGACCGACAGCACGCCTTCGGCTTGCCAGGTCATCGATCGGACGCGGACGTTCAGGGTTTCGGCAGAGGACATCGGGGTTCGGGTGGGGCAGGTGAACAGGGCAGTCGCGTCAGGCGGCGCGATCGGCGGCAGCCGTGCCGTCGGGCGCGGGGGGCGGTGTGCGGGGCGGGCCGGCGTCGGCCGGGAGGTGGCCATCGGGATGGGCGCGCAGGAGGTCGGCCCTTGCGCGGATGCGGCGCAGTTCCTCGGCGTCGATGCGGCGCAGGTTCTTGACCTGCAGCGCCATGCGCGCGTTCGCGGCCAGGCGGGTCTCGTGGCGCGCCAGGAAGTCCCAGTACAGCGTGGTGTAGGGGCAGGCCCGGTCGCCGGTGCGCTGTGCCGGGTCGAAGCGGCAGCCGCGGCAGTGGTTGCTCATCCGCGCGATGTACTGCCCGGTGGCGGCGTAGGGCTTGCTGGCCATGGGCCCGGGCGGCTCCACGGGACCGGTGGGCGGGCCGGCGTCGGCGTGCTGGCTCATCCCCAGGGTGTTGGGCAGCTCCACCCACTCGACCGCATCGACATAGACCGCCAGGTACCAGGCATGCACCTCGCGCGGGTCCACGCCCAGCAGCAGCGCGTACAGGCCGGTGACCATCAGGCGCTGGATGTGGTGCGCATAGCCGTGCTCGAGCGTCTGCCCGACAGCGTCCGACAGGCAGCGCATCGGCGTGCGGCCCGTCCAGTAGAAGCCGGGCAGCGGTTCGTGCGCCTGCAGCGCGTTGAGGCTCAGGTAGCCGGGCATGCGCAGCCAGTAGACGCCGCGCACGTACTCGCGCCAGCCCAGGATCTGGCGGATGTAGCCTTCGGCCGCGGCCAGCGGGACGTCGCCCGCCCGCCACGCCGCCTCGACGCGGGCGATCACTTCTCGCGGGTTCAGCAGCTTCAGGTTCAGCGCCGCGGCGACCAGCGAGTGGTACAGCCAGGGCTGCCCGGCCCACATCGCGTCCTGCCAGCGACCGAAGTCGCGCAGGCGGTGGGCCACGAAGTCGTCGAGCGCTTCCAGCGCCTGGGCACGGGTCAGCGGCCAGCCGAAGCTGTCCAGGCGACCGGGGTGGTCGGCGTAGCGCTCGCGCACCTCGGCCAGCACCTGCTGCGTGATCTCGTCCGGCGCGAAGCGCAGCGGCGGCGGCACCAGCCCCGGGCCCTCGCGGCCGAAGGCCTCGCGGTTGTCGGCGTCGAAGTTCCACTGGCCGCCGGCGGGCTGGTCGCCATCCATCAGCACGTGATGGCGCTGGCGCATCTCGCGGTAGAAGTACTCCATGCGCAACTGGCGCCGTCCCTTGGCATGCAGGGCGAACGCCTCACGGCTGCACAGGAAGTGACGGTCCTCGCGGAACTCGATCGGCACGCCGGCTTGCGCCGCGGCGGCGGTCAGGGCCTCGCGCACGCGCCACTCGCCCGGCTCGGTCAGCACGATGCGCTCGGCCGGCCGCTGGCGCAGCGTGGCGAGCAGGGCGTCGGCCAGAGAGCCCTCGTGGTGCTGCAGGTAGGCCAGCGGCACGCCGCGGGCGCGCAGCGCGGCCGCGTGGTGACGCATCGCGCCCAGGAAGACGGCGATGCGCTGCTGAGCCGACCGCACGTGGGTGGCTTCCTCGCGGGCCTCGCACATCCACGCCAGATCGCGCACCGGATCGAAGCCGTCGAAGGCACTCGCGTCTTCGTCCAGTTGGTCGCCGAGGACGACGACCAGATGCCGGATCGGGCCTGCGGCGTCGCTCATCGGCTGTCCTTCGCAGGGGCTGCCTGCCCGCGCCGGGCGCGGCAGGCGTCGGAGCAGTGGCGCACCTCGTCCCAGTTGCGCGCCCAGGCCTTGCGCCAGGTCATCGGGCGGCCGCAGACGGCGCAGGGCTTGCTGGGCAGGAAGGACTTGTTGCCGCGGTGTCCGCTCATGGG